>JANNTE010000386.1:0-6488 GCA_031403365.1 Betaproteobacteria bacterium | reverse complement strand
TGCGCTGTGGCCGGAACGGGTGCGCGCCCTGGTGACGATCAACGGATATGCGATTCAGAACATTGCCCGAGCCGGCGCAGCGGCGGATGCGGCGCAGGAGCATCGCTATTGGTATCAGTGGTACTTCCACACCGAACGCGGGCGCGCAGGACTGAGCCGCAATCGCCGCGACATCGCCAGGCTGCTCTGGTGGCAATGGTCGCCCAACTGGCATTTCGATGACCAGACTTTCGAGTCCACCGCGACGAGCTTCGACAATCCGGATTTTGTCGAGGTCACGATTCATTCCTACCGGCACCGCTATGGCAACGCGCCCGGAGCCCCCGAATACCACGATATCGAACAGCGGCTCGCGGCCCAGCCGTTCATTGCTGCGCCGACCGTGGTTTTGCACGGGGTCTGCGATGGGGTGGGGCCGCCCGAACAATCGGAACAGCATGCGCGCTATTTTTCCGGCACGTATGAGAGGAAACTGATTCCGGTTGCGGGGCATTTTCTGCCGCGTGAGGCGCCGGGTGCGGTGGTGGAATCGGTACTGGCATTGGCCAACCGGTGAGCCGGATCAGGGCGAAGCCAGGCCGGGGATTGCTTTTCATGATTAAATCTCCTTATTCGTTACGATCCGGACGGCCTTACCTTTGACTGCTGATTCAATCGCGTCCAGCCGCAAGGCGCAAATCGACGCCGTGCTACTCAATCTTCCCGGGGCCAGTGCAAGAAAAATTAATGGCCTTGATGCGTACTTCGTCAGCGACAAGATGTTCGCCTGCATCAGCGGTGAAGGGATCGGACTGCGCCTGCCTGCAGCCGTGGCCACCGAATTGCAGTTCTCTAGAAACGATGTGGTGTCGTTTCAGCCTCGCGGCCTTGCCAGCACCCGGGAATGGATACAGATCAATCGCGCCGACGCAGCCGACTACGGGAAAGATCTCGCGCTGTTTAAAGCCGCACTGGATTTCGTCAAGACCGGCCGCCCCGGATAGAGGCGATTGACTTAACCCCGTTTGTCCCCGGCACGCGTTTACAGCGGTGTTCTCACAAAAGTGGAGCGCACCATGAAACGCATGATGCCGTTTTTGACGTTGTTTCTAATGGCCAATCAGGCCCTGGCAGCGGGGCAGCTGGCGAATGTCGAGATCTTCGACCGGAAAGCCGGACGCAAGCTGCCGGTCTACGAAAACGATGGCCAATGGTTCGTGGCCGGGCGGCCCGGCAGCGAGTACCGGATCGAGGTGCGCAACCGCGACCACGCCGACTTGCTGGCGGTGGTATCGGTGGACGGGGTCAATGTCGTGAGCGGCGAAACCGCCGCCGTTTCGCAAAGTGGCTACGTCATCGAGCGCGGCAGCCCGCTGTCGATTTCCGGCTGGCGCAAGAGCCTGAACAAGGTGGCCGCGTTCTATTTCACCGACCTGGGAGATTCCTACGCCGCGCGCACAGGGCGACCGGACCATGCGGGTGTAATCGGGGTGGCGCTGTTCCGGCGCAGAGCAGAGGCGCCGGCAGAGTTGCAGGAGCATGACTATCGCAGCGGAGCGGGCGGGGCAAGCGACAGCGCGGCGCGCTCCGCCGCGCCCGCCGACCGTACCTCGCGTGCGGCTGGGGCCGCGGAGACGGAAAAGAAAATCGGCACCGGCCATGGCCGCCAGCAGCATGCGCCGGCGCGGCTTGTTGAATTCGAGCGCGACACGGATGTGCCGGTGGAAGTCATCGCAATTCGCTACGACACCTATGAGAATCTGCTTGCACGTGGCGTAATCCGCTCCCCGCGCTGCGCGCCAACGCCTTTCCCCGGTGGATTCGTTCCGGATCCGCCACATCGCGGCCAGGAGCCCGTCGGACTCGGGTGTTCGATAGCAAAACGGTGAGAGAGCGAGAACAGAATTTGACGAATTCGAAGCGCATACCAGGCATATGCAATGCGCGAGCGGCGAATCATGGATCGCTCTCCCGCCGTTGCGGCCAAGTCATCCCAAGTCCGACAGGCTCATGGAGGTGCTGGTTATCCAGTCTGATCTGTCATGCATGCGGCTAAACTTGCGCTTGTGAGCGCCGAACCGGTATCCGACGAGCAGTTGATGTTGCGCTATCGCGATGGCGATGCCGCGGCTTTCGAGGAGTTATACGGCCGCCATCGCGGCGGGGTGTTCCGCTATGTGCTGCGCCAGGTGGGGTTGCGTTCGGCGAGCGAGGAGATCTTCCAGGAAATCTGGATCAAGATCGTGACTTCGCGCCTGCGTTATCGGGTGGAGGCGCGTTTCGCGACTTTTCTGTATCACGTTGCGCACAATTGCGTGATGGATCATTTTCGCCGCAAGACGCCACTGCACCTCATTTCACTCGATGACGATGAGGACGCGGGCCATCAAGTGGCGGGACCGGAACGCGACCAGCCCGAGCGCGCCGCGGCTTTGCGGCAATCGGCAGCACGGCTGCTCAATGCGCTGGCGATGCTGCCGGCCGAACAGCGCGAAGCTTTCCTGTTGCACGAAGAAGGCGGGCTGACGCTGGAGGAAATTGCCGAAGTGACCGCGGTGGGCCGGGAAACTGTGAAGAGCCGTTTACGCTATGCGCTGGCCAAATTGCGCGAAGGAGTCGAGCATGAAGCCGATGTCGCCTGAAGAGCGCGAAATGGAAAGCATAAGCGCCGGGTTGCGCGCGCATTACCGTGCCGGCGCGCAGGATGAACCCGCCGTGCAGGTGGATGCCCTCATCCTCGCTGCCGCGCGCCGCGAAGTGGCGCGGCCGCGCAAGCGCCGCCACTGGCAGGTGCCGGTATCGCTGGCCGCCATGCTGGTGATCGGCACGTCACTGGTATTGCTGGTTCGCGAGAGCGAGCCGCCCTTGCCGTCGATGGAGCAGCCGGCCGCAAAGCAGTCCAACCCAGCCGACGCCAAACTTGCAAGACCCGACGCGCCGGCACCAGCGATGAAACACCAGCCTGGAGAGCGAACCGAGGATGATCTGCAGATACCGCCTTCGCGCAAGCGCAGTTCCCGCGATGATCGCCCGGCAGGGGTTCCGGAGCAATTCGCTTCGGCACCGACCATGGCAGCGGGAGGGGCGGCCGAGCTGGCGGCAGCATCAACGCCTGCGGCAGCCGGTCGGATTGATGCGATCGAAGCAGAACAATCCCGGCTTGCGGATGCCAACGAAGCTGCTGCGCGCACGGAAGTCAGTGGCGCAACTGCGGCGCGGCCGGCAGCGAACTCTGACGCGCAGGCGCCAAGGCAGGAGAAAAAACGGCTGGAACAGCGCGCTTTACTCAAGAAGGAAGCATCCGCGCCGTTGCCTCAACAGGAGTGGCTTGCGCATGTCGAAGAATTGCTACACCAGGGCAAAGTGGCCGAAGCGCGCCTTGAACTCCGCGAATTCCAGCAACACTATCCCCGGTACCGGCTTTCCGAGCGCCTTCAGACCCTGCTGTCGCAGGATCAACGCTAAAGATTGAGGCCGGGAATCCGATAGTCCTTACGGGTCTGGATATCGAGCCGGCACCAGTAACGGCCAGCCGACCTGCGCTGCACAACAGCGTCCCAACAACCAATGATTGGCAACCGCTGAACAACGGCAAGCATTGCAAGGCCCAGACTCCCATGGCGATTTCAAAAGAACTCTTTGACGAAATGCTCGCTGGCGGCAAGCTGCCATCCCCCACCGGCGTGGCATTGCGTCTGATTGACTTGACCCGAAAAGACGATGTCTCCATCGACGAAATTGCCAGGACCATGCAAGCGGATCCGGCACTGTCTGGTCGCATCATCAAGTTCTCCAACATGGCGTCCAACGGACCGCGCCGTCCGGTGGTATCAGTTCCCGATGCCATTCAACGCGCCGGATTGAATGTCGTACGCCAGCTGGTGCTGGGTTTCTCGGTTCTCGGGCAAAATCGTTCGGGCATCTGCCGCGGGTTTGATTACTCGCGATTCTGGTCTCGCTGCCTTGCCACGGCGGTTGCGGCCAATACGTTGTCTTTGCGCATGCGGATCAGCGCGGCGGACGAGGCTTTTACCTGTGGGTTGCTGGCCGATGTGGGCAGCCTGGCGCTGGCAACCGTGTATCCGAAAGAGTATTCGGTGGTACTCGACAAGATGCGCGATGCGGCACCGTCGATGCGCCCGGAATCGGAACGCCGGGAATTCAAGACCGACCACTGTGAGCTGGGCGCGGCCATGGTCGAAGACTGGAAGCTGCCGAAGCCATTCGTCTTTGCCATCGAACGCCACGAAAATCCCGACGCGGCTGAGGTGCCGCATGGCTCGCGTGACTATCTGCTGTTACACATGATGTCGCTGGCGGCCGCCATTGGCGGCTACTGTGTGCAGTCCGAATCCGAGCGAAGAGTCATGGTGCCAGCCCTGATTCTGGACGCAGCAAAAGTGGGACTGGATGCTGACCTCCTGGGTGCGAGCATTGACCATATCGTGGCCGAGTGGCGCGAATGGGGCAACATGCTGGAAGTCAAGACTCAGGACGTCGCGAAATTCGAGCAGCAGACGATCAGAATCACCGACACCGCCGACCACGATCGCACCAAGCCGCACAAGGCCGCCCTGCCGATGAGCATCCTGATTGCTGATGATGACGCGACCATGCGTCTCGTGCTCGAGCAGACGCTCGTGCAACAAGGTCACAAGGTTGCGGTGGCGATGAACGGCCGCGAGGCATTGAAGCTTGCTCTCGAAGTAAAGCCGCAACTGGTGATCTCCGACTGGACCATGCCGGAACTCGATGGGGTGATGTTTTGCCGTGCGTTGCGCGATACCGAGGAAGGCAGAAAGATGTACTTCATGCTGCTCACCGGGATGGCGCATGACGATGAACTGGTGGAGGGCTTCGAGGCGGGCGTGGATGACTATGTGACCAAGCCGTTCAATCCCAAGGTGCTGACTGCGCGTCTGCGTGCGGCCGAGCGCGTGATCCACATGCAGGAAGATATGCAGCGCGACCGCGAAAACATGCGCAAATTCAGCACCGAACTTGCAGTGGCAAACCGCCGCCTGCAACAGGCGGCGCTGACCGATTCCCTGACCGGATTGCCCAATCGGCGGCATTTGATGGAGCGTATCGAGCAGGAGTGGGCGCTGTCTAAGCGCACGCAACGCCAGTTCGCGCTCATGATGATCGATATCGATTCCTTCAAGCTGGTCAACGACAATCACGGCCATGAAACCGGTGACCAGGTGTTGATCAAGGTTGGTGCGCTGTTGCGCAGTAGTGCGCGCGTGGAAGATATTGTTGGGCGCATCGGTGGCGAGGAGTTTGTCGTCATCTGCCCCGGGGGCAATCTGCCCATGGGGGTGCGTCTGGCCGAGCGTCTGCGCCTGAGTATGGCGCAACAGCCGATTGTCGTGGGGGATCTATCGCTATCGGTCACCGTGAGCATCGGTGTTTCCCAGCAAGATGTCACCACTGCCACCATGGATGAGGTTTTGCGGCGCGCCGATGCGGCACTGTATCGGGCCAAGCGCGAAGGGCGCAACCGGGTTTCCGGCCTCGCTGCGAGCGATGGTCCAACCCAGGCCGCGAACTAGCAATACCGCCCAATAGCCGGCGTTTTTCAGTGGCCGGAGTATTTCTCCAGGGACTGTCGGGAAACTAGGCAGACGTGACGCGTCTGCCGGACTCGCGCGGGAGTCGATCCCGGTGCCAGTTCTCCAGCGCCCAGTCCCACAGTTCGCTCACGCCCCCGGCGCGGAGCGTATCCGGCGGGGCGTGATTCAGGAAACCAAGAACATCGGCCAGGACGATCGCTGCGCGATCCGGCTCCACGGCCTGCGCCAGGGTTTGCTTGGAAAGTTTTTCGCCTTGCTCATTGCGCGCAATCGGCAAGTGCAGATATTGCGGCGTGGCAAAGCCAAGTAATCGTTGCAGATGGATCTGCCTTGCGGTTGAAGCCAGCAGGTCGGCGCCGCGCACCACGTGAGTGATGCCTTGTGCGTCGTCGTCCACGACGCAGGCAAGGTGATAGGCAAAGACGCGATCGGCGCGCAACAGCACGAAGTCTCCGATATCGCGTTCAAGATCCTGGCCCACCGGTCCCTGGAGCTGATCTTCGAATTCGATGATCGCCGTGGCGCAACGCACGCGCCATGCACGCGCCGTCCGGCCTGGCGCCAGGCCTGCGCGGCAGGTTCCCGGATAGACGGGGCCATCCACTCCGGACATGGCAGCATCTTCGATGGCCTTGCGGGAGCAAGCGCAGGGGTAGAGCACTTGCCGGACGCGCAACTCATCGAGAGCGGCCTGGTAGGCGTCCGAATGCCGGCTCTGATATACAACTTCGCCATCCCAGGCCATGTGAATCGCCTCCAGACAACGCAAGATCGAATCGACGGAACCAGGTACGACTCGCGGCGCATCCACATCATCGATGCGCAAGGCCCAACTTCCCCCGTGCGCCCTGGCGTCAAGATAGCTGCCAACCGCGGCAACCATGGAGCCGAAGTGCAGCGGACCGGAAGGGGTAGGGGCGAATCGGCCGCGGT
>JANNTE010000385.1:0-22974 GCA_031403365.1 Betaproteobacteria bacterium | reverse complement strand
ACGCGTTGCCGGATTGCTCATTCCCGGCGGCGGTTCCCTCACGCGCGGCGAGATCGACAGCTATACGGAATTTGTCGCCATCTATGGCGCCCGCGGGCTGGCCTACATCAAGGTCAACGAAGCGGCAAGAGGGCGCGAGGGCTTGCAGTCGCCCATCATCAAGAACCTGTCGGACGCGGCGCTGAAGGCGATCGTCGAGCGCTCTGGTGCCAAAGATGGCGATCTGATTTTCTTCGGCGCCGACCAGGCCAAGGTTGTCAACGATTCGCTGGGAGCGTTGCGCGCGAAAATCGGGCACGAAAAAGGTTTCGCGGAGAAGGCCTGGCGACCGCTGTGGGTGGTGGATTTCCCGATGTTCGACTGGAATGCCGAGGAAAAACGCTGGGACGCCCTCCATCATCCGTTCACCAGTCCGATGGATGGCCATGAGGGTTTTCTCGACAGCGATCCGGGCAAAGCGCTCGCCAAGGCCTACGACATGGTGCTCAACGGCTGGGAGATTGGCGGCGGCTCGGTGCGAATTCACCGCCAGGACGTTCAGTCGAAAGTATTCAGCGCGCTCAACATCGGGCCGGAAGCGGCCAGGCAGAAATTCGGTTTTCTGCTCGATGCATTGCAGTTCGGCGCGCCGCCGCACGGCGGACTGGCCTTTGGCCTGGATCGAATCGTCACCATGATGGCCGGCGCCGAATCCATCCGCGACGTGATTGCGTTTCCGAAAACCCAGCGCGCGCAGGACCTGATGTGCCAGGCGCCCGGCCCGGTGGATGAAAAACAATTGCGCGAGCTGCATATCCGTTTGCGTCAGAGCGAAGCGGCAAAAATCGTTTGAATGGCCAAGCGCCGAAAACGGCTGAAACTTTCTGGCGGTGACGACATACAAGATTCCAATCTCGGTGCTGGTGGTCATTCATACACCGGATTTGCAGGTGCTGCTGATAGAACGCGCTGACCGGCCCGGGTTTTGGCAGTCTGTGACAGGCAGCCAGGACGAGGGCGAAACTTTGCGCCAGACGGCCGCGCGCGAAACTGGGGAGGAGACCGGATTGGACGCCAGAGCCGGCGTGCTCACCGACTGGAAATTGTGCAACGAATACGAAATTTATCCGCAGTGGCGCTGGCGCTATGCACCGGGGGTCACGCGCAATCTGGAGCATGTGTTTGGCTTGTGCGTGCCGGAGCCGGTCCCGGTCAACTTATCGCCGCGCGAACATGTGGGCTATGTCTGGATGCATCATGCGCAGGCCGCCGAAAAAGTGTTTTCCTGGAGCAACGCCAAGGTGCTGCGCGCGCTTCCGGAACTGGCGCGCACTGCCAAGGGCTGATTTGCCACGGCCGGAGGAAACGACGCTGGGCAGGAAACATTCGGCGTCGTCGCCTGTCACAGTGTGGTAAGGTTTTTTTCGCTGAATTCGCTTAAAGGGGAGTCTGATCCTAATGCCTGCCACTGCAATCGCTTTCGACCGCTACAGCCAGCTCCAGGATGACGACTGCGAGGCACGCATAATCGCGGCGAAGAAGGCGTTGGGCAGTCGCGCAGTCATTCTTGGCCATCACTATCAGCGCGCAGACGTCTACCGGCATGCAGATTTGACGGGTGATTCGCTGGGCCTGTCCAGGCTGTCGGCGAGTACCGATGCCCAGTACATCGTGTTTTGCGGTGTGCATTTCATGGCCGAGGTGGCAGACATTCTTGGAAAATCGGGCCAGATCGTTGTGCTGCCCGATCTGGCAGCGGGCTGTTCGATGGCCGATATGGCGAGTTTGCCGAAAGTCGAGCGCGCCTGGCGCGAACTGTCGGCGGTGCTCGATCCGGATCAGACCATTACGCCGGTGACTTACATCAACTCCGCCGCCGATCTCAAGGCCTTTTGCGGCGAACACGGTGGCATCGTCTGCACATCGTCGAATGCCGGGAAAATTCTGGACTGGTCGTTCGCGCGGCGCGAAAAAGTGCTGTTCTTTCCCGATCAGCACCTTGGCCGCTGGAGCGGATACCAGAAGGGCATCGGTCTGGAGCAAATGCAGGTTTGGGATCCCGATGAGCCGCTGGGCGGGTTGACGCTGGCGCAAATCCGGGATGCGAAGATACTGCTCTGGAAGGGACATTGCTCTGTGCATCAGATGTTCCAGCCGCAACACATTCTGAAGTTTCGCAACCAGCATCCCGGCGGATTCGTGATTTCACACCCGGAGTGCATGTTCGAAGTGTGCAAGTTGTCCGACTACGTTGGATCAACCGACACCATCATCAAGACCATTACTGCGGCGCCGGCAAATACGCGCTGGCTGGTTGGTACTGAGCTGAATCTCGTCAACCGCATCGCCGAGGAACTCAAACCGCAAGGCAAGCAGATTCAGTTCATGGCGCCGCTGGTTTGCAAGTGTTCGACCATGGCGCGCATCGACCCGCAACACCTGGCCTGGACGTTGGAGAATCTGGCGCACGGCAAAGTGGTCAACCAGATCAAGGTTCCCGAGCGTGAAGCGCAGTTGGCGCGCGTGGCGCTGGAACGCATGCTCGCGGTGTCCTGACGCCGGTCTGGCCGCGTTGGTCAGCCTGCACAGTTGCAGCCCGGCGATGCGTCACGCGGCTTGGCTGCTTGTGCTGCTGTTTCCGTTACCGGGTGCCGCAGCACCGATCAGCGTACACACCGAGCGTCACGGCGAGCGGTTTGACGTGCAGGCCGCGGCCGAGATCGATGCCGATTTTTCAGATGCCTGGACCGTACTGACGGATTACGACCGCCTTGCGCAATTCATCCCGGGAATGCTCGACAGCCGCGTCGTATCCCGGGAAGGAACGAGTGTGATCGTCGAACAACGCGGGGAAGCGCGTCTGCTGTTCCTGAAGTTCCCGATGCAGATCCGTCTGGCAGTGCTCGAGTATCCGCCGCATCGGATTGAATCACGGTTGATATCCGGCAACTTCAAGCAAATGCATGGGATCTATCATGTAGACCAGCTGGAATCCGGGTTGCGCCTGCGCTATGAAGGAAGTTTCACGCCGGACTTTTCCATCCCCTTGCTGGTGGGGACTCTGATGGTGCGCAACCTGGTGGAAGCACGCTTTCGTGCAATGGTTCTTGAAATCGAAAGCACGCGGCGGCGTGCGGCACCCGCGTCTCCCTGACGCCCTTGCGGGCACCCCTTGATCTGACTGAAAAATGCAAAAGCTTGAAGTTGTTACCTACAATATCCACAAAGGCTTCTCGCAGTTCAAGCAACGCATGTCGGTACACGAACTGCGCGACAAGTTGCGCGCGATCGGCGCGGACCTGGTGTTCCTGCAGGAAGTTCAGGGTTTGCACGAAAAGCACTCCGCGCGCCATCGCAACTGGCCGCTGGCGCCGCAATACGAATTTCTTGCCGATTCCATCTGGAACGATTTTGCCTATGGCAAGAACGCGGTCTACGACGAAGGCCATCACGGCAATGCGATTCTGAGCAAGTATCCGATTTACCGCTGGGACAATGAAGACATATCCATGCACGGCAGTGAAAGCCGGGGATTGTTGCATTGTGAGATCGAAATACCGGGTTGGTCGCAAAATCTGCATTGCATCAATGTGCATCTGGGACTGCTTGGGCACTGGCGCCGCAAGCAGATCGTGCTATTGAAGGAGCGGATTCGAAAGCTGGTTCCGGATGATGCGCCGCTTGTCATTGCCGGCGATTTCAACGATTGGCGCCGGCTTGCCAGCGCCGAGCTGGTGAATGCCCTAAATGTTTCCGAGGTATTTGAAATCACCTCCGGCCGCCCGGCGCGCAGCTATCCGGCCATGTTTCCGGTGTTTCAGCTCGATCGCATTTATGTGCGCGGTTTTTCCGTCGAGCGCACGCATGTGCATCACGGCCGGGCCTGGGCCCGGTTGTCCGACCATGTTGCACTGTCGGCCCGCCTGATCAGAAAAGAATGAAGATCAGGGACGGCAATCACATCGAATTGCTGCGCAACGGCGAGCAGTACTTTCCCGCATTGGAGCGAGAAATCGATGCGGCGCAAAGCGAAATTTATCTCGAGACCTATATTTTCTCGCTGGACGAGACCGGAGATCGGATCTGTCAGGCGCTGCTTCGCGCCGCCAGTCGCGGCGTGACCGTACGCCTGCTGGTCGATGGCTTTGGATCGAGATTGTTTGAGCGCAAGCTGCATCCGCACTTGATCAAAGCGGGCGTGCAGGCACTGGTATTTCGTCCCGAGATCTCGCTGTTGAAGCTGAGGCGTACCCGGCTGCGTCGGCTGCACCGGAAGATGGCCGTGATCGACCGGAAGACCGGATTCTGTGGCGGCATCAACATCATTGACGACATCGATGCGACAGCGCCCGGATATCCGCGATTGGATTTTGCGGTGCGCGTGAGCGGTCCACTCATTGTGGACATGTACGCAGCGGTGCGCTCCGCATGGATGCGTGCGGCCTGGACGGGCATGCGTCAGCGCTGGTCGGCGTCGCCTGGCGTGCGCCTGCAGGGGGCGATGGTGTCGGGCGGACATCGCGCGGCCTTCCTGGTACGCGATAATTTCCGGCACCGTCACGATATCGAGCAGGCATATCTTGCGGCCATGGCCAATGCGCGATCGGAAATCGTGATCGCCAGTGCCTACTTCCTCCCCGGCATGCGCTTTCGGCAGGCGTTGATCGAAGCAAGATCCCGCGGGGTGCGCGTGATCCTCCTGTTGCAGGGGCGCGTCGAGTATGTGCTCATTCACTATGCCACCCGTGCGATCTACCGTCAGTTGCTCGCCGCCGGCATTGAGATCCACGAATATCATCTGAGCTACCTGCACGCGAAAGTGGCGGTGGTCGATTCGCAGTGGGCAACCGTGGGATCTTCCAACATCGATCCGATCAGTCTGTTGCTGGCGCGGGAAGCCAACGTGGTCGTCGACAATACGGCCTTCGCCGCCGAACTGCGCGACAGTCTGCGCTCGGCTATGGCTTCGGGCGCGAAACCGATAACGCTGGAATCCGCGCACCAGATGGGATTTGTCATGCGCGTGATGACCTGGATGGCTTACGGCGCGGTGCGCGTGCTGACCGGGATTTCAAGCTACGGGCGGGCGCACGATTTCTTGTGATGGTGCCTTGTTCGTGGCTGGGAGCTGTTCGGACTCGGGATGATTCGGCTGTAACAGTGGGATAGCGGTCCATATTTCGCCGCTTTCTCCCTGCCTATTCCCGATATGCGCGTCGAGATCTATCCTTGCTCTTCCGCAGTTTCGCGATCGAACACCTGAGTCCGACAGGCTTCTAGGGTTTCGGCGCGGGCAAGGGCTCGGGCTGGCTGGCCGCCGGCGCAGCAGCCGGTTGCGCGGGTGGTGCATTCAACGGAACCGGTTCCTCGATGACAGTGACCTTGTTGATGAAATACGCGGTGTCGCCGAAGCAACTGTTCGGCACGCCGACATGTTCATCATAGTGCAGAGAAACCCGGCGGCCGATGGACCGGTTGATTTGCTGCGCGGTTGCCTCTTCGCGGACGCTGAAATAGAACTTTTCGCCGACCGTGCCCGGCATGGTCACCAGCGCGAGCTCGCCTTCCCAGGTTTTGCAGAGCCAGCCTTTCTTCGACAGTTTCTGGACATAGCCGGCCCGCTCGCCGATGGAATAACTCCAGGTCAGAACCAGCCACGTGTAGGCCGAAAACAGCAACACCAGAGCTATCATCACACCAACGATCCAGCGCGTAACGGCGACCATGATCGAGCATTCACTCCTGAATTTCGAATAAGTCATGAATCGAGGTCGACGCCACTGCGCCGCCTCAAACTTGCACCATCGCCGCCAATATACATCATCAATCGATCGGCGCCTTGATCATGCTGTGCCTCCAGCACAGCTTCGCCCCGTATTACACTTGCACCATTACGCCCCTTCCGGCGCGGACATCGTTCCCGAATCCATCTTGAACCACGCCACCACCGTCGTTTCACAGACTGCCGCAGCGCGCGACAGACGCCGTAGCAACTGGAAGAACATTCGCACCCTGCTGCCTTATCTGCTGGAGTTCAAGGGGCGGGTGGCCGTTGCGCTGCTCTGCCTTACCGCAGCCAAGTTCGCCAATGTCGGCGTACCGCTGATAATGAAGGAAATCATCGACGCGCTCGATCCCCGGCAAGCGGTGCTGTTGCTGCCTCTTGCGCTGTTGCTGATATACGGATTGTTACGCCTGTCCACCACGCTGTTTGCGGAACTGCGCGACATCGTGTTCGTGAGAGTGGCCAAGCGCGCCATCCGGCGCGTGGCGCTTCAGGTGTTTCGTCACCTTCACAGCCTGAGCCTGCGATTTCACCTCGATCGCCAGACTGGCGGCGTTTCGCGCGACATCGAACGCGGCACCCGCGGCATTTCGACACTGCTCAGCTACATGCTGTTTTCGATAGTGCCCGTCATCATCGAGTTCGGATTGGTGGCGGCGGTTTTGCTGGTCAAGTTCGACTGGCGGTTCATGGCCATCACGATGGTCGCGGTGGTGGTCTATCTGGTGTTTACGGTGCTGGTGACCGAATGGCGTATGGACATCCGCCGGCGCGCCAACGAACTCGACGCCAAGGCCAATACCCGGGCGATTGACAGCCTGCTCAATTATGAAACGGTCAAGTATTTCAATAACGAGGAATACGAGGCAAACCGCTATGACGAAAGCCTCAGGAAATTCGAAGCTGCAGATGTCAAGAATGAAGCGTCGCTGGGCATCCTGAACATCGGTCAAAGTCTGGTCATTGCCATCGCGGTTACCTCGCTGATGGTTCTGGCCGCCCAGGGTGTGGTGGATAAGGATCTGACTCTGGGCGACCTGGTGCTGGTCAACGGCTTGCTGATCCAGCTTTATATCCCGCTCAATTTCATGGGCATGGTTTATCGGGAGATCAAGCAATCCCTGGTCGACATGGACAAGATGTTCCGTCTATTGGCGGAGAACCGCGAGATCCAGGATGCCCCGCAGGCCATCGATCTGGCGCCTGAGTTGCCGAGCGTGCGCTTCGAGGCTGTCAACTTCAGCTACGAACCGCGCCGTACCATCCTGCATGACATCAGTTTCTCGATTCCCGAAGGAAACACGGTTGCCGTGGTCGGCGCGAGCGGTTCCGGCAAGTCCACCCTGGCGCGGCTGTTGTTTCGCTTTTACGACGTCAGCGGCGGGCGCATTGCCATCAATGGACTCGATATCCGGGACGTGAAACAGAAAAGCCTGAGGGCGGCGATTGGCATCGTGCCCCAGGATACGGTGCTGTTCAATGACACCATCTACTACAACATCGCTTACGGGGATCCAATGGCCACGCGCGAACAGGTTCTGGACGCGGCGCGTTCGGCGCATATTCATGAATTAATCGAGTCGCTGCCGGACGGCTACGAAAGCATGGTGGGCGAGCGCGGTCTCAAGCTTTCCGGTGGCGAGAAGCAGCGCGTTGCCATTGCCCGCGCTTTGCTCAAGAACCCCAAGATTCTGATATTCGACGAGGCGACCTCTGCCCTTGACTCCAAGTCGGAGAAAGCTATCCAGGCCGAGCTCAAGCGCATATCGGCCAGCCGTACCACTCTGACGATCGCGCATCGCTTGTCCACCATCGTTGACGCGGACGAGATCTTGGTGATGGAATCCGGGCGCATCGTTGAACGAGGAAGTCATCGTGATTTGCTGGGACAGGCTGGAACCTACGCCCACATGTGGGCCTTACAGCAACAGGAAGCCCAGGCAGTAGAAATCGCAGATCTGGCCGTAAGTGCTGGTAGCGGGATTGGGGTGCCGAATGATGGAAACTGACCGGGCATTCATTCAAATACGCAAGGGAATGAAGGCGTCAGGCTTTAAAGTTCAATGACTTATTGAATATCTTTCCTTAGTCATTGATTTTTGGTATGTTGTTTTCCGATTCTGTAAAGGAATCGTTACATTGAGCTTCACTCGCCTGTGCTCCATCCGTGCAATTGGGGACAGGCTAAGAGTTACCGGGTCAAGGGTACTCGAGCACTAAATCAGGGGCGAATTTCGAATGAAAACTTGGTTGGGTTTGTTCTGCCTTTGCTTTGCCATCGCTGGCGTGCCGGCCAATGCGGCTGGCGGCAAGGCAACGAAACGCGTGTACCCATACACGGCCCAGTCCGTGGCATTGCAGCTTAGATCCAGCTCCGTTTTGGTGGTCCATCAGGATTCCGGTGAGCCGCTGTTTGCCAAGAACGTCGGGCAGGTAATGCCGATCGCGTCGATTACGAAGTTGATGACGGCCATGATTGTTCTGGATTCCGGGCTGCCGCTGCTTGAATCCATCGACATCGACAATCACGATGTCGATCGCATAAAGGGATCGCGTTCCAAACTGCAGATCGGAACGACGCTGATGCGCGCTGAAATGCTGAAACTGGCGCTGATGGCATCCGAGAATCGCGCGGCAGCGGCGCTAGCGCGCAATTTCCCCGGCGGCACCAGTGCATTTGTCGACGCGATGAATCAGAAATCCGCAGAACTCGGAATGCTCAGCACCCGCTTTGAAGATGCGACCGGCCTGAGCCCGCACAACGTATCGACGGCCGAAGATCTGGCCAAGCTGGTGTCGGCTGCTCACGCCTATCCGCTGATTCGGGAGTATACGACCGCGGATTCGTTCAAGTTCGAATCCGAGGATCGGCGTCGCCGCCGCATGTTGTCGTACGGCAATTCCAATCGTCTCGTCAAAAGCAGCCAGTGGGACATTGGCCTGTCCAAGACCGGCTACATCAGTGAGGCGGGACGATGCCTGGTGATGCAGGCGATGATCGCGGACAAGCCGGTCATCATCATATTGCTCGATTCCTGGGGCAAATTTTCCAGGATTGCCGATGCAAATCGGATCAAGCGCTGGATCGAAAAGGACGTGCGGCGCGTGTCAGGCTGATTCGTCAGCTTTTCCCGGTACGTATTTCAGGCAGCCTTCGCACCCGGCGGATGTCCCAGAGCGCGCGAGATCTCTTCCGCCACTTTCTTGACCCTGACGTGCAACGTTTTCTCCAGCCGGTTGGAAGGGACTGAAAGCGACAAGCCCGCTACCAGGCGTCCTTCGTCGTCGTAAATTCCAGCGCCAACGCAGGAAACCCCAGTCTCGGCCTCTTCATTGTCCAGCGCATATCCCAGCTTGCGCACCCGGTCCAGCTCCTTGTTCAGCGTCTCCAAATTCCGGATGGTGTTCTTGGTGAACACCTTCAGGTCGGTGCGTTGTGCGTACTCCGCACATTTTTCCGGGCCGTCTTCCAACAAGAATAGTTTTCCTACCGCAGTGATGTGCAGCGGTGCACGCGCACCGATCAGGTGTACGACACGCATCGCGGTGCGGTCGGACGATAATCTTTCGACGTAGACCATCTCGTCGCCCTGCCGTACCGAGAGATTGACCGTCTCGTGCAGCTCCTGGTGCAACTGGCGCATGTACGGCAGGGCCTCCTGGCGCAGGTTGATGCGCGTCTTGACCAGGTTGCCGAGCTCCAGCAGGCGTATTCCGAGGCGATACGTACCGGGTTCGATGCGGTCAATCATCCGGAACTGCACCATCATGTTCAGAATGCGATGCGCGGTTGAAGGGTGCAGGCTGGTTGCATTGGCGAGACGCTTCAGGTTGACCGGCTCTTCGTGTCGCGCAAGCGTATCGATCAAGTCCATCATCCGCTCAATGACCTGAATTGATGTTTTGGCCTTGGTACCACTTTCCATGCGGCGTGACTCCTGCAGATAATCAATAATTGTGCGGCGCGGCAATTTTACATACCAAAATCGCAGTGCACAATGGCAACGGGTCGTAAAGTCACCATGCTATGATCCGACTCCTTCCGAACCGGGTGGTTTCTAAATTCTGCGTGCAATGGATGTAACTGCCTGCGGTCTGCTACCACACGGTTGTGCCTCCGAGATGCAGACCAGACACGAAGATGCGAGAAGCCGGGGGCTGGAGTGGCCCGTACCGGCCATCGGCTGCATTGATTTTCCGCCATGCTCTTGATTTTCTTTGTGTCCTCGCGCTAAAGTGCTTTTGGATCAATAATGAAAGTTGGACTGTTCGTTACCTGTCTCGTTGATTTGATGCGACCAAGCATCGGGTTCGCCAGCCTGAAGCTGCTGGAATCGGCGGGCTATGAAGTGCTTGTCCCTGGCAGTCAGACTTGTTGTGGCCAGCCCGGGTTCAACTCCGGTGACCGGACAGCGGCGCAAGCCCTCGCAAAAAAATTGCTCAAAGAGTTCGCCGGCTGCGACTATGTGGTCGTGCCGTCAGGCTCCTGCGGCGGCATGATCCGCGCCCACTACCCGGAACTCCTCGCGGAGTTTCCCGAGTTGACAACGCAAGTGGATGCGATGGCGCGCAAGACTTACGAACTCACGGATTTTCTGGTGAACGTTGCGCGCGTAAGCGGCGTACCGGGCCAGTTCACCGGCACCGTGACCTATCACGACTCCTGCTCCGGGCTGCGCGAGTTAAACGTCAAGGCCCAGCCGCGCGCCCTGCTGGCAAAAGTCGCGGGCCTGCGCATCAAGGAGATGCAGCAACCGGAGCAGTGCTGCGGCTTCGGCGGCACTTTCGCGGTGAAGTACGGCGAAATTTCAACCCGCATCGCCGATCTGAAGTGCGAGGACATTCAGTCCGCACAGGCCGATGCGCTGGTGCTGGGTGATCTGGGTTGCATGCTCAACATCGAGGGCCGCCTGCGCCGTCGCGGTGACAGCAAGACCAAGGTCCTGCATGTCGCCGAAGTTCTGGCCGGCATGACCGATCCGGCCCAGGACATGGATCGCAGGACGACAAGCTGAGTACGGGCGGGAAAGATGCAGATTTCATCGAATCAATTCAAACAAGTAGCCAGTCTCAAACTTGCTGACGCGAAAGTGCAGAAGGCACTGCGTAACGCCAAAGGCAAGTTGGTCGACGCGCGCGCACGGGTCATTCTCGAACTGGATAAC
This sequence comes from Betaproteobacteria bacterium, assembly GCA_031403365.1. Taxonomy (GTDB): domain Bacteria; phylum Pseudomonadota; class Gammaproteobacteria; order Burkholderiales; family JACQAP01; genus JACQAP01. The sequence continues at coordinate 12,045 of JANNTE010000385.1, read as the reverse complement.
TACGAGGAAATCCGCGATGCGGCGGCGCGCATTCGCGATTTCAGCCTTCAGCACATGGACGTGCTGCTGGAGGCTTGGGAAGAAAAAGCCCTTGCGGCCGGCACCATCGTGCACTGGGCGGAAACGCCGCAGCAGGTCAACGACCTGGTGATCGAGATTGCGCGTAACCATGCGGTGCGCAAGATCATCAAGTCAAAGTCCATGCTGGGTGAGGAGACCAATCTCAATCACGCGCTGGAGGAGGCCGGACTCGATGTGCGCGAGACCGATCTGGGCGAGTACATCATTCAGCAGTTCGGCGAGACGCCATCGCATATCATCGCGCCGGCGACACACAAATCGAAGGACGACATCGCCGACCTGTTCGCGGAAAAACATGGCCGCCCGCGCCTGGACGACATCGCCGCGCTGACCCACGAGGCGCGCGAGGTTCTGCGTCCGCATTTTCTCGACGCCGACATGGGCATCAGCGGTGCCAATTTCCTGGTCGCCGAAACCGGCTCAACCATGATTGTCACCAATGAAGGCAATGGCCGCATGACCACCACCATGCCGCGCGTGCATGTCGCCATCACCGGCATCGAGAAAATCGTCGCCACGCTGGAAGACGTTTCCACGCTGCTGCGTGTGCTGACCCGCTCGGCTACCGGGCAGTCCATCAGCAACTATCTGTCCTTCACCACCGGACCGAAACGCCCGGGCGACCAGGACGGCCCCGGCGAATTCCATGTGATTATCGTCGATGCGGGGCGTACCAAATTGCTGGCATCCGATATCCGCGAGGCACTGCGCTGCATCCGTTGCGGCGCCTGCATGAATCACTGTCCCGTCTACCAGAACATCGGCGGTCATGCCTACGGCTGGGTCTATCCCGGTCCGATCGGCTCGCTCTTGACACCGGCTTACCAGGGCATCGAAAACGCGATTGATCTGCCGAACGCATCGACCCTGTGCAACCAGTGCGGCGTGGTCTGTCCGGTCAAGATTCCGCTGCCGGATCTGATGCGCAAACTGCGCGAGCAACAAGTGCGGCAGAACCTGCGTCCGTGGACCGAGCGTTTCGCGCTGCGCGCATGGGCATGGACAGCGCAACGCCCGGCGCTCTATGGCGTTCTCACGCGCATGGCTTCGCGCATCGGCAAATGGCTTGGCGGGCGTGAGCGTTTGCTGCACCGATTGCCGGCGGCGGGCGCGCAATGGACCGCGGGCCGCGATTTTCCCGCACCACGCGGCAAGACCTTCCGCGAGTTGTATGCGCATCACAGAAACGGTGGCGCATCGTGAGCGCGCGAGAGAACATACTCAGAAACATTCGCGAAGCGAACAGCGTTGGCAACCGTGAGGATGCAATCGCGCGGAGCGCCGAGCGACGCGAGGTCGTCCTGTCGAAACTGACGGCCCGCGAACGTGGACCCTTGCCGTCCATGAACTGGGAGCCGGTTCCCCGATTCAAGGAACGCTGCCTGGCGATGATGTCCACGGTCGATACGGCGGCTTCGCTCGCTGATGTCCCGCAGGCGGTGGCTGCCTACGTGAAGGAAAAAAACCTGCCGGCATCCGGCGCCTGCTGGCCGGAGTTCGCTTCGCTCGATTGGGCCGGCGCAGGCTTGACGATCGCGGTACGCCCCAGCAATGGCGACGACAAGCTCGGCATCACCGGTGCCTACTGCGCTTTGGCCGAGAACGGCACGCTCATGCTGTTATCGGGTGAGCACACCCATGCCACCACCAGCCTGTTGCCGGAAAACCATATCGCTGTTGTGCCGGCCTCGCGCATCGTGCACAGCATGGAAGACGCCTGGGATTTGCTGCGCCGCGAGCGCGGCACGCTGCCGCGCCAGGTTAATTTCGTATCCGGCCCGTCGCGCACGGCGGATATCGAGATGACGCTGGTACTCGGGGCGCACGGACCGTTTCGCGTCCATGTCATCATCCTGAGTTCGTAGCAGGGCCGTGCCTTTCATGATGTCGCGTGCGCCCGGCGCTGCGTTTAATCCATGATGAATATTCCGCCCGAGTTTTTATTGTTTGCCATCACTCTGGCTGGAATTGCGCTGTTCCATCGCCATACGCTCGCGATAGCGCTGACCGGCCTGGGGGCCATCGTCGCCTACAAATTTGCCTTCGCGGGTTTCACACACGGCGCGGGCATCGATGGCTTTATTGCCCATCTGGGCCATGAGTGGGTGATTCTCACCAACCTGCTCGGCCTGCTGACGGGCTTTGCGCTGCTCGCGCAGCATTTCCGCGACAGCCGTGCGCCGGAGGTCTTGCCCAGATTCTTGCCGGATGACTGGAAGGGCGGCTTTGTGTTGCTGCTCATGGTGTTCGTATTGTCGAGTTTTCTGGACAATATCGCCGCGGCGGTCATCGGTGGCGCCATGGCTTCCACGGTATTTCGCGGGCGCGTGCATATTGGCTATCTCGCCGCCATCGTCGCTGCCTCCAATGCGGGCGGCTCAGGCAGCGTGGTCGGCGATACCACGACGACCATGATGTGGATCGCCGGTGTCAGCCCGCTATCCGTACTCCATGCCTATGTTGCGGCTGTCCCTGCGATGATTTTTTTTGGCGTCATAGCCGCTCGCCAGCAGCATCGTCATGCGCCGATCACCGCGCACGCGCCTGCCGGCGTGCGTGTGGATTGGCCGCGCCTGGGCGTGGTTGCCTTCATCCTGCTCTCCGCCATCGGCGCCAATGTTGCGATCAATATCTGGTTCGCATCGCTGGCAGATCACTTTCCCTTCATCGGCACCGCGGTCTGGCTGGCCCTGATTGTCGCCACGCCGCTGCGCAAGGCGGACTGGAAACAACTGCCCGAAGCCCTCAAGGGCAGCGTCTTCCTGCTCTGCCTGGTGCTCGCCGCGTCGCTGATGCCGGTGGAATCGCTGCCGGCGGCTTCCTGGATAAGCGCGTTCGGACTGGGCTTCGTCTCGGCCGTGTTTGACAACATCCCGCTCACCGCACTGGCCTTGGAGCAAGGCGGTTACGACTGGGGCATGCTCGCCTACGCGGTCGGATTCGGCGGGTCGATGATCTGGTTTGGCTCCTCCGCTGGCGTGGCCTTGTCAAACCAGTTTCCCGAGGCCAGATCGGTCGGAGCCTGGCTGCGCCATGGCTGGCATGTCGCGGTGGCCTATGTGCTGGGGTTTTTCGCGCTGCTTTGGCTGCTGGGCTGGCAGCCGGGCTGAAAATACGCGCAAGCGGCCCCCGGTGCACTCAATCGGGAGTTTCTGTGGCGGGTTGCGCGCTTTGTCGCTTGCCCCGCGCCGGGGCTTCACGCTAATCTTCGCTTCCTCCCGTGGGCAGTGAATCCGCGTCCAGCCGGAGCGCATAAGGACAACATGAAAAAAATCCTGGTCACACGTGAAGTATTCGACGAAACCATCGAATTCCTGAAAGGCCATTTCGAGGTCGAATCCAACCAGACCGACCGCCTCTTTGCGCGCGACGAACTGATCGCCAGGCTGCAGGGCCGGGACGGCGTGCAGACCTATTCCAGCGACAAGATTGATGCCGAATTGCTGGATCAATGCCCAGGCATCCGGGCTGTGTGCAATACCGCGGTGGGTTACAACAACATTGACGTCGAAGCCTGCACCCGGCGCGGCGTCATGGCGACCAATACCCCGGGCGTTCTCACCGACAGCGTGGCCGATTATGCGATTGGCCTGGTCATAGCCACCTGCCGGCGCATGACCGAAGGCGAAGCCTATCTGCGTAACGGCGAATGGAAGTCCGTATTTCTCAAGCAGATGCTCGGACGCGATGTGCACGGCTCAACGTTGGGCATCTTCGGCTTCGGCCGCATCGGTCAGGCGATTGCCAGACGCGCGCGTGGCTTCGACATGAAGATTCTTTATCACAGCCGCAACCGGGCCGCGCCCGATGCCGAACGGGAATCCGGCGCCACCCACCTGGGCAAGGAGGAGTTGCTGCGCAAGGCTGATATCGTGCTGCTGATCCTGCCGCTGACGCCGCAGACCCAGCACTTCATCGGCGCGGAGGAACTCGCGATGATGAAACCGACTGCCGTGCTGATCAATATGGCTCGCGGCGGCATCGTTGATGACGCGGCATTGGTCGCGGCGCTGACGAACAAAACCATCTGGGCCGCGGGTCTGGACGTGTTCGAGAACGAACCCCGCTTCAACCCGGAGTTCTTGAAGCTGAAAAACGTCGTGCTCTCGCCGCATATTGCCAGCTCGTCGGAGCCCACGCGCAGGGCGATGGCCATGACGGCGGCGAAGAATCTGGCTGCCGCCCTGTCCGGACAAACACCGCCTAATTTGCTCAATCCGGATTATCGTAATTTTCCGAGAACATGAATTTTTCGCCGCCGGAGTGCGAGTTTCCGCGCCTGCGCGGTTAGGATGCTGACACCATGACCGACTCATACAAACTCAGTCTGCGCGAGGCCGCGCTGCGCATCCGTTCCGGCAGGTTGTCCAGCAGCGCCTACACGCGCAGTCTGCTCACGCGCACCGCCACTTTGGAGAAAGATGTTCAGGCCTGGCAATGGCTTGATCGGCCCCGCGCGCTCGCGCTGGCCGAGGCCGCCGACACTGCCAACATGCCACTGCGCCTCGCGCACCCGCTGCACGGCGTTCCGATCGCGGTCAAGGACAACATCTACACTGCCGGCATTCCCACGGAAATGGGTTGCCGTGCCTACGCCGGCTACATCCCCGGAGAGAACGCCGATGTGATCACGCGGCTCGCCTCCGCCGGCGCCATCCTGTTTGGCAAAACGGTGACCACCGAAGCGGCGTACATGGTGCCGGCGAAAACCCGCAATCCCTGGAACATCGCGCACACGCCCGGCGGTTCTTCGAGCGGCTCCGCGGCCGCCGTGGCGGCGGGCTTCGTCGCCGGCGCGCTCGGCACGCAGACCAACGGCTCGGTGATCCGCCCGGCGGCATACTGCGGCGTCGTCGGCTACAAGCCCAGCGCCGAGCTGATATCAGCGCGCGGGATCATGCCGTTTTCCCCGACGCTCGATCAACCCGGCGTGTTCGCGCGCAATGTCGCCGACGCAACTTTTCTGGCCTCCTGCCTCACCGGCAATCGCAGCGCGATTGCGCCCGAAGTGCGGCCCCTGCGCAGCCCGCCGCGCCTGGCCGCAGTGCGCTCGCCGGTGTGGCATCTGGCCGCGCCGGAACAGCGCACCCAGTTCGATGCCGACATACTGCGCCTGCGCGAAGCTGGCGCGTCTGTGGATGTGCTGGAGATTCCCGGTGAATTTGACGGCGCCCATGCGATTCATCGAACCATCATGCTGTTCGAGGCGGCGAGAGCGGCCAAAGCAGTGCGCGCCGCATACCGCGAAAAATTCTCCGATTACCTGAATAATGCGCTGGACGAAGGCGCCAGCATGCGCGACGCGGATTACCGGGAGGCGCTGAAGATGCGGCTTCAGTATCAGCTAAGCCTGGCGCACTTTTTCGACCGCGGCTACTCGGCCATCATCACCCCGCCCGCGCCCGGTGAAGCGCCCGCATCCTTCGCCGTCACCGGCGATCCGCGTTTCTGCACCATCTGGACTCTGGTCGGCGTGCCGGCCATCACCATTCCGGTGGGCAAGGGGCCGAATGGCCTGCCGCTGGGGTTGCAACTGGTCGGCGCCGCGGAGGAGGAGAATTACCTGCTGGCAACCGCGGCCTGGTGCGAGAAGTATTCACCATTTGCCGGATTGTTCTGAATTAGAGTCACGTGCGCCAATCTCGCCAGAACGCAAACAGGCGCAGGACACGCAGCAGGGTCTGAGCAAACTGTTCTGGTGGTCGTGGCAGAGACCCCGAACTTTGTTGCAACACCATCGTTGCGCCGCATTGCCTGATGAGTTCTTCCGAAGTTCCTCCAGCCATTCCCACCATAAAAGAAGGCCTGCGCACGTTGCGTGAAGCTATCGAGCGCGGCATGCTGCGCGAGCGCGGCTCTTTGCGCGGGCGGCTGCGGCGCATCGAGGAATCCGCGCGCGCGGGAAAAGATGTCTCGACCGAGTACCGCAAGGCACTCGAGGATGCCCTGCGCTCGGCGGAGCGTGCCACGCAGCGTCGCCAGAATCTGCCGTCGGTGACTTATCCAGAAGAGCTGCCGGTCAGTGCGCGGCGCGCCGACATCCGCGCCGCCATCGAAGCCAATCAAGTCGTGATCATCTGCGGCGAAACCGGGTCGGGTAAGACTACGCAGTTGCCCAAGCTGTGTCTCGACATGGGCCGCGGCGTGCAGGGCATGATCGGGCATACCCAGCCGCGGCGCATCGCCGCGCGCTCGGTGGCCGCGCGGGTGGCGTCCGAGCTGCGCACCAGTCTGGGCGATGCGGTCGGCTATCAGGTGCGCTTCACCGACAAGTCCAGCCCGGATAGCTACATCAAGCTCATGACCGATGGAATCTTGCTGGCTGAAACCCAGGGCGACCGCGGGCTGTCGCGCTACGACACGCTGATCATCGACGAGGCGCATGAGCGCAGTCTGAACATCGATTTTCTGCTGGGCTATGTCCGCCAGCTTCTGCCCAGACGTCTCGATCTGAAACTGATCATCACTTCGGCCACGATCGACGCGCAGAAGTTCTCGGCGCATTTTGGCAACGCACCGGTCATCGAAGTCTCGGGGCGGCTCTATCCGGTTGAAGTGCTGTACCGGCCTTTCGATGAAGAAGACGAGGACGAGCACGAAATCGATCTGCCGCAAGCCATTGTCAACGCGGTCGATGAACTGACTTCCCGCTCCCAGACCGGCGACGTGCTGGTATTCCTGCCCGGTGAGCGCGAAATCCGCGAGGCGGCGGAGGCGCTGCGCAAGCACCATCACGCCGGGGTCGAAATTCTGCCGCTGTTTGCGCGCCTGTCGGCGCAGGAGCAGGAGCGTATTTTTTCCTCCGGCGGCGCACGGCGCATCGTGCTGGCGACCAATGTCGCCGAGACTTCGCTCACCGTGCCGGGCATCCGCTATGTGGTGGACTCGGGCCTTGCGCGCGTGAATCGCTACAGCTACCGCAACAAGGTCGAACTGTTGCAGATCGAGAAAATTTCCCGCGCCTCGGCCAATCAGCGGGCGGGACGCTGCGGGCGGGTGATGAATGGCGTGTGTCTGCGTTTGTACAGCGAAGTGGATTTCGCAGCGCGCGATGAGTTCACCGATCCGGAGATTCTGCGTTCGTCGCTCGCTTCGGTGATTTTGCGCATGAGCGCGCTGAACCTGGGTGAGATCGAGGACTTTCCCTTTGTCGATGCGCCAACGCCGCGCATGATTGCCGATGGCTATCAATTGCTCTCCGAACTGGGCGCGGTGGACGAGGCGCGCCAGATTACGCCTACCGGCAGGCAGCTCGCCAGGCTGCCGATCGATCCGCGTGTTGCGCGCATGCTGGTGGCGGCGAAAGAGGAGGGAGCGTTGAGCGAAGTGCTGATCATCGCCGCCGCGCTCTCGGTACAGGATCCGCGCGAGCGTCCGATGGACAAACAGGAGGCGGTGGCGCAGGCGCACGCTGAATTCCTCGACGAGAAATCGGATTTCCTCGCTTACCTCTCGATCTGGAATTGGTTCGAGGAGGCGCTTGCCAACAGGAAGTCCAATCGCAAGCTGGTGCAGGACTGCCACGAGCGTTTCCTGTCTTACCTGCGGCTGCGGGAATGGCGCGAGTTGTACAGCCAGTTGCATGCGCATGTTGCGGAAATGGGCTGGCATCTGAATGAAAAACCGGCGCGTTACGAGGACGTGCATCGCGCGCTGCTCGCCGGGCTGCTCGGCAATATCGGCTTCAAGAGCGAGGAAGCCGGCATCTATCTCGGTGCGCGCCAGATCAAATTTGTACTGAGTCCGTCTTCGGCGCTCAAAAAGAAAGGCCCGAAGTGGGTGATGGCGGCGGAACTCACCGAGACCACGCGGCTCTATGCGCGGGTGGTCGCCGCGATCGAGCCGGACTGGATCGAGCGCCTCGCCCCGCATCTGGCCAGGCGCAATTACCGCGAACCGCACTGGTCGAAGGACAGCGGTTCGGTGATCGCCTACGAGCAGGTGATTGTCTATGGCCTGACCGTGGTGCAGAAGCGCCGCGTGCAATACGGCCCGATTGCGCCCAAGGAGGCGTGGGAGTTATTCATTCGCGGCGCGCTGGTCGCCGGGCAGTACGCCGGCAATCCGCCGCCTTTTCTGGAGCACAACCGTCATCTGATCGCCGAGGTTCAGGAACTCGAACACAAGTCACGCCGCCATGACGTGCTGGTGGACGATGAGGCGATTGTCGCGTTCTACGCCGCGCGCATTCCAGAAGGCATTTACAGCACGGTGGATTTCGAAAAATGGCGCCGCGAAGCCGAGCGCGCGGAACCGGGGCGCCTGTTCCTCACGCGCGAATTCCTCATGCGCCACACTGCCGGGCAGGTGACCGAGGAGCAGTTCCCCGATGCCATGGTCGTGGGCATGCAGACCTACGATCTGACCTACCGTTTCGATCCCGGCCATGTACTCGACGGTGTGACCCTAATCGTGCCGCTGCATTTGCTCAATCAAGTGGATGAAGACCGCTGCGACTGGCTGGTGCCGGGCCTGCTGCGCGACAAGCTGACTTTGCTGATCAAGGCGCTGCCGAAGAATCTGCGGCGCAATTTTGTACCCGTGCCTCAGGTGGTGACCGCTGCACTGGAAATACTGGAACCGGATTCCACCGCGCTCACCGCCGCGTTGTCGCAGGCGCTGTTCAAGAAAACCGGCGTCGAAGTGCCGCTCGATGCCTGGGATGCCTCCGGCCTGCCGCAACACCTGCTCATGAATTACCGCGTGGTCGATGAGAAGAACAGCGAAATCGCCGGCGGCCGCGATCTCGCCGCACTGCGCAGCCAGTTGGGCGTAAAAGCGCGCAAGACCTTCAGCGAAGCGGCCAGTGTCTCATTCGAGCGCAAAGGCTTCACAGCCTGGAATTTTGACGACCTTCCCGAGCAGGTCGAAGTCGAGCGCGAGGGCCGCAAGCTGATCGGCTATCCGGCCATCATTGACGAAGGGAAATCCGTCGCACTCACGCTGCTCGACACCGATGCTGAAGCGCAGGCCGCCACGCGGCGTGGGTTGTGGCGTTTGTTTCAACTGGTTCTGCCCGAGCAAACCAAATTCCTCGCCCGCAGCCTTCCCGGCTTCAACGACATGCAATTGCGTTACATGTTGATGAATCAGGCGTTGCTGGGCGAGGAAGGCGGAAAACACGACAAGAGTGCCAGGCAGGACAAGGTCGAAGTCGCCGAGCGCCTGCGCAGCGAACTCATCACCGCGATCTGCGACCGTGCCTTTTTCGTCGAGCCCGATCCGATACGCACGCGCAGCCAGTTTGAGACCCGCGCCGCCAAGGCCAAAACCAGACTGATGGACGTGGCAAACGAGGTCTGCCGCATCGCCGCTGAAATACTTGTCGAGCATCAGGCCTTGCGCGCCAGGATTGCCGAACCGCGCCACGCCGCGCATGCGCGCGCGCTCACCGACATCCGCGCCCAATTGCGCGAACTCCTGCCCGTCGGATTTCTCGCCAGCACCGGCTTCGATCGCCTGAAACACATCCCGCGCTATATCAAAGCCATCGCCTCCCGCCTCGACAAACTCGCCTCCAACCCCGAGCGCGACGCCAACTGGCAGGCACAGCTTGCGCGCTACTGGCAGACCTACCAGACCCGCTTGAAGCTCGACCGCGAGCGCGGCATACGCGACCCGAAGCTTGATGATTTGCGCTGGATGATCGAGGAAGTGCGTGTATCGCTTTGGGCGCAATACCTGAAAACGCCTTATCCGGTGTCGTTCAAGCGGCTGGAGAAATTTTTGTCAGAGATGTGATTGCATTCGGGACAGGGTAATTCGCGGCTGGAGTTTCCTCGACTGACGGGACGCGACCCGCCGTCCGGCGCGGATTGTGCGTTGGCATGCTGGTATATTGGTGGTGCAAATTGGCTACAACTGAAGGAGTGCGTATGGGCATTGGCGGATGGGTTTTCCTGGGCATTCTGGTCGCGCTGGTGGTTCTTGCGATCTCGATTTACAACCGGCTGGTGGCGTTGCGCAATCGCTATAAGAACAGCTTCGCCCAGATCGATGTGCAGTTGAAGCGCCGTTACGATCTGATCCCGAATCTGATCGAGGCGGCCAAGGGTTATCTCGCGCACGAGCGCCAGACGCTTGATGCGGTGATAGCCGCTCGTGGCGCGGCACTCGGTGCCTCACAGAGGGCGGCGGCGGCGCCGGGCGACGCAGCAGCGATGCAGGGTCTGGCGCAGGCCGAGGGCGTGCTGGGCGGCGCGCTTGGGCGTTTGCTCGCAGTGGTGGAATCCTATCCCGAACTGAAGGCGAATCAAAACGTGCTTCAGGTGCAGGAAGAGCTGACCAGCACCGAGAACAAGGTGGGATTTGCGCGTCAGGCCTATAACGATGCGGTGATGGAATACAACACCCGGCGCGAATCTTTCCCGGATAACTTCTTTGCCGGCACATTCGCGTTCAAGGAAGCGGAACTCTTGCGCGCCACCGAGTCCGAGCAGGAGCGCAAGGCCCCGGTGGTCTCCTTCAAATAAGCGAGGACCGGCATACTTCCCGCATAGCCGGCCCAAGCACAACGTCCCGTGGCGGTCAGCTTTTTCGAGCATCAGGTGCAGGCACAGCGCAAGACGAAAATTCTCGTTTTTCTGTTTGTGCTCGCTGTTGCGGGAGTGGTGCTCGCCGTCGATGGGTTGATTTCCGCGATCTATCTGTTCAACCGCTTCGATGGTGTGTTCGGGGCGGTACAGGCAGCCGATGCGGCGGGCGGCTGGCTCAATTTGCTTTCGGGTGGATTTCTGGTGGTGGCGTCTCTTGTCACCCTTGGCCTCATTGTTTCGGTCAGTTTATGGCATATCCTGCGCCTTGCCGGCAGAGGCGAGGAGGTGGCGCGCATGGTCGGCGCCCGGCCGATTCCACCAAACGCCGATGATCCGCTGGAGCGCAGACTGCTCAATGTTGTAGAGGAAATGGCGATTGCCGCCGGTGTTCGTGTACCCAAGGTTTACGTCATGGACGATGAGCGCGCCATCAACGCCTTCGCCGCCGGCTACGATGTCTCAAGCGCGGTCGTCGCGGTCACCCGGGGCACCCTGGAATCCCTGAGCCGCGATGAGTTGCAAGGCGTAATCGGGCACGAGTTCAGTCATATCCTGAACGGCGACATGTGGCTCAACGTGCGCATGCTGGGCGTTCTGGAAGGCATCGTGTTCCTGAGCGCGATCGGCGCATTTCTGATGCGAAACTCCTCCCGTGTCCGGGGCCGCAATGCCGGCGGCGTTGTTCTGACCATGATCGCCGTGGGCCTGGCGCTGTTCGTCATCGGCTACATTGGCTTGTTTTTCTCCCGTCTGATCAAAGCGGCGGTGTCGCGGCAGCGCGAATTTCTGGCCGATGCATCCAGTGTCCAGTTCACCCGTAATCCGGACGGGCTCGCCGGAGCGCTCGATCAAATCGCGCTGGCACCTGCCGGGGCGCGGATTTCCAATCGATATGCGGAGGAGATGGCGCATATGTATTTCGGCCAGTCCATCAACGTCTGGTTCGGTGCAATGTTCGATACCCATCCGCCTTTGGACGAGCGCATCTCTCGCGTGCGGCCGGGTTTCGCGCGCACGCGTTACCGCGCCAGCCGAAGGACGGAGGTGATCGAGAGCACGCAGCCAGGCGCCGCGGTGCCGGGCACGATGATTCCGGCGAAGCTGACGGCCGATGCGCGCCGAAGCGATGATCGCCGAATTCCGTGGCCGCGGTCGGCGTCCCAGAGCGCAGCCCTGGTCGGGCAACTGGATGCCGCAGAAATGGACTGCGCTGCGCGCCTGCTCGCGGCATTGCCCGAGCTCATTCGCAACCGGGTTCGCGATCCCGAGGGCGCGCGGGCCACGGTCATTGCTTTGCTGCTTGCGCATAACGATGAGCTCATGCGGCAGCAAGTTGATGCTTTGATGGTGAAGGGCTTGGGTGTGCTCGCCGAAGCGGCGCTGCAACTGGTAACCTCCACGCGTACGCTGGGCGCGCCGTTTCGTCTTG
>JANNTE010000384.1:0-9223 GCA_031403365.1 Betaproteobacteria bacterium | reverse complement strand
AGGAGGGCAGGCCATGAGCAAGCTTTCCAGCAGCATCGCAGGCAATATCACGAGAAAGATCGCGGCGATAGCGATGTTCGCGTTGTCACCGGTTGTATCCGCGGCACAGGATGGCGTCGAATATGAAAGCGAGTCTTACACGCACGAAGCGGCGTTGGCGGATTCGTCGCGCTGGCCCGTGGAACTGACCGACGATGGCCGCACTTTTCTGATTTATCAACCGCAAGTCGACCGGTGGCAGAACCAGCGTCTTGAGGCGCGCTCCGCAGTTTCGGTGCGTAACAATGCAAGCGGCCGGCAGAACTTCGGCGTGGTTTACTTCTCCGCGCGCAGCGAGCGCGATCCGGACGGTGACTTGGTGAGCGTTCGCGACCCAGTCGTGAGCACGATCGATTTCCCGGCCGTGACCACTGGCGTTGACGATTACAAGGCGGTATTGACCGCACACTTTGCTACCCTCTCCTGGCGCGTTGCGCAAGACAGGCTGCAATCCGATATGGAAATCGACAGGCTTGCCCGGCAGGAGGCGACGCGACCGCTCAAGAACGATCCGCCGCCCATCCTGTATAGCGAGCGGCCTGCGCTGCTGGTGCCAGTGGATGGCAGCCCGGTATTGCGCGCGGTCGCCGGCACCGGACTCCTGCGGGTAACGAACACGCGCGCGCTGATCCTGCATGACAAGGCCAGCTCGCGCTACTACTTGTATGTGTCCGATCGCTGGATGCAGGCGCAAAGCCTCGACGGGCCGTGGACTGTCGTTGTCAATCCTCCATCGCAACTCGAACAAGCCAGGAGTGTGGTGACGCAGCAGTTCGAGGTCGATCTGCTTGAGGCGGATGAAGAGGACGGTGAAGCGGTATGGGCTCCCGATAACGTATACGTGAGCACGTCGCCGACCGAACTACTGCAAACGGACGGACCCGCGCAGTACTCGCCCATCGAGAGCACGCAGTTGCTCTACGTGACCAACTCACCCAACCGGCTGTTCCTCGACCTGCGGGAGCAGAATTTTTATGTGCTGATCTCCGGGCGCTGGTATCGCTCGGCCACGCTGGCCAATGGCCAGTGGAGTTACGTGCCCGCCGCAAGCCTGCCCCGGGACTTTGCCATGATTCCGGATGAGCATCCAACCGAGACTGTGCGTGCCGCGGTTCCTGGCACACCTCAAGCGCGGGAGGCAGTGATCGCCAATTCCGTGCCCCAGGTGGCGACCGTAACGCGCACTGCGGCGCGCCTGGAAATCACATACGACGGCGACCCGGTGTTTCAACCAATTGCCGGGACCGCCTTGCAGCATGCGGTCAACTCACCGGTTCCGGTGATTCGTGTCAGCGGCGACGCCTTTTATGCCCTCGACAATGGCGTGTGGTTCGTCGCCGCATCGCCGTTCGGGCCGTGGATCGTGGCGGGCCACGTTCCCCCGGTGATTTATTCCATTCCTCGCAGTTCACCGCTGTATTACGTCACCTATGTGCGCGTGTACGACGCGACGCCAGAAGTTGTCTATGTCGGCTACACGCCGGGTTACGTCGGTTCTTATGTTTCGAGCGATTACGTGGTCGTATACGGCACGGGTTGGCATTACCGGCCCTGGATCGGCAGCGTTTGGTACGGTGTTCCGGTTACATGGGGTTTCGGTTTCAGCTTTGTCAACAGTTGGTGGCATCCATACCCGTTGTACGCGACGCGCCATGTCTTACGGCGGTCCGCGCGTTCCTACCGTCCATGGTGGGGGCCGTGGCATCAGCCGGTTATTGCGCGTGTGCGTGCCGATCTTGCCGCGGGCGGCGGACGTGACAATCACGCTTCGCGGCAGAGGGCATCAATTCCCGGGCCGCATCAAGTCACGCGCATTTATGATCGCTGGGATCGGCGCAATGTGGGCTGGAAAGGCGCAGGGCCAGATCGCGACAACGAGCGCCGGGCGATTGCGCTTCCGCGCCGGTCAGAGAACCCGGATTTCGCGCGTCCGAACCAGTCTGATGATCAGGATAATCGCAACCGGAATCGCACAGACGTTCGCCAGCGTCGCGAATTCGACCGCCCGCCGGCATCTCCGGATGGACGCAGACCTTCCACTGGTCAGACTCCGTCCGCTGTGCAAAGGCCATCGCCGGTGCAAAGACCTTCGCCGGAGCAAAGATCATGGCGTCGAACGCCGGAAACCGGCCGGAGGGATCAAACACGAACACCATCGGCACCGCAACGAGTTCAGCCACCCGCAACCGGTAATAACGAACGTCGATTGTCCGAAATCAGGCGCCAGCGACCGCCGGCGACCTCCGGCCGCGCCGACGAAGGTGCGCAGCGTTCGCGAGAGGGCAGCCGACCGGCATTCGAACGCCCGCCCGCGCAAGTGCAACAGGACCGGCCGGCGCGCAGTTTGCCGCAGACGCAAGTTCCGCAACGCCTGCCTTCCACGCCCGGCCCTTACAATGACCGGCGCTCTGGGATCGAAATACCTTCAGCGCAGCGTGTATCTCCGCCCCCGGTAAGCACGTCACCGCCGGTCGCCCGCAGTCAAAACCCCGGCTTTTCCAATCCGGCGCCCCGAACAGAGCGCGCCGAGCGCGCAACGCCACGCGCCATGGAACGTGGTGCCGACCGGCCGCAGTCAGGCAATGCCGAAGGTCGCAGGCAGGGCGCGGGCAGGGAGAGAAATAGCAGAGGTGACGACGAGCGCAGGCGCTGAAGATGCGACCGGGCATCATCGCGTTTGGCAAAGACGGACGCTAACGCGCACGGTCGAAAGTCGCAGTATTTAATTCCAATTTGCACTGGAAGCGACCTGGGTTGGTGGTGAGCGTCGCGGACCCCGGCAGCCTTGGCTGGGGTTCATTCTTCACCCCAGCCTGAAAATCACACTTTGTAACGCGAATTGGATTTATCCATTCGATCCCGCAATTCGCGCCTGACGATCTTCCCGGTGGCGGTCGTCGGCAATGCATCGACATAGCACACCTGACGCGGATATTCGTGTGCGGCAAGCCGGGTGCGCACATGATCCTGCAGCTCCCGGGTCAGCGATTCACTGGCCGCGAAACCGTCTTTCAGGACGATCCAGGCCTGCACGATTTCGGTTCTCCCGGGATCGGGCGCACCGACTACCGCAGCCAGACGCACCGCAGGATGGGCGAGCAGGCAATCCTCGATCGGTCCCGGGCCGATGCGATAACCGGCGCTGGTAATCACGTCATCGTCGCGGCCGACGAAAGTCACATAGCCGTCCAGGTCCTTGCTTCCGGTATCCCCGGTCACCAGCCAGTCGCCGATGAATTTCTGCTGCGTGGCGGCCGCATTGTTCCAGTAGCCCAGGAACATGACGGGATCGGGCTGGCGCACCGCGATCGCGCCCAACTCTCCGGCCGGCAGGATGCGTCCGGTCTCATCGATGATCCCGACTTCATGTCCCGGGGCGGCTTTGCCGATGGCGCCGGGCTTTGACGGGAACATGGCTTCGCAGGAAGACAGCACCATGTTGCATTCGGTCTGCCCGTAGAATTCATTGATCGTGAGGCCGAAGGTATCGCGACCCCATTGCAGCAACTCCGGGCCGAGGGATTCGCCGCCGCTGGCGAGCGAGCGCAATTCCAGGTTCCAGCGCGACTTCGCATCCGGCACGCCGCGCATCATCTTCAAGGCTGTCGGTGGCAGGAACACGTTGCGCACCTGATGCCGGGCCATCAGCGCGAAGGCAGCCTCGGGTTCGAATTTATCGAAGCGATGCGCCAGTACCGCAATGCCGTGATGCCAGGCGGCGAGCAAAACGTCAATCAGTCCGCCGATCCAGGCCCAGTCCGCCGGAGTCCACATCAGGTCACCGGGTTCGCCCAGAAAATTGTGTGACATCTCGACACCGGGAAGGTGGCCCAGCAGCGTTCGATGCGGCAGCAACGCGCCTTTCGGCGGTCCCGTGGTGCCCGAGGTATAGATGATCAGCGCGGGATCGCCGGCGCGCGTGGGCAGAGGCTGGAAGTCCTCGCCCATGCTGGCGAGTGCGGCATGAAAATCTTCGCTGCCCGGTGCCGGGCCATCGATGCAAAACACCGTTTGCAGGTCCGGAAGTTCAGCGCGAATGAGTTCTATTTTTCCGGCGTTCTGGCGATTCGTGATCAGAATCTTGACACCCGCATCCTTCAGGCGAAAGCGCAGTGCATCGTGACCAAACAGCGTGAATAGCGGCACAACGATGGCGCCCATCCTGTATGCGGCAATCTGCGCGAATGCGGTTTGCGGCGCCTGTGGCAACAGGATTCCGATCCGGTCGCCGCGCTGCAATCCGCGCCCGACGAACAGGTTGGCGGCCTGGTTGGACAGCCGGCGCAAGTCGGAAAACGTGAACCGGTCTACCGAACCGTCGCGGTGCTCGTAAATCAGTGCAAGCCGTGCCGGACGGTCTGCCCATTTGTCGCAGATGTCGGTACCGATGTTGTAGAACTCGGGAATCTGCCAGGCAAAATCACGACAGAGCGCCTCGTAGGATTCGCGCCGGGGCAGCATCGGGTGATTGGATCAATTCTCAGGGAAGAACTTTGACCTGCTTTACGAATTCGAGCGTGTAGGCCTTCCGGTAATCGAAGTTGGCCTTGACCAGCTTCGCGTCGCGCATGAACTCAAAGGTCTGCTTCCAGCGTGCATCGGTCATGGTGAACAGGCCGAGCCTGCTGGCGTCACCGCCTTCAACGATGCCGTACTCCTTGAGCTTGGCGAGACTGAACGCGAGTTGATCGTCGTCCATTTGCGGATTGTCTTTCTTGATGAGCGCATTGGCCGGTGCCGGGTTCCTGAGGTAACTCTTCCAGCCGAGCGCCGAGGCCTCGATGAAACGCTTGATCACATCCGGGCGATTCTTGACGGCCTTGTTCAGCGTGACAATGGTTTGCGCATAAGGCGGATAGCCGTACTTGGCCAGGTGAAAAATCTTCGGCTTTACGCCGCCTTTCTCGATGGCGTAGGGCTCGGAGGTGATATAGCCCTGCTGCGCGATGTTCTTGTCCACCAGAAACTGCTGCACCGAGTAAGCGTAGGGACGTTTCTGGGCTTCGGTAAAACCGTATTTCGCTTTCAGCCAGGGCCAATACGTGGTCTCGCTGGCCTGACCGATCAACAGGGTGCGCTTGCCCAGATCCTCGATTTTCTGCACATCGGGATGCGCGATCAAACCGACCGGCTCGCTCTGAAAATTGGCGGCAACGGTAATCAGCGGCAAGCCCTGTTCCACGGCGTTGATGGTGGCGACGTCGTAGCCCATGACGAAATCGGCTTTTTCGCCCAGCAGCAACTGATAGACGTTGACCTGCGGTCCGCCCATGCCGATTTTCACATCGAGGCCGTGCTTTGCGTAAGTGCCTTCGGCCACGGCCTGATAGAAGCCGCCGTGCTCGGCCTGTGCGAACCAGTTGGTCAGGAAGGTGACTTTGTCGAGCGCGTGCGCGCAAACACTGCCAGCCAGCAGCAAAACCGCGGCAGCGAGTCGGATAGCGTTATGCATAGGTCAAGGCTCCGGACAGAAAGTGGCAGGTAGTTTACGCCACGGCGATGAAAGTCAGGCGCAGCCCGCTAACGGATTTGCGTCAACTCGCTTTCATGCCAGCGGCGCAACGCCAGCCTGGAAAGCCAGCTCACCAGAACGAAGAGCACAACGCCTGTCGCCGTAATCAGAAACAATGCCGCGAACAGCCGCGGGATTTTCAGTTGCAGACCGGACTGCAGTATCTGGTATGCCAGGCCCGAGCGCGTGCCGCCGGTGCCGGCGACGAATTCCGCAACGACTGCGCCGATCAGTGCAAGCGCGGTGGCAACCCGCAGTCCGGCAAAAAAATAAGGCGCGGCGCTGGGAATCCGTAAACGCAGCAGGATCTGCGTGCGCGAAGCGCCATAGAGGCGGAACAAGTCGAGGAGTCCGGCATCCACACTGCGCAAGCCCACAGTGGTATTGGCGATCACCGGGAAAATGCAGGCCACGGTCGCGCAGATCACCAGCGCGTCATAGGGTTCGTTGACCCAGATGATGATCAGCGGTGCGATGGCGACCAGCGGAGTAACCTGCAGGATCACTGCGTAGGGCAGCAACGCGGATTCGAGCAGCCGGCTTTGCACGAACAGGATGGAGAGCAGGCTGCCCAGCAGCACCGCGAGACCCAGAGCCGAGCCGGTGACCTGCAGGGTGATCAGCAGCGAGTCGTAAAGGGATTCCCAGTCCTGCAGCAGGGTTTCCAGGACCAGCACTGGCCCGGGGACGATGTAAGAGGGCACTGCGCTAATGACGACCAGCGCATGCCACAACGCGAGAAAAACAAGTCCGACCGCCACCGGTGCGGCAATGCTTATCCAGGTGCGCTCGTTCACAGCGCCATCTCCGGCATTGCCATTGCCAGCATGTCCGACAGGCGGGCGCTGTAGGCGGCGAACTCGGCCGTGCCGCGAAACGCATCGGTACGCGGGTGGGGGCGGTCGATGGCGATCTCACCGTAGATACGGCCGGGACGAGACGTCATCACCAGCACCCGCGAGGACAGAAACACCGCTTCGTAGATGCTGTGCGTTACAAACAGCACGGTGAGATTTCCGCGTGCGCTCAATTCGGAAAATTCCCGGTCGAGCCGGTGTCGGGTAATTTCGTCGAGCGCGCCGAAGGGTTCGTCCATCAGCAGCAGGCGCGGGCCGGTAACCAGCGCGCGGGCAATCGAGGCGCGCATTTGCATGCCGCCGGAGAGTTCACGCGGAAAAGCCTGTGCGAAATCCTGCAAACCCACCCGCCTCAGCGCATCGCGGGTGGTCGCATCTGCCTGGGCGCGGGCGACGCCCGCAAGGTCGAGCGGCAGCCTGACGTTGGCCTGTACGCTGGCCCAGGGCATCAATGTCGGCGACTGAAAAACGTAGGCCAGTTTTGGAGCGGCAAATCCTTGCGCGAGGCTGATGTCACCGCCGGTGGCGGGAGACACTCCGGCGATGAGCCGCAACAGGGTGCTCTTGCCGCAGCCCGAAGGTCCGACGATGGTCACGAACTCGCCTTCCCGTACAACCAGATCAACCGGGTCCAGCGCACGAGTGCCATTCGGGTAAGTCTTGCGGGCACCGCGAATATCGATGACGGCAGTGTCACTGTTGGCAGTCATATCGCGAATCCTGCAGTCCCGTTTTTTGCCCCGCACGTGATTCGATGGATCATTCGCCGGAACAATCCCGCTTTCCATCGCGCACGCGCGGCTGCGCCTGGAGTTTCATTTGCGCGCCGCCAGCGAGGGAAACGCCTCGACAAGCGTTTCGATCTGGCCTGCGCGCGGCGCGCTATAGCCCGGCAAGTCGGCGATGAGTTCCAGGAAGGCTTGTCCGCGCAGCAGTCTGACCAGTTCCTGGGATTCCGGCAGGGCGAGTGATTCGTCGCTGCAAATCAGGATGTAGCGCTCCTTGACCATGGGCAGAAAATCCAGCGCGAACTGGCGCGCAGCCGGTTCCACTCCAAATCCCGCGTCGGCCATGCCGCTGCCGACATAGGCTGCAATCGCGGCATGGGTGAACTCCTCGGTCTGGTAACCGTCGAGACTCTGGGGATTTACCCCGGCTGCATCGAGCAGTTGATCGATCAGGAACCGGGTGCCGGAACCACGCTGCCGGTTGATGAATGCCACGCCGGGTCGACCGAGATCGGCGAAGCCGCGGATGTTCTTCGGATTGCCGCGCGAGAGAAACAGGCCCTGGGTGCGGGTTACCAGATGGATCACTTTCTGCCGGTCGGGCAGCAGCCACTTGGCGTACTGGGAGAGGGCCATCTCACCGAGCTTGCCTTCGGGCACGTGAACGCCGCCGAACTCGCAGGCACCCCGCGCCACGGACGCGAGCGACTCCTGTGCTCCTAGATAGCGAAGATCGAGCTGAATCTGCGAATGCGCCTGAAACAACGCCGGCAGTTTGGCAACGGCAAAGCCGTGGCTGGCGTGGATACGCAGCGCGGATCGCGCGGTCGCAATGAGTTTGCTGATTTCGAGATTGAGTTCCGAGGCCAGGCTTTCCAGTTGCGGGGCAAGGCGGGCGTTGATGCGCTGCTCCGCCCAGAGCAGCTTTTCTCCGAGCGGCGTCAGGGTGGTGCCGCGCCCGCGCTCCAGATTGACCAGCGGACTGCCGAAGAATTCTGACCAGCGGCCGATTAGATTCCAGGCGTGTCGATAGGAAACACCGGCTGCCGCTGCGGCAACCGTGAGTTTTCCGGCATCGTGAATGGCTTGCAAGACCGGGAAAAGCTGTCGATCGAGCTCTTCTCCGGCCTCATTGCTCACCACCCAGTCGGGGCGAACCACGAACTTACTCATGCCAAATTCTCATATGCATCCGGTTTCATATTGTATGAATGGCACCTGCGCGTTAGCTTTGCTCCTATATCAAGGATAGCACCGCCTTGTTAATATGCAATTTCATGCATAACGGGCTGTCCAACGTCGACGGCGAGTCTGCCTTGACCGTCAGAAGGTGATTAGAGGAGCAATGGTGCCTGTACAGCAACCGAGCGCGGTCATAAGTGGCGTAATTGAGCAATGCAAGGATCAGCCGGGTGCCTTGCTGCCGATTCTTCATGGAATTCAGGACGTTCTCGGCCATGTGCCGCCCGAGGCCGTTGCGCAGATCGCGCTGGCGCTGAATCTCTCGCGCGCAGAAATCCATGGCGTGGTGAGTTTCTATCACTACTTCCGCACCTCGCCGCCGGGCCGACACATCGTTTCGGTTTGCCGGGCGGAATCCTGCCAGGCAATGGGGGCCAATGCGCTGGTCGCGCACGCCAAGAAAAAACTCGGTGTGGATTTTCACCAGACCACCAAAGACGGCGCGTTCACCCTCGAACCGATCTACTGCCTGGGCCACTGCGCCTGTTCGCCAGCCATGATGATCGATGACGAAGTCTACGGCCGTGTCACACCGGAGCGGTTTGAAGAACTCGTGCGCCAGGTGAAGGAAGCGGCATGAAGGTTTATGTTCCCCGGGACTCTTCCGCGCTGTCATTGGGGGCGGAATCGGTCTCGAGTCAGATCGCGCTCGAAGCCGCGCGCCGCAAAGCCGACGTAACCATCGTGCGCAACGGCTCGCGCGGGTTGTTCTGGCTGGAGCCGATGGTGGAAGTCGAAACCACGCAAGGCCGCGTCGCCTACGGCCCGGTGAGCACGAAAGACGTCGCCTCCCTGTTCGAGGCCGATTTCCTGCACGGCGGCGCTCACCGGCTTTGCCTTGGCGC
>JANNTE010000383.1:0-1527 GCA_031403365.1 Betaproteobacteria bacterium | reverse complement strand
AGCCAGCTCAGCCAGGCGTGCTCGGTGCGCAGCGCCGGGGCGAATTGCTGCACAAGTAGCGCCATCGAATTGTGAATAATATGAAACAGCACGCCGGGCAACAGGCTGCCGGTTTGAATGGCGATGAAACCGATGATCATTCCCATCAGGCAGGCGATCAGTGATTGCTGAAAAATCGCGTGGGCGGCGCCGAAGAACACGCTAGAGATGATGATGGCGGTCCACTTGTGGCCCATGTGCCGCAAGCCCGAGAGGATGAACCCGCGGAAAGCCAGTTCCTCGCAAATCGCCGGCAGGGCCGCGACGACCAGCAGCGTCATCCATAAATTGTCGTTTTCCAGCTTGATGCTTTGCAACAATTCGGCCATTTGCTCGCTGATGGGATACACCTTCACGACGATGGTTTGCAACAAATTGACGGCCGGATGCAAGGCAATAGCCAACAGCCCGGCTGCGAGCAACGCGAGCACCGGAGGCCGGCGCAGCAGCAGCGTCTGCGCGGGACTGCGCGTCAACATGACGGCCATCAGCAGAGCCGGCGTGGCGATCACGGCCAACTGGGTAACGGCAGTGAGCACCGCGAAGTCGCGAAACGACTCGGGAATGGGCATCGCGAAGTTCATGAAAAATCGGATCAGCAGGATCAACACGCCACACGACACGGCCTCGGAAAAGCTGGGCGTGGCGTCGCGGTCGTGCAGCAGGTGCTTGACCCACAGGCCAATGTCCCACCGCTCGCCTTCGCGAAACAGAACACTCTCGGTATTGAACTGGTTCGTGGCCCAGCGGATCGCCAGCCCGCAACAGACCAGCGTGACGACGCCCACGATCGGAATGTACGGCAGCGCCAACAGATAATTGCCTTCGAGCATGGCCCGCAACAGCAGGACCACGCCGGTGATCGGGATCAAGGCGTTGCCCAGGTTCAGCTCGACGCCGGGGGCCATAGGCAGGATCGAAAGTGGCATCGTCACGAGCATCAGCGGCATCAGGTAGTATTGTCCCTCCTTGGTCGAGCGGGCGAACGCCGCCAGGGCCAGGCACAAAGCGCTAAACAGCGCGGAGACGGGCACCAGCGCGATCAGCAACCATAGAATCGCCATCCCCGGCGGTGGACCGAGGTTCGGCAACTGACTGAGGATAAACGAACCGGTGATTGCCATGCTGGCCAGGTTCAACGTGGCCGTGGCCATGCTGAAGATCATGATCGTGAGCAGTTTGCCCCACACGATCTCGATGCGTTCCGCGGGGCTGCTCAGCAGCGTTTCCAACGTGCCGCGTTCTTTCTCGCCGGCGCACAAGTCGATGGCCGGATAAAACGCGCCGGTCAAAGCGCAAAGCAACAGCACGAACGGCAAGATCTTCGACCAGGCGGCCGCCTTGTGCTGCGAGGCTTCAGCGACGTCGTGCGTGGCGATGTCGAACGGCTTGGCCGCTATGCTCGGAATCCGACTGTCTCTCAGGTTTTGCGCGCCGATCTGCTCGCGCCAGCGATCGAGCACCTCGAACACGCGGCGATGGCCGGCC
>JANNTE010000382.1:0-3914 GCA_031403365.1 Betaproteobacteria bacterium | reverse complement strand
CAAGCTGATGACAGCCTACGCGCGCCTGAAGCTCTACGATATTTCGCAGTTGCCGGTGCTCGATGACGGAAAGGTCGTGGGCATTGTGGACGAGTGGGATCTGCTGATGGCCTTGCAGAAGGATCCGGACCACTTCCGCGCACCGGTGCGCTCAGCGATGACTCAGCGCATCGAAACGGTGGGACTGAAGACACCGGTTTCGGACCTTACGCGCATCTTCAACAACGGGCATGTCGTGATCGTGGTGGAGAAGGGCGAATTCCTTGGCCTGATTACGCGCATGGATGTATTGAATCATTTGCGCAACAAGGCGCCTTGACCTTAGCCGAGGCTCTGCCGCAGCCAGCGCTGTCGTTGGATGGCCGCTGGCTGGTTGCGCCTGCTCGAATACCTGAACAACAGGGTAAGATTCGGCAATGAAAAACGATAAGCACGGATTTGCCACGCGCTCGATCCACGCCGGGCAATCGCCCGACCCAACCACCGGCGCAGTGATGACGCCGATCTTCGCCACCTCGACATTCAAGCAGTCCTCGCCCGGCGTGCACACCGGCTATGAGTACGCGCGCTCGCAAAATCCGACACGGCATGCCTTCGAGCGCTGCGTTGCCGATCTCGAAAGCGGATCGCGTGGTTTCGCGTTCGCTTCGGGACTGGCTGCCAGCAGCACGGTGCTGGAACTGCTCGACGCCGGCAGCCATATCGTGGCGGCGGATGATTTGTACGGCGGTTCCTGGCGGCTGTTCGAGCGCGTGCGCAAGCGTTCGATGGGCTTGAAAACGAGCTACGCCGATCCGAATGTCGCGGGCTCTCTGGAAAAGGCAATCACGCCGGACACGAGAATGATCTGGGTGGAGACGCCTTCCAATCCGCTGCTCAAGATCGTCGATCTCGCGCAGGTGGCAAAAATCGGCAAGGCGCGCGGCATTCTCACCGTCGTCGACAACACGTTCTCCTCGCCTTACGTGCAGCGCCCGCTGGAGCTGGGCATCGACATCGTGCTGCATTCGGTGACCAAGTACATCAACGGCCACTCGGACATGATTGGCGGCGCCGTTATCGTCGGGGATCGCTCCGACATCGCGGAAAAGCTCGAGTACATGCAGAACGCGATCGGCTCGATCATGGATCCGTTCTCCAGTTTTCTGGCGCTGCGCGGGGTGAAAACCCTGCCGTTGCGCATGAAGCAGCATTGCGGCAACGCCATGCATCTGGCCGCATGGCTCAGATCGCACCCGAAGATCGAGAAGGTGATTTACCCCGGCCTGCCGAATCATCCGCAGCATCTGCTGGCGGCGCAGCAGATGAACGGTTTCGGCGCCATGATTTCGATCTATCTGAAAACCGGCATGGACGGCGTGCGCCGCGCGCTGGAAGCCTGCGAAGTGTTCACACTTGCGGAAAGCCTGGGCGGGGTGGAAAGCCTGATCGGCCATCCGGTCACCATGAGCCATGGTTCGCTGCCGGTGGAATTGCGCGCCAGACTGGGCATCACAGACAATCTGGTGCGCTTGTCGGTCGGCATCGAGGATGTGGAGGACCTGATCGCGGACCTCGATCAGGCTCTGGGGAAAATCTGATGACGCTCACCCCGCGGCTGATTTATCTGGCGATGTTTCTGGCCTGTACCGGCTTGATCGGTTTCGCATTGTATTTGCAGCATGTGCAAGGCCTTGAACCCTGCCCGATGTGCATCCTGCAACGCTATGCGTTTATCGCCTTCGGCCTCATCGCTCTGGTGGCCGCGATGCATAATCCCGCGTTGACCGGGCGCCGGATTTACAGCGGGCTATTGGCGGCGATGGCCGTCACCGGCGGTGGCGTTGCGATTCGCCATGTTTACCTGGAACACAATCCGCCCGTACTGTTCGATTGCGGCGCCGACCTGGGCTTCATGCTGGATTCGTTCACGCTGACCGAGGCGTTCCCGATGATATTTCGCGGCACCGGCGATTGCACCACGGTGCCGTGGCGCTTTCTCGGCCTGTCCATCGCCGAATGGTCGCTGATCTGTTTTGCCGGCCTGCTGATCGCGGCGATTGTTGCCGCAGCCATGAAGGTACGCCGCGACCGGATGTTCGGGCCTTGAGAAACGCCCGGCCCTGACCGAGGTCAGATATCGGCGCCCGCAACCGCCGATAGCTCGCGCCAGAAATCCAGTGCCGTTTGGGTTCGCCATTCCACATGGCGGCGCAAGGCCTTGGCCACCACAGGGCCGAACTTGGAATCATGCTTGGAAGCGAGCGACTGCGGTATGCCGCCGACGATCTCTTCGGGTGTGAAATACGGGATTTCCCTGAGCATCAATGCCAGCAGCAGCAGGCCGGTCTGGTAGATATCGACATGGTGTCCGACCACGCCAAACTTCTCCGGATCGAAGCCTTCCGGTGGACGCATCCAGTCGGCAAGCTGGGTCTCGAATACGCGGATGTCGGATTCGACCCGGGTCAGGCCGAGGTCGCCGATCTTGAACATCCATGCCGGTTCTTTGATCAAATTGCGCTTGCGCCGGTACTCGGTTACGAAGACGTTGCCCGGATGCAAATCCTTGTGAACGTAACCGGCAGCATGAATGTAGTCGAGCCCCTGCAACACATCGCGCGCGACGTAGGGAATCCAGCGGTCGGAATCGAGCCCGAGGCGGGTAACCAGTCTGGACAGCGTGTAATTGCAGCGCTCGATGATCAGATAAAACGTATCCTTGTGCTCGAACGCGTCGTAGACATAAGTGATGTTCGGGTGGCGCATGACGAGCAACTTGCGCAATTCGTCCTTCCAGACCCGGCGCATTTCGCTGTAAGACTGCTCGCGCGGAATCAGCACTTTGGCAACCAGCGGATTGCCCCAATCGTCCACGCAGTTGTAGACCACGCCGAAGCCGCCTTTGCCGATCTCGTCGCCGATGTGGTAGCGGCGATCGTCGTTGATAATGATTTCGCCTTTCGGCGGCGGCTGAAACTGGCGCGGCTGGCGCAGCGCCAGATTGGTTATGGTTTCCAGACCGGGCGTTTTCACGGGCGGGCCTTGTCCGGACTATCCGGTCGGATGTTCAGGGTGTCACCGCGAGGGAAACCCCGATCATGGAGTCGCGCGTAACCAGCGCGGCCAGCTTCTCTTCCGGCCAGCCATCGGTGCCGCGCGGTCGCGCGGGTAGCACGAGATAGCGCATGTCGGCGGTTGAATCATGCACCCGCACCGCCACATCGCCGGGAATACTGGTACCGAATTCGCGCAACACATCACGCGGTTCGCTGATCGCGCGCGAGCGGTAATTGCGGCTCTTGTACCAGTCGGGCGGCAGGCCCAGCAGCCAGCGCGGGTAGCACGAGCACAGCGTGCAGACGATGACGTTGTGCACGTTTTCCGTGTTTTCAACCACCACCAGCTTGTAGATGCCGCCTTCGATGCCAAGTGCGTCGCAGGCGGCATTGCCATCGGCAAGCAGCAGTTTGCGAAACTCCGGATCGACCCATGCCCTGGCCACGATGCGCGCGCCTTGCAGTGGCGAGCGGCTGTCCATGTCCTCGACCGCGCGGCGCACTTCGTCGGCGCTCACGATGTGTTTTGCGATCAGCAGGCCGCGCACCGCGATTTCCATCGCGCGCCAGTAGGTGATGGTGTCGTCCTGATCCGGACGCAGCGGCGGATGCTGGTGCGGCGCCTTTGGATCGTGAGGGTGATCGTGCGGCATGATCAGGAGCCTGTCTCCAGCCAGTGCTGATAGATCTCGATATCGACCGTGTCCTCATCGCGGCCACGATACCCCGGCCAGATCTCGCGCTGGAGAAAACGTACGCGATACAGCGGCTGTGCCGGCAATCCCGGTCGCGCGTAGGCCAGCTCTTCGGGATTGGGATATGCTCCGCAGATTCTCTCGACGACACCGCGCTTGCCGCGAATGTAGAAGGGCGTGC
>JANNTE010000381.1:0-18300 GCA_031403365.1 Betaproteobacteria bacterium | reverse complement strand
GAAGCCGGCAAGATCGATCTCGAGCAAGTCGTCTTCGACCTGGTCGAATCGGTCGAGGACGTGGTCCAGCTGTTTGGCGAGCGCGCCCAGGCCAAGGGGCTCGAAATCGCCTGCTCGATCGATGCGCAGGTGCCGCGCAGCCTGCGCGGCGACCCGATGAGGCTGCGGCAGATCCTCGCCAATCTCGTCAACAATGCGATCAAGTTCACCGAGCGCGGCGAAGTCGTGATCACGGTTGCGGCGACCGAACAGGACGCGAAGTCCGCGACACTGCGCATCGCGGTCAATGATACCGGCATCGGCATTCCCCCCGAGGCCCACGCCCGCATCTTCGAGGCCTTTTCGCAGGCAGACGGCACCACTACGCGCAAGTACGGCGGCACCGGTCTGGGCCTGTCCATCGTGAGCCAGCTGGTCCGCCTGATGGGCGGCAATATCAAGCTTGACAGCGTGCCAGGGAAAGGCTCCTCGTTCTCATTTTCCCTGCACCTGGACATCGCGCAGGGCGCACCCGCGATACGCAGTCACACGCTGCCCCCGGGCATGCGCGTCCTGGTGGTGGACGACAACGCCACCAACCGCGAGATTCTTGACCATCAATGCCGGGCTGCTGGCGCGGATCCGGTCTGTGTAGGAGACGGTTCGAGCGCACTCGAGGTGCTCGAGCAGGCGCCGGATCGTTTCCGGGCACTGATCCTAGACATGCACATGCCGGGAATGGACGGCCTGAGCGTGGCGCGCGAGATCCGCCGCCGCTACGGCGCAGGCGGACCGAAGCTGTTCGTGCTCAGTTCGGTGGGCTATTCCGTGGATGCCGCGACCATGCGCGAGCTCGGCATTTCCCTGTGGCTGCGCAAACCCATCCGGCAGGCCGAGCTGCACCGCTGCCTGGCGGAACTCGCCGGAACCGTGTCGGAAGTGCCGGATCCGCAAGCCACGCCTACGACCGCAGCCAGCCAGCGCTTCGACTGCCGCATCCTGCTCGCCGAGGACAACGAGGTCAACCAGCTGGTCGCCCGGGAAATGCTCCGCGGGCTCGGCTGCAACGTTGAAGTCGCCAACAATGGTCGCGAAGCGCTCGATGCCCTCAAGCGCGGCAGCTTCGATCTGGTCCTGATGGATTGCCAGATGCCGGAGCTCGACGGCTACGAAACGACCCGCGAGTGGCGGCGCCTCGAATCGGGCGGAACAACGAGATTGCCGGTGGTGGCATTGACCGCCAACGCTCTGGACGGGGACCGGGAGCGGTGTTTCGCTGCCGGCATGGACGACTATCTCACCAAGCCTTTCAAGCGCGAGCAGCTCGCGAAAATGCTCGCGCGCCACCTGCAACATGAAACAAAAACGCAGGTCCCGCCACCAGTCAAGGAAGTTCCGGTGGCATCCGCCGTCGAAATAATTGATCAGAAAGTGCTCGACAACATTCGCGAGCTCGGTGGCGGCGGCGACTTGGTGTGCAAAGTTCTGGAAGCCTATCTGCGATCCGCGCCCAAGCTGATTGAGGAGTACTCGCAGGGCCTGATCGACGGTAACCTCGAGCAAGTGCATCACGCCGTACATACGCTGAAATCGAGCAGCGCGAATGTTGGCGCAATGTGCCTTTCGAAGCTCTGCAGGGAAATAGAAACGCACGTGCGCGCCGGGGAGCTGGATCGCGCAAAAATTGACGCGGCATCCCTGCGTGAGGCCCACGATGCGGCCACGCAAGCCTTGCAGCGGCAGTTTGACAAGGAGACAGCATGAATGCACGCACTGCGCAGGGTATGACCAAAACTGCCGTGGCGCTGGTGGTGGACGACGACCCAGTCATGCGGATTCTGATCCGCAAGGCGCTGGAAACCGATGGATTCAGCGTTCAGGAGGCGGAGAACGGTCGCCTTGCCGTTGCCGCCTTCCCTCAATCGCAACCGGATATCATCCTGATGGACGTGATGATGCCGGAACTGGATGGCTTTGGGGCCTGCCGCGCCATTCGCGAGCTGCCGCAGGGAACACGCACCCCGATCATGATGCTGACCGGCCTCGACGATGTCGAGTCGATCAATCGGGCCTTTGATGCGGGCGCTACCGACTTCATTTCCAAACCGATCAACTGGGGAATTCTCGGCTACCGCGTGCGCTACCTGCTGCGCTCGGCAAATGTTCTCGAACAGTTCGTGCGCAGTCAGGAAAGCCTGGCGGATGCGCAACGCATCGCGCATCTGGGCAACTGGGAATGGGATGTCGAGAACGATTCCGTGTACTGGTCGGCCGAGACCTACCGGGTCCTCGGCCTGCATGCAGGCACGCCGACGGCGGATTTCGCGACGTTCATGGAGCGCGTGCACCCGGAAGAGCGCGTGCAAGTGCGGGAAGCGTTGAAGGAGTTCGTCAAGAAAGACGATGCGATCGACGTCACATATCGTCTCATGCTCGACGACGGGTCGATCCGGTATGTGCACCTGCTGGCCTACGCCCGCAGGAAGCCGGACCGAAGGGCATGCTTCGTTGCCGGGACCATTCAGGACATAACCGACCGCAAGAAAGCGGAAGAGAAGATTCGCTACCTTGCGTATTACGACGCGCTGACGACACTGCCGAACCGCCAGTTCTTCCTTGAACAATTGCAGCGCACTCTGGCCGTGGCCCAGCGCCACAACCGCCTGCTAGGCGTACTGTCGCTTGACCTCGACCAGTTCAAGCGCATCAACGATACGCTGGGGCACAGACTGGGCGATGAATTGCTGGTCGCCGTTTCCCAGCGCCTGAGCGAATGCGTGCGTTCGGCCGATGCGGTCGCGCGAGTCGACGCGAGCACCGATCGCCTCGCGCGCCTGGGCGGGGATGAATTCAGTCTTCTGCTGACCGAGCTTGCGCACTTTCACGATGCGGCGAGAGTAGCCCAGCGCATCCTCGATCAATTGAAGTCGCCGTTCCGGCTCGGCGAGCAGGAAGTGTTCGTCACGGCGAGCATCGGCATCGCCTTGTTCCCGAACGACGGCGAGACCCCGGAAATCCTGGTCAAGAACGCCGATACGGCGATGCACTACGCCAAGGAGCAGGGCCGCAATAATTACCAGTTCTACGGCGGGGCGATGAACGCCACCGCGCTGGAAAAACTTTCCCTGGAAGCGCAGTTGCGCAAGGCGCTCGAGCGCGGGGAATTCATTCTTCACTATCAACCCAAAGTGGAGGCGGCAGACGGCCGGGTGAGCGGGGTCGAGGCGCTGGTGCGCTGGCAGCATCCAGAGCTGGGGCTCGTGGGGCCGAACCAGTTCATTGGCGTCGCGGAGGAAATCGGCCTGATCATCCCGCTCGGCGAATGGGTACTGGCCACCGCCTGCCGGCAGCTTCGTGCCTGGCAGCAGCAGGGTTGCGCACCGGTCAGTGTCGCGGTGAATATCGCCGGCTCGCATTTTCGCCAGCCCAGCCTGTTGACTGCCGTGGCCGATGCGCTGCGTGACTCGAATCTGGATCCCGGGCTGCTCGAAATTGAAGTGACTGAAAGCATGCTGATGGACAGTGTCGAAGGCACCATCGCGGTACTGCGTGATCTGAAGGCGATGGGCGTGCGGCTTGCGATCGACGATTTCGGTACCGGTTACTCGTCTCTGGCCTACCTCAAGCGTTTTCCCCTGGATACCCTCAAGATCGACCGCTCCTTCATCAAGGACACGCCCGGCGATGCGGGTGATGCGGCGCTGACTACCGCCATCATCGGCATGGCGCACAGCCTGAAGCTGAGCGTCGTAGCCGAGGGCGTGGAATTACAGACCCAGTTCGATTTCCTCAGGGAACGCGGTTGCGATGTCATCCAGGGTTATCTGGTCAGCCGGCCCATCCCCCCGGAAAACATGCCGGAATTCATTCGCGGACGCCAGTCGATGACGCAGTCGGCAACCCAGAAGCCGATGAAAGTCGTTGCGCAAGCCCGTTGATCGGGCCCGCAAAAAAAAGAAGCCGGAATGATCCGGCTTCTCTGTTCGTCGCGGCAAATCGCCGTTATGTGATTTAACGCGGCTTTGCGCCTGCCTCCAACTATTCGGCTGTCGCCTATTTTGCCGTCGCTTTGGCTTCTTCCGCAACTTCCGGCCGATCCATCAATTCCACAATAGCCATCGGCGCGTTGTCACCCTGCCGGAATCCGTATTTCAGGATTCTCAGATATCCGCCGGCACGTTTGGCATAGCGCGGTCCCAGCTCATTAAAGAGTTTCATCACGATTTCCCGGTCGCGCAGGCGCGAAAACGCCAGGCGGCGGTTGGCAAGTGAAGGCTTCTTGCCCAGTGTAATGATCGGTTCAGCCACGCGGCGCAACTCCTTGGCCTTTGGCAGCGTGGTCTTGATGACCTCGTGCCGCAGCAGCGAGTTCGTCATATTTCTCAGCATGGCCAACCGGTGGCTGCTGGTGACATTCAGTTTTCTAAGTCCAAGACCGTGACGCATTTTCTTTTCCCCTTAAACCTTTTCGAGACCGACCGGGGGCCAGTTCTCGAGCTTCATGCCAAGCATCAGGCCGCGCGACGCCAGCACTTCCTTGATTTCATTGAGCGACTTGCGGCCCAAATTCGGCGTCTTCAGCAATTCCGTTTCGCTGCGCTGTATCAGATCGCCGATGTAATAGATGTTCTCCGCCTTCAGGCAGTTTGCCGAGCGCACCGTGAGTTCCAGATCGTCCACCGGACGCAGCAGGATCGGATCGACCTGCGGAGCCTTCGGTTGTTCAATGGGCGCCGGTGTGCCCCTGAGGTCCGCAAACAGCGACAACTGATCGACCAGAATGCGCGCCGCGTAACGGATCGCCTCCTCCGGTTCCACAACGCCGTTGGTCTCAATGTCCATGATCAACTTGTCCAGATCCGTGCGCTGTTCCACCCGGGCCGATTCGACAGCATAGCTGACTCGCTTTACCGGACTGAAGGAGGCGTCCAGCATGATGTTGCCAATGGTGCGGCCTTCCTTGGCGAGCGCGCGAGTCGTCGCCGGCACGTAGCCGCGGCCGCCTTCGATCTTGATCTGCATGTCGAGCTTGCCGCCCGGTGCGAGATGGGCAATGACGTGCTCGGGATTGATGATTTCCACATCATGCGATGCTTCAATATCGCCTGCGGTGATCAGGCTCACGCCCTGCTTCTTCAGATTGAGCACGACTTCGTCCCGATTGTGCAGTTTCAGCACGACACCCTTGAGGTTGAGCAGGATGTCAACGACATCCTCCTGCACCCCTTCAATGGTGGAGTACTCGTGCAGAACGCCATTGATGTTCACTTCGGTCGGCGCAAATCCCGGCATCGACGAGAGCAGCACCCGGCGCAAGGCATTGCCGAGGGTATGGCCATAGCCACGCTCGAACGGCTCCATCGTGATCTTTGCATGAAAAGCGGAGATGGTTTGAACATCAATGATTCGCGGCTTCAGAAAGCTGCTTTGCATAAACGGGACCCTCTAGATTATGTTCGGGACGCTACGTCGTAAAAAAACATGCGACCCCGCCGGCCTTGAAGCAGACCGCGCCGGGCCGCAGTACCGTATCGATTACTTCGAGTAAAGCTCCACCACCAGCGATTCATTGATCGTCGAGGACAATTCGGAGCGTTGCGGCTTCGCCTTGAACGTGCCTTTGAGCGCGTTGACATCCACTTCGAGCCACTCCGGAAACCCGCGTCCTGCTGCTGCGGCAGCTGCGCCCTTGATGCGCAACTGGGCCTTGGCGCCTTCGGCAACTTCAATAACGTCACCCTGGCGCACCTGGTAGGACGGAATATTGACCCGCTTGCCATTGACCAGAATGCCGTTGTGGCGCACGACCTGGCGCGCCTCGGTGCGAGAGGAGCCAAAACCCATGCGATATGCTACGGTTTCCAGGCGGCTCTCCAGTATTTGCAGGAGCGCTTCACCGGTCACGCCCTTGGCTCGCGCGGCGAGCTTGTAGGTATTGCGGAACTGGCGCTCCAGCATTCCGTAAATGCGGCGCACCTTCTGCTTCTCCCTGAGCTGCTTGCCGTAATCGGAGCGGCGAATATTCTTCTGGCCATGCTGACCTGGCGCGTACGCCCGGCGTTCGATGGAGCATTTGTCGCTGAAACACTTCTCGCCTTTGAGAAAAAGTTTCTCGCCTTCACGGCGGCATTGGCGACACTTCGGGTCTAGATTCCTTGCCACGGCTTATTCTCCTCTGGATCAGATACGGCGCTTCTTGGGGGGGCGGCATCCGTTGTGCGGAACCGGCGTGACATCGGAGATGCTGCTGATCTTGAACCCCACCGAGTTCAATGCTCGAACCGCCGACTCGCGACCGGGACCCGGGCCCTTGATGCGCACTTCCAGATTCTTCACACCACATTCCTGCGCGGCACGGCCGGCCTGTTCCGCCGCGATCTGAGCTGCAAACGGAGTCGACTTGCGCGAGCCTTTGAAGCCCGCAGCGCCGGACGTCGCCCAGGACAACGCATTACCCTGGCGATCGGTAATGGTGATGATGGTGTTGTTGAATGATGCGTGAATGTGGGCAATGCCCTCTGCCACGTTCTTTTTGACCTTCTTTCGCACCCGTGCTGCCGGGGAAGCTGCCTTTGCCATGTCGATAAATTCCTTCTGTTGACTGGTTTACTTCGCGGTTGGCGCCGGTTTGGCTCCGCCGCTGCGCTGAACGGCCTTGCGCGGACCCTTTCGGGTGCGGGCGTTGGTTCGCGTACGCTGACCCCGCGCCGGCAGTCCACGGCGATGGCGCGTGCCGCGATAGCAGCCCAGGTCCATCAAGCGCTTGATGCTCATGGTCACTTCCCGCCGCAAGTCGCCCTCAACGGTGAACTTCGCAACTTGTTCGCGCAATTTCTCCATGTCGCTGTCGGAGAGATCCTTCATTTTGGTCGAGCCGCTGATGCCGGCTGCGGCGCAGATGGCGCGCGATCGTGCGCGACCGATTCCGTAAATGGAGGTCAGTGCGATTACAGCGTGCTGATGGTTCGGAATGTTTACACCGGCGATACGGGCCATGGTCGTCTTGCGTCCTGTTGATAAAGTTAGGGAACCGCCCGGTCAACCCTGGCGCTGCTTGTGACGTGGATCCGTGCAAATGACCCTCACGACGCGGCTGCGCCGGACGATCTTGCAATTGCGGCACATCTTTTTGACCGATGCCTGTACTCTCATTTGCTTCTCCCGTAACCCGCACCTGGGCGAGTCTTCATTACAAATTTTCCAGACATGAAGTGCCTGCCCGGCTCCAACTCACTTAGCGCGGAATACGATCCGCGCGCGTGTCAAATCGTAAGGCGTCAAATCCACCGTCACCTTGTCGCCCGGCAGAATCCGGATGTAATGCATCCGCATTTTCCCGGAAATGTGTCCCAAAACCACATGGCCGTTCTCCAGCTTGACGCGAAAAGTCGCGTTGGGCAGGGTTTCCAGAATTTCGCCCTGCATCTGGATGGTTTCTTCCTTGGCCATGCTCCTCCGTTAACGGGTCGGAAACATCCCACCCTTGAAATTGGCTTTCTTGAGCAGGCTCTCGTACTGATGCGACATTACGTAAGCTTGTACCTGAGCCATGAAATCCATCGTTACAACCACGATGATCAGCAGGCTGGTGCCGCCAAAATAAAACGGCACATTCCAGTAGACAATCAGAAATTCAGGCAACAGGCACACCGATGTCACATAGATGGCGCCCGCCAGAGTCAATCGCAACGTGATCTTTTCAATGTACTTGGCGGTCTGCTCGCCGGGTCGTATACCCGGCACGAACGCCCCGCCCTTCTTCAGGTTTTCCGCCGTCTCCTTGGGGTTGAACACCAGGGTCGTATAGAAAAAACAGAAGAACACGATTGCAGTGGCGTACAGCAGAACGTAGATCGGCTGTCCGGGGGACAGCGTCCCGCTGATGTTCTGCAACCACTCCATGCCTTCGCCGCTGCCAAACCAACCGGCCAGGGTCGCCGGAAACAAAATAATGCTTGAGGCGAAGATGGGCGGGATCACACCCGACATGTTCAGCTTCAAGGGCAGATGCGAACTTTGTCCGCCATAAACCTTGCGTCCGACCTGTCGCTTGGCGTAATTGACCAGAATCTTGCGCTGGCCGCGCTCCACGAACACCACAAAACCAGTGACCAGTACCGCGCCGACCAGTAGCAGCAAAACCAGCGGGATCGAAAACGCGCCGGTGCGCGCCAACTCCAGGGTACCTCCGACCGCCATCGGAAAACCTGCGGCAATGCCGGCAAAAATAATCAGTGAAATACCATTGCCAATACCGCGTTCGGTAATCTGCTCACCCAACCACATCAGGAACATGGTCCCGGTTACCAGGGTTAC
The DNA here is from genome assembly GCA_031403365.1 of Betaproteobacteria bacterium. Classification (GTDB taxonomy): domain Bacteria; phylum Pseudomonadota; class Gammaproteobacteria; order Burkholderiales; family JACQAP01; genus JACQAP01. Next base: position 10,005 of record JANNTE010000381.1, on the reverse strand, counting down.
CACTGTCGTAAACCGAAACGCAAGTCCCGGATCGACGACCAGGCCGCGCTGCGATTCCAGCGCAACCGCAATGCCCAGGCCCTGGAACGTAGCGAGCACCAAGGTCCCGTAACGGGTGTACTGCGTTATCTTGCGCCGACCCGCCTCGCCCTCTTTCTTCAGAGCCTCCAGCGTCGGGGACACCACGGTCATCAACTGCATGATGATCGAGGCCGATATATACGGCATGATTCCGAGGGCAAAAATGGTAAATCTGGACAGCGCGCCTCCGGAGAACATATTGAACATGTCCAGAATGCCGCCTTTTTGCGATTTGAACAGTTCTGCGAGCTGCACTGGATCGATGCCCGGCACGGGAACGTGAGCGCCGATCCGGTACACGATCAGGGCGCCAAGCAAGAACAACAGCCGGCGCTTCAGATCGCCGAACTTGCCGCCAGTCAGTGCGTTCTCCGCCAAACTTTAGCCTTCCACGCTGCCGCCGGCTTTCTCAATCGCCGCGCGCGCGCCCTTCGTTGCAAGCAATCCACGCAATACGATCTTGCGTTTGATTTCACCGTTCAAGATGACCTTGGCCGCCAGTGCCGAATGGGGCACCGCGCCAGCCTGTTTCAGAACCAGAATATCAATTTCGCTGGCCGATAATTTCTCGAGCGTGGACAGTCTGACTTCCACTGTATCGCCCTTGGTCAGCGAGACAAAACCGCGTTTGGGCAGGCGCCGGTGCATCGGCATCTGGCCGCCTTCGAAACCGACCTTGTGGAAGCCACCCGATCGCGAGGACTGACCCTTGTGGCCACGGCCCGCGGTCTTGCCTGACCCGCTGCCGATTCCACGGCCGACGCGCTTCTTCGCGTGCTTGGAACCTGCCGCCGGTTTGATTTGATTTAGTCGCATATCAGGCCTCGCACTTAACCAGATAGTTCACTTTGTTGATCATGCCGCGCACCGCCGGGGTGTCCTCAAGCACGACCGTATGGTTGATGCGACGCAGACCCAATCCGCGCACGGTCGCGCGATGGCTTTCGCGGGTGCCGATAACACCTTTCACCAGCGTGACCTTCAGGGTCTTGCCCGACTTTTTTGCCGCTTCTTTTTGCTTGGCCATGATCTATATTGTTTCCGGTCAACCTAGGATCTCTTCCACGGTCTTGCCGCGCTTGGCCGCGATCTCGGAAGGCGTGTTCATGCCCTGCAAGCCGTTGATCGTCGCGCGAACCACGTTGTAGGGATTGGTGGAGCCGAGGCATTTGGCCAAAACATTGGTCACACCCATGACTTCGAATATGGCGCGCATCGGCCCCCCGGCGATGATCCCGGTACCTTCGGACGCCGGTTGCATCAGCACTTTGGCGGCACCGTGCTCGCCAACCACGGCGTGCTGCAGAGTACCGCCCTTGAGGGAGATTTTCACCATCTTGCGGCGCGCCTCGTCCATTGCCTTCTGCACCGCCACCGGCACTTCCTTGGCCTTGCCCTTGCCCATGCCGATGCCGCCATCGCCGTCGCCGACCACGGTAAGGGCGGCGAAGCCGAGTATGCGCCCCCCCTTCACAACCTTGGTGACACGGTTGATCGATACCATCTTCTCGCGCAGACCGTCACTGCGCTCTTCATTCTGCTGCTGCATCCTGGCCATGTTCTATATACCCTTCAGAATTTCAGTCCGGCTTCGCGCGCCGCTTCCGCAAGGGCTTTCACCCGGCCGTGGTACTTGAAGCCCGCTCGATCGAATGCGACCTGTTCCACCCCTTGTGCCTTGGCTTTCTCCGCAATGCGCTTGCCAACGGCTGCGGCGGCTTTGACATTGCGGCCATTGCCAACTTCTTTGCGTATGTCGGCCTCGAGCGTGGACGCGGATGCGAGCACCCGCGACGCAGGATCGATCACTTGCGCGTAGATATTGTCATTGGAGCGATACACGGCCAGCCTTACCGCTTTCAACTCCGCGATCTTGGCGCGGGTTTGGCGGGCACGGCGCATGCGCGATTGTTTCTTGTCAATCATGGTGATCGGCTCCGTTACTTTTTCTTGGTTTCCTTCAGCGCCACGCGTTCGTCGGAATAACGCACACCCTTGCCTTTGTAGGGCTCCGGGGGACGATAACCGCGAACTTCCGCAGCGACCTGACCAACGACCTGCTTATCGATGCCTTTGATCAGTATTTCTGTCTGTGCCGGCGTTTCAACCTTGACGCCTTTGGGCATCTGATGAACCACCGGGTGCGAAAACCCCAGGGTGAGGTTGAGTTTGTCGCCCTGGGCCTGCGCGCGATACCCGACGCCGACCAACTGCAGTTTCTTTTCGAATCCCTTGGTTACACCCTGAACCATGTTGGCTACGATCGAACGCAGAGTGCCAGACATGGCATTGGTCTGAATCGATTCGTCGAGCGCCTTGAACACGATATTGTCCCCATCGCGCTTGACTTCCACGGTCGCGGACAGACGCTGCGAAAGCGTGCCCAGCGGTCCCTTTACCGAAATCTGGCCGGAGGCCATCGTCACGTCCACACCCTTGGGAACATTGACCGGGAAATTGCCTATGCGAGACATCTAGATTTGCTCCTAAGCCGCTTTACGCAACAATGCATAACACTTCGCCGCCCACACCGGTCTGGCGGGCCTTGCGGTCGGTCATGACTCCACGGGAGGTTGACACGATCGCCACACCCAACCCATTCATGACCTCTGGAATATCGCTCGCCGGCTTGTAGATGCGCAGACCTGGACGGCTCACCCGTTCGATGCGCTCGATCACAGGGCGGCCCGCGTAATACTTCAATCCAATTTCGAGAAATTTCTTGGCGCCGTCGTCGCGCACCGCAAAATCTTCGATGTAGCCTTCGTCCTTGAGGACCTTGACGATCGAAACTTTGAGTTTGCTCGTGGGCATAACAACCGAGGTCTTTTCCGCAGTTTGCGCGTTACGAATGCGCGTCAACATGTCGGCAATGGGATCGCTCATGCTCATGCAGTATCTCCTGCTACCAGCTTGCTTTGGTTATGCCGGGAATCTCGCCACGCATGGCGATTTCACGAAGCTTGTTGCGCCCGAGGCCGAACTTGCTGTACACGCCGCGAGGACGGCCGGTCAGCGCGCAGCGATTGCGCAACCGCACCGGGCTGGAATTGCGCGGCAGCCTGGCGAGTTTCTCGCGCGCCTGCGCGCGGTCCTCGTCTGACGCCTTGCTGTTGTTGATGATCGCAAACAACTCGACCCGTTTTGCCGCGAATTTCTTGACAGTCACGCGACGCTTCAGATCGCGATTGATAAGTGCAACTTTTGCCATGACGACCTCAGTTCTTGAATGGGAACTTGAAGGCAGCGAGGAGCGCACGCGCCTCCGCATCAGTCTTCGCTGTCGTAGTAATCGTGATGTTCAAGCCCCGGAGCACGTCAATCTTGTCGTACTCGATCTCCGGAAAAATGATCTGCTCTTTCACGCCCAGATTGAAATTCCCGCGTCCGTCGAAGGAGCGCGCCGAAATACCCCGAAAATCGCGAATACGCGGGATTGCGATTGAAACCAGGCGGTCGAGAAATTCGTACATGCGCCCGCGACGCAGAGTCACCATGCAGCCGATCGGATAGTCTTTGCGAATCTTGAAACCGGCGATCGATTTCTTGGCCTTGGTGACAACCGGCTTCTGGCCAGCAATCTTGATCATGTCGCCGACGGCGTTCTCAAGTATCTTCTTGTCGTTGACGGCTTCGCCTACACCCATGTTCAGTACGATCTTGTCGATGCGTGGAACCTGCATCGAGGTTTTGTAACCGAATTCCTTCATCAATGCCGGTACGATCGCATCGCGGTAGTGCGCATGCAGCCGGGGCGCTTGCGCTTGCGCGGCTGGTTCGGTACTGGCTGTCTTTGCTTTTGCCTTCGCCATAGTTTCCTCTTAAGCGTCCAGCATCTCGCCGTTGGATTTGAAAATCCGCACACGGCGGCCGTCTTCCATGGCCTTTACCCCCACCCTGCCGCCTTTTTGGGTGGCGGGATTGAATATCGCGATATTGGATACATGAATCGGCATCCCCATGGTCACGATGCCTCCGGTTACTCCCTTGGCCGGATTGGGCTTCTGATGCTTTTTGACGCTGTTGGCGCCTTCCACCGTGACGTGGCTTGCGCTCACAACGCGCAGTACCGCGCCTTTCTTGCCCTTATCTTTGCCGGCGATGACAACGACATTGTCGCCTTTGCGAATCTTGCGCATGATTTTTCCTTACAGGACTTCGGGTGCCAGCGACACGATTTTCATGAAGCGCTCGGTGCGCAGCTCACGTGTTACCGGTCCGAAGATGCGAGTACCGATCGGCTCGAGCTTGGCGTTGAGCAGCACAGCTGCATTGCTATCAAATTTCACCAATGAGCCATCCTGACGCCGCACGCCGTGCGCGGTGCGTACCACGACGGCGTTGTAGACCTCACCCTTCTTGACCCGGCCCCTGGGCGCGCAGTCCTTGATGCTGACCTTGATGACATCACCGATGCCGGCATAGCGACGCTTGGAACCACCCAGCACCTTGATGCACATGACCGAACGGGCGCCGGTGTTGTCGGCGACTTCCAGCCTGCTTTGCATTTGAATCATTTTCTATGTATCTCCAACTTCGTCCGCCTATTACCGCCGTTCGGCAGACCAGTTTTGGAACCCGTTCGGGTCAGATTCCGATTCGCCAGATGGATTGCGTGCAGTCCGCAGCGTTTCGGGGAAAGGGCGGCATTCTATGGAAGAAAAGCCGTCCAGGCAAGCGAATTAGCGCCTACTCTTTGGCCTTCTCAACCAGTTTCACGACTTTCCAGGCCTTGGTTCTCGACAGCGGCCTGGTCTCTTCGATCAACACCAGATCGCCGGGATGAAACTCGTTCATTTCGTCGTGCGCGTGGTATTTTTTTGACCGGCTGACAAATTTTCCGTACAGCGGATGCTTGACCTTGCGCTCGACCAGCACCGTCACGGTCTTGTTCATCTTGTCGCTGACCACGCGGCCGGACAATTTGCGGGGATTGGAGGTGGATGTCTGTTCGCTCATGCTTTCTTCGCCTTTTCGCCGATCAGCGTACGCACGCGCGCGATGTCGCGGCGCACCTTCTTTATCTCGCTGGTGTTGTTCAACTGCTGCGTGGCCAATTGCATGCGCATGGAAAACTGCGCCTTCAGCAGCTCATTGAGTTCCTTGGTCATCTCGGCCTCGGATTTGGTCCGCAATTCACTTGCCTTCATCGCTTAGCCCACCTGTCTGATTACAAACGTGGTCTCGATCGGCAGCTTGGCCGCCGCGAGACGGAATGCCTGGCGTGCCAGAGTTTCGTCAACGCCGTCCATTTCGTAGAGCACTTTGCCGGGCTGTATCTCCGCCACGTAGTACTCCGGATTGCCCTTGCCGTTGCCCATGCGCACTTCCGCCGGTTTCTGTGAAATCGGCTTGTCCGGGAATATCCGGATCCAGATCCGGCCGCCGCGCTTGATATGGCGCGTCATGGCCCGCCGTGCCGCCTCGATCTGGCGTGCCGTCAAGCGGCCGCGGCCGACCGCTTTGAGGCCGAACTCGCCAAAACTCACCTTGGCGCCACGGGTTGCGACTCCCTTATTGCGGCCTTTCTGTTCCTTGCGATACTTTCTTCTAGCTGGCTGCAGCATGTTTTGCCCCTCGTCTTGCCTTGCGCTCTGGTTCGGGAGCGGGTGCGGCCACCGGCTGCTCGCCGCGGCCCAACAATTCGCCCTTGAACACCCATACCTTGATGCCGATTACTCCGTAGGTCGTCTTCGCCTCTGAAAATCCATAGTCGATATCGGCACGCAATGTGTGCAGCGGCACACGACCTTCGCGATACCATTCGGTGCGGGCAATTTCGATCCCGTTCAGGCGCCCGGCGCTCATGATCTTGATGCCCTGGCCACCCAGACGCATGGCGTTCTGAATCGCCCGCTTCATTGCGCGGCGAAACATGATGCGTTTTTCCAGCTGCTGAGCGATCGAATCGGAAATCAACTGGGCATCGACTTCGGGTTTGCGCACTTCCTCGATATTGACGTGAACCGGCACGCCCATGAGTTTTTGCAGTTGTCCGCGCAGATTCTCGATGTCCTCGCCCTTCTTGCCGATGACAACTCCCGGCCGCGCGCTGTAAATGGTGATCTTGGCATTCTTGGCCGGCCGCTCAATGATGATCTTGCTCACGGAGGCATGCGCAAGCTTCTTCTTCAGGAACTCGCGGACTTTGATGTCCTCGAGCAGCATTCCCGGGAAGTTCTTGCTGTTCGAATACCAGCGCGATGTCCAGTTGCGCTGGACCGACAACCGGAACCCTGTCGGGTGAATTTTCTGTCCCATGCTTACTCCTTGTCCCCGACGGTGAGATAGATGTGGCAGGTGGGTTTGGTGATCTTGAAACCCCTGCCTTTGGCGCGCGGCATGAAGCGTTTCAGACTGGCGCCCTGCTCCACGTGGATGATGCGGACTTTTAATTCGTCGATGTCCGCGCCATCGTTGTGCTCGGCGTTGGCAATCGCGGATTCGAGCACTTTGCGAATAATCTTGGCGCCCTTCTTGGGACTGAAATTGAGCAGGTTGAGCGCCCTGTCCACCGGCAGACCGCGGATCTGATCGGCCACCAGCCGGCCCTTTTGGGCCGACAGGCGCACGCCGCGCAATACAGCAGAAGTATTCATAGTCGTCATGTCTCCTCGTGCGCCCTATTTTTTCGGTGGCGACGTCGGGGCGACAGAAACTTTCTTGTCCCCGGTGTGGCCTTTGAAAGTACGCGTCAGCGCGAATTCCCCGAGCTTGTGGCCGACCATGTTTTCGCTGATATAGATCGGTACGTGCTGGCGGCCGTTGTGTACAGCAATCGTCAGCCCGATAAAATCGGGAAGAATCGTGGATCGACGCGACCAGGTTTTGATCGGGCGCTTATCTTTTACCGCACGCGCCGTCTCCACCTTCTGTGCCAGATGGTGGTCGACAAACGGGCCTTTCTTGATCGAACGTGCCATATGTCCTTGACCTCTTATTTGCCGTGACGATTGCGCACAATCATGGTGCGCGTGCGCTTGTTGCTTCGAGTTTTATAGCCCTTGGTTGGCGTGCCCCACGGGCTTACCGGATCGCGGCCAGCCGCGGTCTTGCCTTCTCCACCGCCATGCGGGTGATCGATCGGATTCATGGCAACGCCACGCACCGTCGGACGCACACCGCGCCAGCGCACACGGCCAGCCTTGCCGATCGATTCCAGATTGTGATCTTCGTTGCCGACTTCACCGATGGTCGCACGGCAATCCACGTGTACCTTGCGGATCTCGCCGGAGCGCAGGCGCAGTTGCGCGTACACGCCCTCGCGCGCCAGCAGTTGCGCCGAGGTGCCGGCTGCGCGTGCCAATTGTGCGCCCTTGCCCGGTTGCATTTCGATGCAGTGCACGGTGCTGCCGACCGGAATATTACGCAACGGCAGCGTATTTCCGAGCTTGATCGGCGCTTCCGAACCATTGATGACTTCCTGGCCGACGACAATGCCTTTTGGCGCGATCACGTAACGACGCTCCCCGTCGAGATAGCACAGCAGCGCCAGACTCGCGCTGCGGTTGGGGTCGTATTCAAGGCGTTCGACTTTGGCCACGATGCCATCTTTGGCTCGCACAAAATCCACTAAACGATAGTGCTGCTTGTGGCCGCCACCCTGGTGACGCATGGTGATATGGCCGCTGTTGTTGCGGCCGGCGCGCTTGCTTTGCTTCTCGATCAGCGCGGAAACAGGCCTGCCCTTGTGCAGTTCCGGATGGACCACTTTCACCAGCGCGCGGCGGCCCGGCGACGTCGGTTTGACTTTGACCAGTGCCATTTACTTACTCCCTCCGTCGGCGAAATTAATTTCCTGGCCCGGCATCAGGCAAACATAAGCCTTCTTCCAGTGGCGGCGCCGGCCGATGAATCGGCCAAAGCGCTTTTCCTTGCCCTTGACATTGGCGACCTGAACCCGGTCCACCTGCACTTTGAACAGCAACTCCACCGCAGCCTTGATCTCGGGCTTTGTTGCGTTGGCGAGAACACGAAAAACGACCTGCTCGTTCTTGTCCGCGACATAGGTGCTTTTTTCGGAAACCACCGGAGCCAGCAATACCTGCAACAGGCGCTCCTGATTAAAACCGCTTTGCTTGACAGCTGCCTCGCTCATGCCAGCATCTCCTCGAATTTGGCGATCGCGCCTTTGGTGATCAGCGTGTTGTTAAAGCGCAGCAGGTTGACCGGGTCGGCCTGCTTCGGCTCAATGACCAGAACGTTCAGCAAATTGCGCGAAGACAGAATCAGGTTTTCGTCGAGCTTGTCGGTAATGATCAGCACGCTGTCAAATCCCATGCTCCTGACCTTGTCGGCAAGTAGTTTGGTCTTCGGAGCGGTCATCGCAAAGTCTTCCACCACTGCCAAGCGTCCTTCGCGTGCGAGCTGGGAAAGGATTGCGGACATTCCGGCACGAAACATCTTGCGGTTGACTTTTTGCGTGAAGTTTTCATCCGGGCTGTTCGGGAATATCTTTCCGCCACCACGCCATAAGGGACTGGAGGCCATGCCCGCGCGCGCACGACCGGTGCCTTTCTGGCGCCACGGTTTGCGTGTCGATTTGGCGATCTCGCTGCGCCCTTTTTGCGCGCGCGTACCCAGGCGCGCATTGGCCATGTAGGCGGTCACGACCTGGTGAACCAGGGATTCGTTGTACTCGCGTCCGAATGAGGAGTCAGATGCCTGCACGCTGGTGCTGGACTGACCCTTTGCGTCGATGAGTCTCAGGTCCATCACGCCACCGCCTTCACGGAAGGATGCACCATCAGACCGCCGCCTTCGGACCCTGGTACCGAGCCCCTTATCAGCAACAACTGGCGTTCGGCGTCGATGCGTACGATTTTCAGCTTTTGCACGGTTCGCTTGACCGCACCCAGATGACCGGACATGCGCTTGCCGGGAAATACGCGACCCGGATCCTGTGCCATGCCGATGGAACCGGGAGAATTGTGGGAGCGCGAGTTGCCGTGAGTGGCACGGTTCGAGGAGAAGTGGTGGCGCTTGATAACCCCGGCGAACCCCTTGCCGATGCTGGTGCCGGTTACGTCCACCAGTTCCCCGACCTTGAATATGTCGGCCCCGATCTGCCCGCCAACCTTGAAATTGGCCAACTGATCCGGCTCGACGCGAAACTCGCTGAGCACATCCCCTGCTTCGACTCCCGCCTTGGCGAAATGTCCCGCAGCGGATTTGTTGACACGGCTCGGGCGGCGTTTGCCGAATGCCACTTGAATGGCGGCATAGCCATCTGTTTCCGGCGTCTTGATCTGGGTCACGCGATTGTTCGACACATCCACGACAGTCACCGGAATGGAATCACCCTCGTCCGAAAACAGTCGCGTCATGCCGACCTTGCGGCCGACTAGTCCTAAGCTCATTTTTGTATCCCTTTAACAAAAGGGGCCAGTTGCAATTGACCGGCCAATCTATTTTTTAACCGGGATGTTCCCGGGCCATACTTGATTTAATACAACCTGCTCGTTACAGCTTGATCTCCACGTCAACACCTGCGGGCAAATCCAGCTTCATCAAGGCATCAACCGTCTTGTCGGTCGGGTCAATGATGTCCATCAAACGCAAATGCGTGCGGATCTCGAACTGATCGCGCGAAGTCTTGTTCACATGCGGGCTGCGCAGAACATCGAAACGCTCAATGCGCGTGGGCAGCGGAACCGGGCCTTTGACCACGGCGCCGGTGCGTTTTGCGGTCTCTACGATCTCGAGCGCCGACTGGTCGATCAGGCGATAGTCGAAGGCTTTCAGGCGAATACGGATTTTTTGGCTTTGCATGTGTTTCTTCTTTACTCCAGTATTTTGGCGACGACACCGGCGCCCACGGTACGACCACCTTCGCGAATGGCAAAGCGCAGGCCTTCTTCCATCGCGATGGGCTGTATCAACTGCACCGTGATGCCGATGTTATCGCCCGGCATCACCATCTCG
>JANNTE010000380.1:0-7438 GCA_031403365.1 Betaproteobacteria bacterium | reverse complement strand
ATGTCCACGATCGGGATCACGCGCTCGTAGGCCATGCGCGTCGGGCCCACCACGCCGACCGTGCCGACAACCCGGCCGTCGACTTCATAGGGCGCTGTAACGACGCTGCACTCGTCAAGCGGAACTAGGCCGGACTCGCCGCCGATGAATATCTGCACCCCGGCCGCACGGCTGCTGACTTCAAGCAACTGCAGCAGGCTGGTTTTTTGCTCGAACATATCGAACAACCTGCGCAGGTTCCCCATGTTGGAAGACAGATCATGGACATGCAGCAGGTTATGGCCGCCCGAAAGCACGTAGTCCACTGACTGCTGACTCATGGCTTCGGTGCCGGCCTCCAGTGCCAGGGTCATCAGGCGCGACACGTCTTCACGCAGCTGGCGCAAGTCCTCATGAATGCGAGCCTTGACCTCATCGAAGGTCAGGCCGGAAAAATTCTGATTCAGGAAGTTGCTTGCCTCGGTCAGTTCCGAGGGTTTGTAGGCCCGATCCGCCATGATGATGCGGTTTTGCACGTCGCCGTCCGGAGCGACGATGATCAGCAGGATGCGTTTTTCTGACAGGGTCAGGAATTCGATGTGACGGAAGGCAGCAGTTTTGCGCTTGGGGTTCATCACCACGCCCGCAAAACGGGTCAGGTCGGACAGCAGATGCGAGGCCTGCGCGACAAGTTTTTGCGTGTTGTCCGGCTGGAGCTGACCTTCCAGCTGACTGATTTCGGCCTGATCCAGGGGCCGCACCTTGAGCAGCGTATCGACGAAGAATCGGTACCCACGTGCGGTCGGCACCCGGCCTGCAGAGGTGTGCGGGCTGGCGACAAAACCCAATTCTTCCAGGTCCGCCATTACATTGCGGATGCTGGCCGGACTCAGTTCGAGGTCGGACATGCGCGCAAGCGCGCGCGAGCCCACCGGCTGTCCGTCCGAGATATAGCGCTCAACCAGCATCTTCAGAAGCCGTTGAGCGCGTTCGCTGGGAAAGGATTCGCTGTTGCTCATGGGCTCATTCTACCCCGTCCGCAACCGGTTCCGCCGGTTTGCGCGGCAGCGCGATCGGCAAATGTGCTCTAATTCGACGCATGTCGAACACATTCAAGAGCGTCGCGTTAATCGGCAAGTACAAGAGTCCCGAAATCGCCGATCCGGTTTTGCGGCTGGCGCAATTTCTGCGGAAGCGCGGCATTCGGGTGCTGCTCGACCCGCTCACGGCCACACACATCGGCCAGAGCGAATATCCGGTGCTGCAGCTGGAGGAACTGGGACGCGAGGCAAAGCTCGCCATCGTCATCGGAGGCGACGGCACCATGCTCAATATCGCGCGCACGCTGGCGCCTTTTGACGTGGCTCTGGTCGGCATCAACCAGGGCCGGCTGGGATTTCTGACCGATTTGTCGATGAGCGGGATGTTCGACGCGATGGCGGCCATTCTCGATGGCCGGTTCGTGGAGGATTCCCGCATGCTGCTCCAGGCCGAAGTCTGGAGCGGTCAGGACAAGGTGCTCGATGCCGTAGCCTTCAACGATATTTCCGTCAACAAAGGTGCCGAGGGCAGCCTGATCGAAATTGAAGTACGCATTGACGGCAAGTTTGTCTATAACCTGCGCGCCGATGGCCTGATCGTGGCTTCTCCCACCGGCTCCACTGCCTATGCGCTGTCCTCAGGCGGCCCGATCCTGCATCCCGGCTTGCAGGTCATTGGACTGGTGCCGGTGTGCCCGCATACCTTGTCCAACCGCCCCATTGTTGTTGGAAGCGAATCCAACATCGAGATCACGATTCTCAAGGCCGCCGCCGCGCACGCGCACTTCGACAGCCATTCGCATCAGGAATTAAAGGAACGTGACCGGTTGCTGGTGCGGCGCGCGCCGCATGCCATCCGTTTACTGCACCCGCTTGGGCATGATTACTATCATATGCTCAGGGAAAAACTGCACTGGAGCGAAACGCTTTAGCCTTATCCCGAAGACGACCCAGCGTCCATGTTGCGTTCCTTGAGCATCCGCGATTTTGCCATTGTCGACCGGCTCGACCTGGAGTTCGCGCCAGGTTTTACCGTGCTCACCGGAGAGACCGGAGCCGGCAAGTCGATTCTCATCGACGCGCTTGCGGTCGTGCTGGGAGCGCGCGCCGATTCCGCGCTGGTGCGCGAGGGCCAGGACAGAGCAGAAGTGAGCGCAACTTTCGCCACCGAGGACAATGGCACCCTGATTGCCTACCTGCAGGAGAACGACCTCGCGGGCGATGAAGGCGAATGCCTGTTGCGCCGGGTCGTCGAAGGCTCGGGGCGCTCGCGCACCTATGTCAACGGCCGGCCCGCGACCGTGCTGCAACTAAAAGACATCGGTGAACATCTGGTCGACATTCACGGCCAGCATGCACATCAGTCGCTGTTGCGCGCCTCCGCGCAGCGTGATCTGGTTGATGGCTACGCCGCTGCCGCCGAGCTGGCCGCGCAAGTTTCCCGGGCCTTTGCCGGATGGCGCGACATTCGCCGCCAGCTTGTCGAGCTGGAAACCGGCGCGCAGGCCCTGGCGGCAGAACGCGAGCAACTCGAATGGCAGGAAAAGGAGCTCGATGCACTGGCGTTTCGTGCCGAGGATTGGGAAGAACTGCAAGCCGAGCATAAGCGCCTGGCGCATGCCGCCAGCCTGATCGAAGCCGTTCAGTTCGGCCTCGAGGCATTGTCGGAAGGCGAGGCTCCGGCTCTGGCCGCGGTGACTTCCGTGCATTCCCGCCTGCACGCCATGATGGATTTTGATCCCGTGCTGAAAGAAATTCTCGATACGCTGGAGCCGGCACAGATTCAATTGCAGGAATCCATCTACAGCTTGCGTCACTATCAGCAGCGCCTGGAGCTCGATCCGCAACGCCTGCGCGAAGTGGACGCGCGTCTCGACGCGGTGCACACCGCCGCGCGCAAATTCAAGCTGCAAATCGCCGACATGCCCGCGCGCTTGCGCCAGATCAAGGGGCGGCTCGCCGAGCTTGCGGCGGGCTTCGACGCCGATGCCTTGCGCGAGCGCGAGTCGCAGGCGCAGGAAAACTACCGCAAACTGGCCGCGAAGCTATCGTCTGTGCGCAAGAAGGGCGCTGCCGATCTGGCAAAAAAAGTCACCGCAGCCCTGCAGACGCTTGCCATGGCCGACGGCCGCTTCGACATCGCGCTCACCGCGCTGGCCGAAGGCGGCGCAAACGGATTGGAACAAATCGAATTCCTGGTAGCCGGGCATGTCGGTGCGACGCCGCGTCCGTTGGCGAAAGTGGCTTCCGGCGGAGAACTCTCGCGCGTGAGCCTCGCCATTCAAACCGTCACCAGCCAGGTTGCAGCGGTGCCGACGCTGATATTCGATGAAGTCGATGCCGGTATCGGCGGGAGGGTTGCAGAAATCGTCGGTCGCATGCTCAAGGCCCTGGGCCGCAAGTACCAGGTCATGTGCGTGACGCATCTGCCGCAAGTTGCCGCCGCGGGAGACCATCAGTGGCAGGTCAGCAAAGCTGCGGCGGGCGGAAAAGTGACCAGTGCGGTGGCGGTTCTGGACCGAACAGCCAGGGTCGAAGAGGTGGCGCGCATGTTGGGCGGAGTGAAAATTACCGAGACCACCCGCAAACACGCAGCGGAAATGCTCGATCAGAGGATGGAAGACTGAGGACAGCGGGCGAAACGAGCGGACGCTAACGCGGCGTCAGACATAACCCGTAACAGGTCAGCGCCGGCGCCGATTCAGTCCGTTATGCGCGGTCCGATGATCTCTCACCGCGCCCCTTTTGGCTTATTGGCGCAGTTCTCCTTGATGCAGTCCGCGTAGAGCTGCAAGGAGTGCTCGTGGATGGAGAAGCCGCGCTCCCTGGCGATCTTAGCCTGGCGGCGCTCGATTTCGGCATCCATGAATTCCTCCACCTTCCCGCATTGCAGGCAGACCAGGTGATCGTGGTGGCCGCCCTGATTGAGTTCAAACACCGCCTTGCCTGACTCGAAATGGTGTCGAATCAGAATGCCGGCCTGCTCAAACTGGGTCAGCACCCGATAAATCGTGGCAAGCCCGATTTCTATTCCCTCGCCGAGCAGCACCTTGTAGATATCCTCGGCGGTTAGGTGGCGCACATCGCTGTTTTCGAACAAGTCGAGAATCTTCAGGCGCGGCAGCGTGGCTTTGAGCCCGATGTTCTTCAGATTGTGTGGCGTGCTCATCACGGGCCTGACAGGGAGGCAAGGGTGAATTATCATATCGGCTTTCACTTCGCTTGGAAACCGCGCGCTTTGATGCTCCATTGCGCGCACGACGAAAATGCGCCCACCGATTTTTCTGTTACTCGTACTGCTCGCCGGCTGCATGCTGGCGCCGCACAAGATCGATATGCAGCAGGGCAATTTCGTGGACCAGTCCATGATTGCGAAGCTCAAACCGGAAATGACGCGATCCCAGGTTCGATTTGTGCTCGGCACACCGCTGATCGCCGATGCCTTTCATCAGAACCGTTGGGATTACGTTTATTTGACGGGCAAGGCCAGCGATGTGCATGTCCAGCACCGGATCACGGTCATATTCGATGGCGACAAGCTCAAGAGCGTCGAGGGTGATATCGTTCCCGCCGATTTTCTAGCGCAGCCAGCGGCTGAACTTCGCAAACTTTAAAACCGCATTATCGCGCAGACTCCTCGTATGACTATTCAGCATGTCGCCGTAGCAGGCAGTTCCGGGCGCATGGGCCGCGCATTGATCGAGGCCATCGGCCAGTCCACGGATTTTCGCCTCAGAGCAGCGCTCGAGATTCCAGGCAACGCCCTGCTTGGCAAGGATGCCGGCGAACTGGTGGGGGCACCCTGCGGTGTGCGGATTTCCGCGGACCTCGATTCGGCGCTGGCCGGCTGCGATGTGCTGATCGATTTCACCCGGCCCGAAGGCACGCTCGGCCATCTGGCCCTGTGCCGTGAGCGCGGCATTCGAATGGTGATTGGCACGACCGGCTTTCAGCCGGCGCAGAAGGCGCTCATCACCGAGGCGGCGAAGCAAATTGCCATCGTGATGGCACCCAATATGAGTGTGGGCGTCAATCTCACTTTCAAGCTCGCAGAGCTCGCCGCCAAAGTGCTCAACGAGGGTTACGATGTGGAGATCATTGAAGCGCATCACCGCCACAAAGTGGACGCGCCGTCGGGTACCGCCTTGCGCCTGGGTGAAGTCATCGCCGCTGCCATGGGCCGTGATCTCGCACAGGACGCGGTTTATGGTCGGGAGGGGGTGACCGGCGAACGCAAGGCTTCGACCATCGGTTTCGCCACGGTGCGTGGCGGCGACATCGTCGGCGACCATACTGCGATGTTCGCCGGCACGGGTGAGCGCGTCGAGATCACGCACAAGGCCGCCAGCCGTGCAACGTTTGCGCTCGGAGCGTTGCGCGCGGCGAGTTTCCTGGCCGGCAGGAAGTCCGGGCTCTACGATATGCAAGACGTGCTCGGGCTGAAATAACTGATCGACATGATCTTCCAGCCTGCGCCGAAATGCGTCTGGCGGCGGGAGTGGCCCTTCAGGTTCACGCTGCCTGTTGCTCAGCCGGGGGCCGAAAGGAGGAGGCGGAGTCAGCCGCAACCGCGCGTTTCCAGCCGGAACCAGTTCGGTTGACGCCCAGCCGGTGCGCCGATACAGTTCCGGCCAGTGGTGAGCCGGGTTAGCGACCCGCGATCTCTGTATCAGCCAAAAGAAAATCAGATGACTATCGATTTCAAGGCGATTGGAGAAATACTCGAACATCGTCTGCACCAGGCAGACATCGAGCGTCTGCTGCGCGGACTCAATGAGACGGAAAAAGCACAGCTTTTCTTTCGCATTACCGAGCTGGTGCGGCGCACCTCTGCTCTGGCCGAAATTGCCAACCGGGTTTCCGACACCCTGTCGCTCGATGTGCTTTTCCCGCGACTGATGGAAGTCGTCACCGAAACCCTGAACGCGGACCGCAGTTCGCTGTTTCTGTGTGACCGCGAGACCGGCGAGCTGTTCTCGCGAGTCATGCAGGGTAACTCGATCGGCGAAGTCCGTTTCCCCTGCCATCTCGGCATTGCCGGATCGGTATTCGTTTCGGGCCGGGGGGAAATCATTTCTGATGCGTATGCCGATGATCGCTTCAACCAGGAGGTGGACCGGAAGAGCGGCTACCGCACGCGCAACGTCTTGTGCGTGCCGATTCGCAACAAGCATAACGAGGTGATCGGCGTTACCCAGGCCTTGAACAAGCAGGTCGGCGATTTCGATGAAGACGACCAGCGGCTGCTGGAAGGCCTTTCCCTCCAGGCCGCCGCCGCGCTGGAGAATGCCAGTTTGTTCGAGAAGGTGGCGCGACAGCAGCGCGAGGAAATGATGCTGCTGGAAGTGGTCAGTTCGATCGCATCCGAAATCCGCCTGGATCCTCTGCTGGCCAAGATCATGGCTGCCGCGACGCAGATGCTCGAAGCCGATCGTGGCACCTTGTTCCTCTACGATCCGAGGCGCGATGAGTTGTACTCAAGTGTGTCGGGAGGGGCCAGCATCGCCGAGATTCGTTTTCCGGCGAACGCCGGCATTGCGGGCGAATGCTTTTCCAGCGGGACGATCATCAATATCGCGGACGCCTACAAAGATGCGCGCTTCAACCCGGAGATCGATCAACGCACCGGCTATCGCACCGGCAGCCTGCTGTGCATGCCTATCATTGCCAAGGGCACGCGCAAGATCGGCGCCATGCAGGTACTCAATCGCAAAAGCGGCAAGTTCAGCCCCTCCGACGAGCGCCGGCTCAGCGCTTTCTGTGCTCAGGCCGCGGTTTCGATCGAGAACGCGCAGTTGTTCGAGGAGGTGAATGCCGAGCGAAATTACAATGAGGCGATACTTCTGAGCATGAGCAATGCCGTACTCACGCTCGACGCGGGTGGCGTGATTCGCAAGGCCAACGAATCCGCGCAGCGTCTGTTGCGCCGGCGAACGGACGCTCTCGTCGGTCGCACGCTTCATGAAGCTCTCCCCGCCCGCAACGGATGGGTGACCAGAAGTCTGGAAAAGGTCCGCGAGTCCGGGAGGACCGACATCCTGGTCGACACCGACCTGTTCGTCGAGGGCAGCGAAACCGCCTCGGTGAACATGACGACGGTGCCGCTCACCAGCATGAACGGAGAGGCGATAGGCTACATGCTGGTGATGGAAGACATTACGCTCGAGAAGCGGCTGCGCAACACCATGTCGCGTTACATGAGCAAGGCAGTCGTGGACCAACTGCTGGAAAGCGGCGATGCGGTGTTGGGCGGTACTGCCCGCGAGGTAAGCGTGTTGTTCTCGGATATCCGCGGTTTTACCTCAATTTCGGAACGCCTCGGCGCCAAGGAGACGGTGGCTCTGCTCAATGAATACTTCACCGACATGGTCGATGTCGTATTTGAACACCAGGGCGTGCTGGACAAGTACATCGGCGAC
>JANNTE010000379.1:0-2149 GCA_031403365.1 Betaproteobacteria bacterium | reverse complement strand
CCCCAGCATGCAGCGTCCTTCTAACGCGATCTTATGTGCTGAAGAAACGCATTCCTTGACCAATATCAAACAACGTCTAGAACGGAGCAATCGCTGCTTGCGCAACACACTTACCGATAAGTGCTTGATCTGCATCCAGCGTTGCCCTGTCCCGCGTTGATAAATTGCCCGAGTCATCACCAACATCCGGGATGCCAGAGATCATGTCCGCGAAACAACTGCTGTTTCATCATGACGCCCATGTAGGAGGCTGGCCTGGCATGACCGATCTGGTACCGCCAGTCGTGCGCTTCATCCGGTTCGACCTTTTCTGCGTCATCGTTTGCGCTGTAACTCATCCCTCATCACTGCCATGGCCTCCATCCGCTGCCGGCCCTCGCCGCGCGGATTCGAGCCTTGCGCGTGCATGCAAGTTTGCGGGCTGTTCTTCTAGCGGCTCCAGTTCACCCGCACGCGGCCATTCATCGCGGCTGTACTTGGTGACCAGAACCCCGCTGAAGGCAGCGCGCACCGCATCTCCGATCCGGCGCGCCAGGTGCACATCGGTGGTGGTAATCGTGACCACGCCGACCTTGTTCTCGATATCCATGATGCGCTGGAGCGGATGGTCTTGCGTCTCGCGGGTTTCCTCGTTGCGGACCAGGCGCAGGATTTCGTCGCTGTTCGCGCCCAGATAAGGGCCGGTCAAGGTCACGAAGCCGGCCGGATTCCTGTCGTTCACGCGATGACAGGCCGGGCACAGGTACGCCTTCGCCTGCTCAAACGGGACCGCGCGTTGCCAACGCCCTTTGTGATAGATCACGCCACACTGCGGACATACGGCCGGCTCCGCCGGTTTGCTCCTCGCCTGATAAGGATCGTGCACGACATCGTTAATCTGCCTGTCGCGACGGATTTTCTTGCCAGCCCGTGCTTCATGCTCTTTCATGGTTTCTCTCCTGCGCGTGGTTACCGGTCGGTGCCTTGTCAGAATTCATGCCGATCCCTGAAGTCGAGTCCGATCGCCACTGTGACCAATCAATGCGGGGCGAGATGGATTCAGATGGCGGGTAAACCACTGTCCAGCCTGGCGGGCAACTTCGTTCAAGGCGCCGGGTTCCTCGAACAAATGGGTCGCTCCGGGAACGATGACGAGTTCGCGTTCGCTGTTTACCAGCGCATCGTGCGCGGACTCGTTGAGCTCGATCACTCCCACATCGAGTCCGCCGACGATGAGCAGCGTTGGTGCCCGCACCTGGGCCAGGGTTCCGGGACCGGCGAGATCCGGCCGGCCGCCGCGCGACACTACTGCGCCAATATCCTCTGGCGCAGCGGCAGAGACCCGCAATGCGGAAGCTGCACCGGTGCTCGCCCCGAAAAGACCGATCGGAAGGCCATTCGTGCCAGCATGACCGCGCACAAAGCGCACTGCGTGACCCAGGCGCTGCGTGAGCAAATCGATGTCGAATCGCGCCTCGTAGACGCGATCTTCGGTCCATGTGAGCAAGTCCAGGAGCAGCGTGCCCAATGCGAGCTCGTGCAACTCTCCGGCCACGAACTGGTTGCGAGGAGACAAACGCCCGGAGCCGCTCCCATGCGAGAACACGACAATGCCGCGCGGCCTGTCGGGAAGCGCCAGCGCGCCTTCGAGCGCAACCGGTCCCGCCGGAATTGAAACTTGCTGAATCGAGTGCAGGGCGCTCATGATGCACTCGTCGCGCGCTGTTTCCGGCGCTGCGCCAGAATGGCGACGACCGCGTTGTCTTCCACCTGGGAAAAATCGCGATAGAACTGACCCACCGCGTAAAATTCTTCGGGAACTTCCAGACAAACCACTTCATCGGCGAGGGCACTGACGCGCTCCAGGCTGTCCGCTGCCGCCACCGGCACCGCACAGACCAGCCGCTGCGGGTTCCTGGCACGCGCGGCATGCAAGGCGGCAGTCATGCTCGCCCCGGTCGCGAGCCCGTCGTCCACCACGATCACGATTCGGCCCTGCGCTTCGATCAGTGGCTGCGCCGGCGTGTACTGCGCGCGACGTTTGCGCAGCATGTCGAGTTGCGCGCTTTTTTCGCTCTCAATGTAAGTCGGGTCAGCGCCCAAGTGCGCGACATGATCGGCGATGTAGGCCCAACCCGATTCATCGACGGCGCCGATGGCCACCTCCGGG
>JANNTE010000378.1:0-3467 GCA_031403365.1 Betaproteobacteria bacterium | reverse complement strand
TGCAGGAGAACAGCGTTTCCGCCGGCGGCCAGACGCACCCGCTGGAACAGCCGTTTTTCGTGCTGGCCACGCAGAATCCGATCGAGATGGAGGGCACGTATCCTCTTCCGGAAGCGCAGATGGATCGCTTCTTTTTCAAACTGAAACTCGATTTTCCGGATATCGAGCAATTGCATCTGATCATCGATCGCACCACGCGCCAGGAGGAACCGTCGGTGCAGCGGGTATTACAGCAGGGACAGATCCTCGAAATGCGCGAGACCGCGCGCGCGATTCCGGTCTCGCGCCCGGTTCAGGACTACGCCATCAAGCTGACACTGGCCACGCATCCGGAGTCGGATCAGGCGCATGAGGCAACCCGGAAATTCGTGCGTTTCGGTGCCAGCCCGCGCGGCACGCAGGCGCTGATTCTGGGCGCCAAGGTGCACGCGCTGATGAATGATCGGGTGTACGTGTCCTGCGAGGACGTGCGTGCGGTGGCCCTGCCGGCATTGCGCCACCGGGTATTGCTCAACTTCGAGGCCGAAGCGCAGCGCATGGACACCGATACCATTCTGCGGCGCATCGTGGAGTGGGTCCCGGAACCGCGTGACTGAGATGTCCGCCCGGCGCCGCGATGGTGCAGCCGGCGTGCGATTCACGACCTTATAGAGAGCTCCCTTGGCCAGTCAAAGCGTGTTGTTCAGCGAAGAATTTCTACGCCAGCTCGAACATTTGACCATGCTGACCCGGCGTCCGGTCGCGGGGCATCTGCGCGGACACCATCGTTCGCGACGCACCGGTTCAGGCATGATCTTCGCTGACTACCGGCCCTACTCGCCCGGCGAAGACACGCGCAATCTGGACTGGGGCACTTACCTGCGGCTCGACCGTCTGATACTTCGTCTGTTCGAGGAAGAAGCCGATCGTCCGGTCTATGTTTTTGTCGACGTGAGCCGCTCGATGGATTTCGGCACACCTTCCAAGTTCGATTTCGCACGCCGGTTTGCCGCCGCGATCGCCTACGTCGGGCTGATCAATCACGATCGTGTCAGACTGGTGGCGTTCGCTGATGGTCTGGTCGAGGAGATGCCGGCACGTCGCGGCAAGAGCCAGGTATGGAGATCCCTGCATTTCCTGGAGCGCCTGAAGTCTGCGGGTGGCACCAGCCTGCAAAGCGCGTTCCGCGGTTTTTTTGGCGCACGCCGCACCCGGGGATTGGTGGTTGTGATATCCGATTTTCTGGACACGGAGGGATTTGAGCGCAGCTTCCAGATGATTCGGGAATTTCGTCATGACGTTTTCGCCATCCACGTGACGAGCCCTGAAGAGCTCGATCCGGCGCTTGCCGATGAAGTGCTCTTGGTGGATGCCGAGCTGGGTCATTCCACGCGCACGCGGATAACCCCGGATATCGTGAAAGCCTATCGCGAAACCTTCCTGCGCTATTGCTCCGAGATCGAAGGCTTTTGCCGTGGACACGGGTGGGGCTACCTGCGTGCTTCCACGCAGGCGCCGATCGAAGACCTGATGCTCAAGTCCCTGCGCGACGAAGGAATGCTGCGTTGACGCCATCGGCGCTGCCGGCTTTCCTGTCGGCCCTGTTTGTGGCCAGCGTGATTGCCATGATCGCCCTGTTGTACTGGCTCCGGCCACCGGCGCGAACGGTGGTGGTGCCATCAAGTCTGATCTGGGATCGGGTGATGCGCGAAGTGCGCTCGCGGCCGGAGCGTTTGCGCTGGTGGTTGTCCCTGATGCTGGCCATTCTGATTGGAACCGCAATCACCAGCGCGATTCTTGCGTCACGCAACGCTTTTACCGGCGCGACCGGTCCGAAGTTCGTGCTGGTGATCGACAACTCGCCAACCATGGCGGCGCGAACCACGGACGGAAGCACGCGCTGGGAACATGCTTTGACCAGGGCGCGAGCGTTGATCGCGAGCCAGCCCGACGGCGTGCAGATCTGGCTGACTGATACCCAGCGCCGCATCGATGCGCCGGCGTTCCAGGAACGGCAAGCCGCACTGGCACAACTGGCGCAACTGCGGGTCTCCTACGGACGGCAGGCGCCGCTGGCTCTGCCGCAACAACCGGCCGATATCGAAATGGCCGTTATCACGGATGGCGTCTTGATCGGCGCTTGGCCGGAGTCGGCAGTTGTGGAATCTGTTTTTGAGCCAGTGGAGAACGCCGGCATTACCGGCTTCGAGGTGCGGGCTCTGCCCGCCGATCCCGGCCGTCACCTGGCCTATGTCGAAATCTTCAATGCCGGAACCATCGCGACGCGCATTGACCTGGCGATATCCGGAGCTGATGGCAAGCGTGTTACCCGGGAATTGGGGATCGCGGCGGGCGCTGTGCGACGCGAGATGATCGATGTTTCCAGTTTCAACAGCGGACCGCTGCGCGCCTCAATTGCCGTTACAGGCGACGCGTTGGACGTTGATGACATCGCGTATGCGGTGCTGCCGGTCCGGCGTCAGCAGCGCGTGGCATTGGTGTCCGGGGGCAATGCCTATCTGGAGCAGGCCCTGCGAGCGCAGCCGCGCGTGAGCATGACGCTGATCGACCCTGCGCGTTTCACCGATGATCGCGGCTTTGATGCGCTTGTGTTCGACCGCTTCGCGCCAAAATCCCGCCCGCGTGTGCCTGCGCTGCTGTTCCGCCCGCCGGCTGAGCCGTTTGTCCCCGCGGCGGGGCAGTGGTTGCCACAGCCGATCCGGGAAATTTCGACAATCTCTGCCACGGCATGGGATGCGGCGCATCCGTTGCTGGAAAACATGACACTGGGCGATCTCAGTGTCGATCGTGCCATGCTCTACCGAGTGCCAGACGGGGCAAAGCAGGCGCAATCCGTACTGGCGAGCGCATCCGGAAACGTGCCGTTGATCGTTGTCCAGGAGGCGGGCGTGCGATGGATCCTGTTCGCATTCGGGCTGGATCAGTCGAACTTCGCATTGCATTCGGGTTTTCCCATATTTCTGGGTAATGCGCTGGGCTGGATGTTGGGCGAGCAGGTGGCGAGCGCCCGCGAACTCGGATTGATCGAAGTGCCGGTTCCCGGAGCGCGCGTGCTGGCGCCGGACGGGCTTCCAATACCGTCCTATGCCTTCGGCCAGAGCAGCGTATTTGAAATCGACCGTCCCGGTCTGTTTACGCTCATCACTTCCGATGATCGCTCCCGGGTCGTTGCGAATCTGTTCGATCGCAAGGTGAGCGGAGTAAACGCATCCCGGATTACGCCGGCCCAACCCGGCACCGGCAACCCGGCCGGCGTGCAATGGGCATCCGGTTTCGATGCATGGTTCACGCTGCTGCTGGCTGCGGCGCTGCTGCTGCTATTCGAGTGGTGGACCTGGAATCGGCGTCTGACGGTATGAGCGTTCCGATCACGATTCAAACCGCCTGGCCGCTGGTATTGCTGGCGTCGCTTCCGTTGCTGGTCTGGTGGGCGGGCTCCAGCACGGGGCGGCTCGCGCGCAGGCATC
>JANNTE010000377.1:0-10500 GCA_031403365.1 Betaproteobacteria bacterium | reverse complement strand
TGCCAGCGCGGCGGTCAACGTGTACACGGAGACCAGCAACCCGAACTGCTGCGGTGAGATGAGCATGACACGCATCAGCTGGGGCCCAAGCGGCATCATGACCATGAAGTCCATGATATGGGTGAACTGCACTGCGGCCAGAATCAGGATTAGCGAGCGTTCGGCGGACTGGGGATACGGTTTCATGCGTGTAACGCGGCGGCGGGAGCGAGCGCAAAGGCGCCAGCCAGTAATTCATAGGAGCGCATCCGGCTGTCGTAATCGCCGGTAATGGTGACGACCATCAACTCGTCGGCAGCGTAGGCGGCAACGATTTCCAGCAGGCGGGCTTTCACCCGGTCAGGCGTGCCGATGATGGCGCGCGCGCGTTCGCGTTCGATGATCGCCCGGTCGCGCTCCGAATACACAAACGCCCGCGCTTCGTCTATGCTCGCGACCGGTGCCTCGCGCCCGGTCGCCATGAGCAGCCGGCGGTGATCGATGCTCAGCGCAAGCTGCTGCGCCCGGGCATCGGTTTCGGCGCAGATCACGAACACGCACACCATCGTTTGCGGGGTGGATTTTCGCAAAGATGCGCGAAAGTCGCGGCGATAGGCCTGTGCCACGTCTTCGCCGCCGTGGGCATTGATAAAGTGCGCAAAGGCAAAGGGCAATCCCAGGTAGGCGGCCAACGCGCCACTGTAATCGGAGGAACCGAGCAGCCAGACTTCGGGCGAACTAACGCCCGAGGGCATGGCCTGGACGCTGGCGTAGGGATGCTCTTGCGGCAGGGTGCGATCAAGCCAGCCGAGGACGTCCATGACTTGTTGCGGAAAGCGATCCATGTCGTCGAAGGCTTGCGCATTTATCGCATTCGCGGTCATGCGGTCGGCGCCGGGGGCGCGGCCCATGCCGAGGTCGATGCGATGCGGATAAAGCGCTTCGTGCAAACGAAAGACTTCGGCGATCTTGAGTGGACTGTAATAAGGCAGCATGACACCGCCGGTGCCCACACGAATGTTTCGCGTTGCCGCCGCGACCGAGGCCACCAGAATTTCCGGACAGGGATCGGCGAGCCCGCGCATGTTGTGATGTTCCGCAAGCCAGTAGCGGTGGAAGCCCAGTTGGTCTGCCCGCTTTGCCAGCGCCAACGTCGCGCGCAACGCATCGGCGGGGCTGCTTGCGCTGAGGATCGGCGATTGATCGAGGACGCTCAGTCGCAAGGTCATGCGGCCATGTGGCGGTGCCGGCGGCGGATCATCGCAAGCCACAGAATTGCCAGGCTGGTCATCCCGAGCAGCGGCAGCGCCGTGAGGTTGAGCGTATTCCAGCCGAAGCCGTAGAGGATCGCGCCCGAGGTGAGGGAAGTCGAAGCCATGGTCAGATAAATCAGCAAGTCGTTCACACCCTGGGTTTTGGCTTTCTCCGCCGGTGCGTACGCTTCCGTCAGCAGCGTGGTGCCGCCGACAAACAGGAAACACCAGCCCACGCCTACCATGACCATGGAGAGCCAGAACGCCGTCACCGTGATGCTCGAAATCGCGATCAATATGGCGAACAGATTGAGCAGAAGTCCAGTGAACATGACCGGCAGCGTGCCCAGACGCACGATCAGCCAGCCGGTGCCGAAAGCCGGCGCGAACATGGCGATGATGTGCCATTCGATGACCAGCATGGCCGCGCCGTAGGGATGCGAGCACATCTGCATGGCGAGCGGGGTGGCAGCCATCAGCAGATTCATCACGCCATAGGCTGTGATGCCGCCCAGCGCGGCCACGATGAATACGGGCTGGCGCATGATGACGCCCAGCGCGCGCGTCTCGCCATGTCGTTCTTCATGCGTGGACAGAGGCAGATCCAGGCGCCACAGAATCAGTATTGCGATGGCGGCCAGCACGATGAGCGAAAAAAATGTTCCGGCGAACAGCGACTCCAGAAAGCCCTTGGTGAGCTTGCTGCTCTCCGGGCCGAAAACACCACCGACGATGCCACCGGCAAGCACCAATGAAATGGCCTTGCTGCGCGCGCTGATGGTCAGGCTGTCGGCAGCGGCAAACCGGTAGAAGCCGCCCGATCCGGTGTAAACACCGGATACCAGCGCGGCCAGACAAAGCATCCAGAAGTTGTGCGCCAGCATGGCCGCACCGGCCAGCGCGCCACCGATCATGCCGAAAGCACAGCCAATCATGAATCCGGCGCGGCGGCCGCGGCGTTTCATGTACAGGGAGATCGGCACCGTGGTAAGGCCGCCGCCGATGATGTAAGCGGTGGCGGGGAGCGTGACCAGCATCTTGTTCGCGGCCAGCGTGTCCGCAGCCAGAGTGCCGATCGAGATCATGGTCGCATTGTTCATGACCAGCAGGGCCTGGCACGCCGCCAGCGCGAGAACGTTTCTGCTCTCGTTGGTCACGGAAGAATGGTCGCCACGACTACTTCAAGCGGATATCGACAGCGTGGAACACGAAATTCCCGGAATTGACAATTTTGGTGGTTTCGTTGTGCTTGCGCCATTGAAATCCCGCCGGCGCGAGGTCGAGATGCTCGCTGCCGCCCGGCGAGAGCAGCGTTATGCGGCCGCCGGAAACCGAAACCAGCATGCCGCATGGGGCATGCAGATCGGCGCTTTCGCCCGGATGCAACATGATGCGCGTGACCAAAACGCGGGCGTTGTCGAGCAGCAGCGCCTGTCCGGGGTCGGGCACAGGCGCATCTGAAGCTGCGCAGCCGGCAAGGATTTCGGTATCGGTAACGTGGTAAACGGTGCTGCCGGTGTTGCTGACACGGTGCGCTTTCGGATAGCCGCCGTAGCCGATGAAGTAGGTCTCGCCAATGGCGCGCGCGCTGCGCGGCACCGGATCTTTACCAAATTCCTGCGCAATGGTGGCGGATCCGGCGATGTTCACAAACACGCCGTCATTGCGATGCCAGTGATAGAGCGAGACGTAGCCGGGCTCGAGTGCAACATCGAAAAACCGCACATGCTGGTTCTCGAATCTGAGCTGGTGCCTGGGTTCCTGTTCTACGGGAACCGGGTCGCCGGCTGCTGCGCCCCACGCCAGGGAGATTGGCAGCAGAGCGAGCAAAACCAGAATTTGGCGCGTCATGCGGCTTGCCGGGAGGATCAGTAGTATTCGTAACTTCTTTTCGGGACTTCGGCTTGGTCAAGACGATCGCGCTCCTTGAAATCCTGCGGTCGATCCCACCAGGTGGCGCGGTGCTCTTTTTGTTTCTCCAGCACTTCGGGATGCTGTCTGAGGAAGTCGCGCAAAAATGTTGTCGTTTCGGATTCGTAATTCTTCATTTCCATTTGCCTCTACACTGTTGCCGATCACGTTTTGACCAGGAGTTTGGCCTTGCCCTCGAATCCCTTCCCGCCGCGCGCTGCGCGCAAACCGGTTGCAACTGAAGTCCATGGCCAGAAGCGCGTGGACGACTACCACTGGCTGCGCGACAAGCACAGCCGTCAGGTCAGGGCCTATCTCAAAGCCGAGAACGATTATACGGCGGCGATGATGAAGCCGTCGCAGTCATTGCAGAAAACCCTGTACCGGGAGATGCTCTCGCGAATCAAGGAAACCGACGTGGACGTGCCGTACCGCGATGGCGGCTACTTCTACTATTCGCGCACGCGCAAGGGAAAACAGTACCGTATCTACTGCCGCCGGCCCGGAAGCGTGGAAGGGCCGGAGCAGGTGATTCTGGATGTGAACGAATCTGCCAAGGGGCACAAGTTCTACGCCCTGGGCGCGTTCGATGTCAGCCCGGACGGGAACCTGCTGGCATTTTCCTCGGATACCACGGGATTTCGCGAATACACGCTGCAATGGAAGGACTTGCGCGACGGCCGTGTGTTGGAAGACCGCATCGAGAAAGTGCGCTCCATAGCATGGGCATCTGATAATCGCACCCTGTTTTACACCGTGGAAGATGCAGCCAAGCGCGCGCATCGCGTCTATCGCCATGTTCTTGGCCATTCGCAAGACCAGCTTATTTACGAGGAAAGCGACACGCGCTTTTCGGTTTCGGTTGCGCGCAGCCGCAGCAACGCCTACCTGTTCCTGACTTCGCATAGCGCCACGACCTCCGAAGTGCGCACGCTGCGGGCCGATGACTCGTCGGGCGTTCCGGAACTGGTGCTGGCGCGGACGCCTGAGCACGAATACTACGTGGACCATGGCAATGGCGTGTTCTACATCGTCACCAACGACAAGGGACGTAATTTCCGCCTGGTGAGCGCGCCCGTGGCCGACCCGTCCGTGCGGCAGTGGACACAACTCATCGCGCACCGAGACGATGTGATGCTCGAAGGTGTGGAGATGTTCGCCCGCCACCTCGTCGCGCATGAGCGCTGTGGAGGATTCCCGCGCCTTCGGGTGCTGCGGCTGGAGGACGCCAACGAGCACCTGATCGAAATGCCGGAGCCGGTTTATTCGGTGGGCGGTGGCGCGAACATGGAGTTCGACGCCGACGTTTTTCGTTTTCACTACGGCTCTTACGTCACACCTGATTCCGAATACGACTACCACCTCGACACTCGCTCAAGAACCTTGTTGAAGCAGCGCGAGGTAAAGCACTATGATCCGTCCAAATATCGATCGGAACTGCATTACGCGGTGGCCCGGGACGGCACGCGTATCCCGATTTCTCTGGTGTATCGCATCGGCCGCCGGCGCAAAGCAGCCCAGCCGCTGCTCCTGACGGGCTACGGCGCTTACGGCTATGCGCTTGATGCCAGCTTTGGTTCCACACGGTTGTCCCTGCTCGATCGCGGTGTGATTTTCGCGTGCGCGCATGTACGCGGCGGCGGTGAGATGGGCAAGCGCTGGCATGATGAAGGGCGCATGCTGCACAAGACCAATACCTTCACCGACTTCATCGCCTGCGCCCAGCACCTGATCCACGAGCACTACACCAATGCTTCGCAACTGGTGATCGAGGGCGGCAGTGCAGGCGGACTGCTCATGGGCGCGGTGACGAATCTACGGCCGGATTTGTTTCGCGCCGTGGTCGCGGAAGTGCCGTTCGTGGACGTGATCAGCACCATGCTCGACGCGAGCCTGCCACTGACCACCGGAGAGTACGACGAATGGGGCAATCCGAACGAAAAGAAGTACTACGATTACATGGCCGGGTATTCACCTTACGACAATCTGGCGCCAGGAAGTTATCCGGCGATGCTGGTGGAGACTTCGCTCAACGACAGCCAGGTCATGTACTGGGAGCCGGCGAAGTATGTCGCGAAATTGCGCACGCTCAAGACCGATGCCAATCCGCTGCTGTTGCGCACCAACATGGACGCGGGTCACGGCGGCGCCTCCGGGCGCTATGAATACTTGAGGGAAATTGCCTTTACCTACGCGTTCGTTCTTGGTGCGCTGGGTATTGCGCGTTAGCGGCTGGAGTGCATTTGACAGCGGACGGTTGAGGCTTCTATAGTCGCCCTTGACTGACGCCGTGCATTAATCACGGTCTGATCCCTTATTCGTGCCTACTTCGTGGAGGAAAATGTGATGAACCTGAAAATTGTATTTTTTTCAGTGGCAGCAACCTGTTTGTTCACAGGCGTTGCTTTTGCCGATACCACCGATGTCAAAACGCAGTCGCGCGTGCATGTGAAGAAAATGGGCACTCATTGCGTGGACGATGCCAACTGCTTCAACCGCTACCACCCGGCGATCAAGCCGGTGATGAGCGCCAAGACCGGTCAGTTGATCACATTCGAGACTCGCGACGCGTTGGACTCGGACTTGAACGCCACCTCGGCGCCAAAAGACGTTGGCGCAATCGACCTGAATCTGGTGCACCCGTTGACCGGCCCGGTGAATATCGTCGGCGCCAAGCGCGGGGACGTGCTGGCCATTACGTTGATCGACATTGATCCGGACGAATACGGCTACACGACCGTTGTGCCGGGCTTCGGATTCCTGCGCGACCGCTTCAACGAAGCCTTCATCGTCAACTGGAAGCTGAACCGCCTAGAAGCGGTATCCGACCAGCTTCCTGGCGTGCGCATTCCGTTCAATGGCTTCATGGGCACCGTGGGCGTGCTTCCCGGATTTCCGGAAGTCGATGCCTGGGAGGCGCGCGAGACACAACTGGCCAAGGCCGGCGGTGTTGCGCTCGGACCCCAGCCCGTCGGTGCGCTCCCGGCAGCCGTGTGCGGCCCCAGCGGCAGCCACAAGGACAAGTGCCTGCGCACGATTCCGCCGCGCGAGAATGGCGGCAACATGGATGTGAAGCAGATGGTCGTGGGCACCACGCTGTTGTTGCCTTGCTATGTGGACGGTTGCGGTTTGTTCATCGGCGACGTGCACTATGCTCAGGGCGATGGCGAAGTCGCCGGGACCGCGATCGAGATGGGCGCCAAAGTCACGGTGCGCACAGAAATCCGCAAAGGCATGGCTGCTCAGATCAAGGCCGGTCCGCATTTCGAGGGCGGCTCGCAGTTGAAGAAACTGGAACCGGATCGCTTCCATGCGACCGTGTCCTACCCGTTCAAGAAAGCCGGCGAAATTCCGCCGCAGCACGCCTACCTGGGCGGGGATAAGATCGGACCGCTTACCAATCTGTCCGAAGATCTGACGGTCGCCGCGCGCAGTTCCCTGAACGAAATGATCGACTGGCTGGTCGCCACCTACAAGTGGTCTCCGGTCCAGGCCTACGCGTACACCAGCGTGGCTTGTGATCTGCGCATCGGTAATGTGGTGGACGTGCCCAATTTCACCGTATCCACGATTTGCCCGCTGGAGCACATCGGCAATTGATGTTTCACGCATCAGGTACCCCTCGCGAGGGCGGATTTTCGCCCTCGTTGTTTTTGTTCCGCGCCGCGCTCAGCCTGACCGGGTAGCCTGCCTGTGAATCGCCGGCAATTCATTACCCTCGCGTCTGTCGCCACCGGCAGTATTCTGCTGTGCGGCCATTCGCCTTACCGGCAATGGCAGGTGTACCGTAAAACGCACCTGGTTATCGTCACCAGCCGTGACGACCTCGCAGGCGATGATTTGGGAGAGAAATGCGCCGCGATTGTGCGTACGGCCCTGCCGGACAGCAAAGCCGCCGTCGGTCGCGGACCGGGCGTGCAGCGCATCGCAAGCCTCATGTCCACACGACAGGCAGAGGTTGCGGTCCTGTCAAGGCCGAATGGACTCGCCATGTATCACGGCGAGGGCACCTTCGAACAATACGGTCCGATCGCATTGCGCGTGGTGGTCGAGAACGACACCCATCAACTGGTCTGCCGCGAAGATTTTCCCTTGCAGCACGGCTTCCTGCTCGCCGAAGCGCTGTTGACCGGTGGAACCGGGCTTGGATTGTCGATTCCGCCAATCAATTCGGCCGCATCCCGGGATATTCCTCCGCATGCCGGCGCGCTGGCGTTCGCGGAAGGGCGTGCTGTTCTGGATGACGGGAAGCAACACTGATCGCCCGCGTTCCAGACGACTGCCACGCGTGGGCACGGCGGCTCCCGGTTGCTTTAATGTCAGTCTGGGCTGTTATCGAAATGCAGTTGCGCTGATCCGCCATCCGGATCACACGCCACGCAAGCCTCGTCGCGGTTGCCGGGCAACATCACAACTCTGCGGCGGACTCGATGCCTCGGCAAGAATTCGAAAAATCTGCCCGGACCGCCTGCGCACGGTCAGTCTGCGCCACCGAGTTTAAGACGCTATCCTGGCCGGGTCAGCTCGGACTAGTCGCCGGCAAACGGCTCTTGTTCCGGCTTGGCACTGCATTTGGCCGGAATGTGTCCGGAGATATCGGCGCGCCGGGGAGAAAAGCTGTCGAGGAAGACTGTCATCGGCAGATCGGCGGTCGTGTTGTGCATCCGATGTTCGCCCGCAGAGCTGAACTCGCCTTCGATCACGTCGCTGGCGTTAGGAAACGAACCGCTGATCCATTCCAGCAACCCATATCCCGACTTCGCCTGCACAACAAAAAAGCCACAGTCGAAATTTTTCCAGATCACAACGCCCGCATCGGCGCGCGCAACACCGGTTACGAGCGTTGCCGCCATCGCCACCAACATGGCGCCCAGCCGTACCCGTATGCGGGCTTTCACCCGGCGATGGACTCGAATTCCTTCTTCTTCTTGCATTGGCGCGGGATTTTCCTGTCCATCTGATTTTTAGTCAGGTCAAACACTTCCGAATAAACCATGGTCGGCTTTCCGGCGGTCTTGTTTTCAATCTTGCGTGTTCCGAAGGACGAGAGTTTGCCCTCAAACATGTTACCGACCAGCGGGCTCGGGCCGCCCAGAAACTCGAACAACGCATAGCTCTCGTCAATCTTCAGTACGAAGAAAAAACAACTGGGATCGCGCCAGATCAGTTCACCGGTCTGCGGTGACGCATCTTCAGCCGGCGCGCTCAGCGTGGTGGTCAAAAGTACGCTCAGCAACAAGCCCTGGATGAAAGTGCGAAGCATGAACATTCCCTTCTCTGCATAGGTTCGTTTAAGGCGCCGGACGGGTTTCACCCGGACAGGCTCGCTTGCGAGTTTGGCGGATGATAACCTCCCGGTGACCGCAGCCGCAAACCATGCAGCCAATCCCGGCAGCGGCAGGCTCGGTCGACCTGAGGCGGATCACCCACTTCGGTTCGCGCGTTGGAGCGGGCCGGCAAACGCGGTAAACTGGTAGGACGGCAGAGGAGCAACCCTCACGAGGAAAACCCTTGCACGAGGAAAACCCCAGGCGCCCCCCGGCGCGTCCGCGGGGCCACATTATGAAAATCATCGATCTGCGCAGCGATACCGTGACCAAGCCCAGTGCCGGCATGCGTGCCGTCATGGCGTCGGCCGACGTCGGCGACGATGTTTACGGCGAAGACCCAACTGTCAATCGGCTGGAAGCCTTGGCGGCTGAGATGCTCGGCAAGGAAGCGGCAATGTTCGTGTGCAGCGGTACCCAGAGCAACCTGCTGGCGCTGCTGTCGCATTGCGAACGCGGCGACGAATACATCGTTGGTCAGCAGGGCCATACCTACAAGTACGAAGGCGGCGGTGCGGCCGTACTGGGCAGCATCCAGCCGCAACCGCTCGACTACGAGCCGGACGGAACGCTCGACCTTGCGCGCGTGGAAGCGGCGATCAAACCCGACGACCCGCATTTCGCCATCACCAGGCTGCTGTGCCTGGAGAACACCCAAGGTGGCAAAGTCCTGCCTCTCGAGTACCTGAAGCGGGCGCAGGAATTTACCCGCGCCCGCAAACTCGGATTGCATCTGGATGGCGCGCGGTTGTTCAATGCATCGGTGCAGTTGCGGGTTCCGGTGGGCGAGATTGCCCAGTATTTCGATTCCGTATCGGTGTGTCTGTCGAAGGGACTCGGTGCCCCGGTCGGATCGGTGCTTTGCGCATCGAAGTCCCTTATTGCGAAGGCGCGACGCTGGCGCAAAGTGGTTGGCGGCGGCATGCGCCAGGCAGGTTTGCTGGCAGCTGGCGGCATTTATGCGCTGGAGAGAAACGTCGATCGTCTTGCCACCGATCACGACAACGCCGGGGCTTTGGCCCGGGCGCTGGCCAGCGTTTCCGGCGTGCAGGTAGCGGCGCCAGGCGCAAAAACCAACATGGTTTTCATTAGTGTCGAGCCGCAGCGATCGGCCGGTCTGCGAGAGTTCCTGAAAGGCAAAGGCATGCTCATCAGTGGCCAGGGCAACATTCGCCTGGTTACTCATCTCGATATCGACCGAGCCGATATCGACCGTTTTGCCGCGGCGGTGGGCGAATTTTTCACTTCAGCGGCGAAAGCGGCATGAATAACGGCAGGGGCGAGGGCCCAACCCCCGGTCGCCAGCCCTGCGCCCCTCTTCCCTCGCCGCTACTTCCCCCGCTCCCCGGTCCCTTAAACCAATGAGCAACCAAAACGACACCCGAAACATTGCCGTGTTCTGCGACTTCGAGAACCTTGCACTTGGAGTGCGTGAAGCGAAGTACGACAAGTTCGACATGAAAAAGGTGCTTGAGCGCCTGCTGGTCAAAGGCAGCATCGTGGTCAAGAAAGCGTACTGCGACTGGGATCGCTACAAGGAATTCAAGGCGCCGATGCACGAAGCCGCGTTCGAGATGATCGAAATTCCGCATGTGCGCCAGTCCGGAAAGAACTCCGCCGACATCCGCCTGGTGGTGGACGCGCTGGATCTTTGCTACACCAAGTCGCACGTCGATACCTTTGTCATTCTCGGCGGTGATTCGGATTTCTCGCCCCTGGTGTCGAAGCTGCGCGAGAACAACAAAGAGGTCATCGGCGTCGGCGTCAAGCACTCCACCTCCGACCTGCTGATTGCCAATTGCGACGAATTCATTTTCTACGACGACCTGGTGCGCAAGGAACCGGCCAGGCGTGCGCCGCGCAAGCGTCCCGTGCCCAAGCCGTCCGCAGGTGCGAAGCCGGTGCCGGCGGAGTCGGCCGACGCCGAAGATTCTGTGCTGGACGACAAGACCCAAAAGGCGCTTGACCTGCTGGTTAACACCTTCGAGGCGCTTGCGAGTGAGCGCGGCGGCGAGGAAAAGATCTGGGGC
>JANNTE010000376.1:0-6633 GCA_031403365.1 Betaproteobacteria bacterium | reverse complement strand
AATGAATGAACGGTCTTGGCCGTTCAGGCCCGTTTCATTTTCCGCGCGAATTTCGCCCTGAATTTCGCGAGTTTTGGCGCGACGAGGTACTGACAGTAGGGTTGATCGGGATTGTTCACGAAGTATTCCTGATGATATTTTTCCGCAAGATGGAACTGAACTGCCGGCACGATTTCGGTGACGATCGCTGAAGGAAAGGCTTTTTCGGCCGACAACGCGGCAATGATTTCCTCAGCTTCGGCTTTCTGTCGGGACGAGTGATAGAAGATTGGCGAACGGTACTGGGTGCCGGCGTCGTTGCCCTGACGGTTGAGCGTGGTTGGATCGTGGATGACGAAGAAAACTTCCAGCACGTCGCGAAAGCTTAATGCCTCTGGATCGAAAGTGATCTGCACTACTTCGGCATGGCCGGTATCGCCGCCGCAAACATCGCGATACGTGGGGATGGGTGTGTGACCTCCCATGTATCCTGATTCGACGCTCTGCACACCTTCGAGATTGTCGTAGACGGCTTCCAAACACCAGAAACACCCGCCTGCCAGGGTGGCGATTTCCTTGCCGGATTGATGCTTGGCCTGACTCATTCCAGCCTCCTTGATCCAGCCCGCACGGGGCCCATGCCCGACAGTGTCGCGATGGCCAGCTGTGGCCGGGGACGCTGACGCGCACTTGCGTCGCCTCCGGATGGATCGGCATGTCGCGCGCGGCCTGGGCGGAGGGAGTGCCCGCCGTCAGTGCCGGCATGGCATCGGGGCACAGACGGAAGGCGTTCATTCTTACCGCTGGCGAGACCCCGGCGCGCCCCTGTAACCAGGCCCCTCAAGAATATTGCGCTGCGCAAGCTGCTTGATCCGGAGATGGCGTTTGCGCAAGAGGTCTCTCACGGCTTAGAGTTGCCCATCGAACATGGAGATGCCCGATGATTGGACTGCTCCAGCGGGTTACCGAAGCAAGCGTTGAAATCGATGGAAACCGGATAACCGGTATCGGCCCGGGATTGCTGGTCCTGGTCTGTGCGGAGCGCGGGGACAGCGAAGCCGAGGCGGAACGCCTGCTTGACCGCATACTCAAGCAACGCATTTTCTCCGACGTTAATGGCAAGATGAACTTGAATCTTCGCGATGTCGGTGGGGAATTGCTGCTGGTGCCCCAGTTCACACTTGCCGCGGACACGAGCCGGGGCTCGCGGCCGGGGTTTTCCCGGGCAGCAGCCGCATCCGAGGGTGAACGCCTGTTCGATCATTTGCTCGCTCGCGCCGGAGCAAGTCATTCGCCGGTGGCGGGCGGCCGTTTTGGCGCCCATATGCGAGTGTCGCTGATCAATGACGGCCCGGTGACCCTTTGGCTGCAGGTCAGCGCCCCGCTTGCAAGAAAAGCAGTCCTGCCGACAATCGTCCAAGAGAATGATCACTAAACCGCAACCGGGAACGTCGTCGAGACCCGCCTCGGGTGCATGAGACAATGGCGGACGATCCCAACAAGCCACGCAAACCAGTCCCCGTGATTTTCGCTTAAACATGTCCATGGAAACTGCGTTTCAGGGTCAAGTGCCACGTGTTCTGCTTGCGGACGACGCACCGGACCTTCGCTTGCGAATGTCGCTCTACCTCAGGCATTCAGGCATGGAAATCCTGACCGCGCAAAACGGGGAAGAAGCCCTTCAGGTCTCCGTTTCGGGACGACCGGACCTGATCCTGCTCGATCTGTCCTTGACGGGGATGTCGGCCCACGAGGTATGCAGACGGATCAAGTCCAATCCCACGACCGCTACAACCTCTGTCGTATTCCTGGTTTCGGCGGAAAACCGCGCGGATAACATCCAGAGCCTGCAAGCCGGTGCCGATGATTTTTTCAGTAAATCGATCGAACGCGACGAATTATTGATTCGGATCAAGTCGCTCATCAACCGCACCCGGACGCGCCCTCCGGTTGTTGCCGGCCCGGATGAAAGCGCGTTACCAGGCGATGGGAGCCATCTGAAGTCCGGGCGCGTGATGGGCGAGGTACTGACCACGCGGGGGGCATCTGCGAATCTTCCGGCGGAATACCAAAGCCGCTTCGATGCGGTCATACTTTTTGCCGACTTGCGCGGATTCACGCGCCTGGCAGAAAAACTGCCTCCATCCGATGTGGTACTGCTGCTCAACGAATATTTTTCCCTGCTGACAAGCGTCACCTATCATCACAATGGCGTTATTTTCAACATGGCCGGCGACTGTTTGCTGGTCGGGTTTGGCGTGCCGTTTGAACAGACGGATGCTTCGGAACTTGCCATCAAGTGCGGCATGCAGATGCTGGAAGAGTTCGACGCGCTCTCGGTGCGGTGGCGCGCCGAATACGGGCTGGAGACCGGGTTGGGAGTCGGCGTAAACAGGGGCGAGGTGGTTGCCGGCAAGGTTGGCTCCGCGGCGTATTCCAATTTCACCGTCATCGGCGATGCGGTAAACATCGCTTCGCGCCTGATGCAGCGCGCGCGCGCCGGCGAACTGCTGTTGTCGGAACGGGTCGCGGTCGATCTCAAGACAACACAACTCAATCTTGAGATGTTGCTGCTCCCGCCCCTGACGGTGCGCGGCAGGCTGGAACCGATCAATCTCTATTGCATTCCCTACAAAGGCCGGATCGACACCCGAACTTGAATTTCAATCGACCCAGTTGGTTCGATGACCGGTCAGATTTTCAGCGTCTTCTTCAGGTCCGGCGGATTGACAAATTTCTTCATGAAACTTTCCTCAGCGCCGCTGCTGAATTTCAGTCCGGCCTGTTTGATCGCGGAATCGGGGACTTTTTCGAGCGGCGTATAGAACGGGTGATGGTGTTCGCGGTAAGGGTTGTTGCGCGCGGCGTTGTAGCAAAACAATACCGTCCAGCGCCGGCTCGGCGAGCGATTCTGATCCGAACGGTGCAGGGTGTTGCAGTGGAAGAACAACCCGTCCCCAGGCTCCATTTCAGCGTAGACCACTTCCGTATGCTTGAGAATCTGCTCGACGCGGGCAGGGTCAGCGCCGACCTGGCTGCCCTGGACCACGCCGTGATCAATCCGGCCAAGCAGATGGGAGCCACGCACTACTTGCAGGCAGCCGTTTTCTTTCGTGCACTTGTCCAGCGCCACCATGACGCTCGCCATCAGCGGGAACAGGCAGCCGTTGTTGTACCAGTAACCGTAGTCCTGATGCCATTCCCATGCGCCACCTTCAAATGGATCCTTGGCGGTGAGCTTGGAATGGTAGTGATAGACCTCGCCGCCCAACAGCGACTCCATGGTGTCGACGATTCGGTGGCTGCGCGCAGCCAGCCCATAGACGCTGTCGCCCGGATGGTTCCACAACACCATCTTGGTCGCCAGCCCCTGCGCATCGTTGCGGTTGTATAAATTGCCGCGCACCTGCGGATCGGTTTCCATCGCCTGCTGCAACAGGTGCGCTTCCTCGGGATCGAACAGGCCGCGCACCATCACAAAACCGTCGCGATCATAATCCGCACGCTGTTGCTCGTTGAGTATGGAATGCTGCATCCTGCCTCCTTGCCGGCCATTTTGCGGGTGAATCACAGTATCTTAGCCAAGCGCGCCGGTCTTTACCATGCCCAGATCGAACCCCAGGCTCACGCGCGTTCATCCATCGTCTTGTAATATGCTTTCGAATTACCGCCGCCTATCTTGAAGGAGAGACAGTGAAACGATTCGATCCGGTTACCCAGGCCCGCATTGACCTGACTGCGGCGCTGCGAAGCGCCGCACGCATGGGGCTCAATGAAGGTGTTTGCAACCACTTCAGCCTGGAACTGCCGGGCGATCCGTCCAAGTTCCTCATCAATCCGCAAGGCTTTCACTGGTCGGAGCTCACGCCCGCCGATCTGGTGGTGGTGGATGAACATGGCGCCGTGGTGGAGGGCAAACATAGCGTTGAGCCCACCGCGTTTTTCATCCATGGCCGCATCCATCTGGGCAAGCGCAAGAAATGCGTGCTGCATACCCATATGCCTTTTGCGACCGCGCTGACCCTGCTCGATGGCGGCGAGCTTGACGTTTGCGCCAATCAGAGCGCCATGCGCTACTACGGGCGCCTGGGCTACGACAGGAATTACGGCGGCGTTGCGCTCGCCAACGAGGAAGGTGACCGGATCTGCAACGCGCTGGGAGACAACAGCGTCGTTTTCATGCAGCATCATGGCGTCATCGTATGCGGCGACAACATGGCTCACGCCTTCGACGACCTTTACTATCTTGAGCGCTGCTGCATGGTGCAAGTGCTGGCACAGAGCACCGGCGGCAAACTCAAACGGGTCGCAGAGAATATGGTCGCCGATGTTTGTCGGCAGATCGAAAGCGAGCGCCAGCAGTCTGTTCTACATTTCGAAGCGTTGAAACGTCTGCTCGATCGCAACGAGCCGGGCTGGTCGCGCCTGACCTGATTCTTTGCCCAACCAGGCAAGACCGGCAACGCCGGGCCGCGCCCCGCGAGTGGCATACGTTAATCAGGTACAAGGTCGCACTTCGGCGACAGATCCGGCGGCCCATCCCTGGGCGCTCGATCGCCGGAGCGTTGAGTGTCAGTGAGGTCCCCAGTCGTGGCGGCGCCATCAGACCCGGGGGTGCCGGTGAATCCGTATCGATGGGCAAGGCGCAGGTCGGCGACGTCCATGGTCTTTCGTCAAGCGCAACAAGCTTCATGGCGCTGAAACAGCAGGGTGCCGGCGACTTCGTCGCACAGCGTCGATAATCGAGCCTGGTCCAGATTGGCGAAGAATACGCTCGGAGATTCCGATCGCAAGCGCAAGTACACGCGCCACTTTGACGAAAGCCTGTGGGTGGCGCGCACCCGAGGCCTTCATCGTTTCTGCCACCGAGCCGGTCTCCTGACAATGCGGACTATCCATTTGCTACAGAATCGGGCATTTCTGTTTACTCCCGACTCAGCATAAAAGGGCTCGGTTGCTGCCGCCTGGGAAAACATGGTACTAAGTTCCAGCTTCCTGGAGCTTTGGGAGAGTCGCGTGGTAAGAATCCTGGTTGCGTCCCCGCGGGGATGGGCCACTGAGGCGCTGTGTGGCCTGCTGGCCAAACTCGGTTCCGGCTGCGAAATCGAGGTCGTGCAAGATGCTGCATCCACAGCGGCCACGCCTATGCCTGCCGCAGACCTGGTGCTGGTGGACGTTGACGCGGCTGCAGCCACGGCGCGCGCTGTCATCCAGGGTTTCCGGCGGAAATTTCCTGACGCACGAATTCTCGCGCTGGGTTCGCGCTTTGACGATGCCAGTGCGAAACGGGCGCTCTCAGCCGGTGCCCTCGGTTACCTTCCGAAATCGCATTCCGAGACTGTCACCCTCGGAATTCTCCGGCTGGTTTTGAGCGATAGCGTATACCTACCCGGTGTTGCGGCGCATGACTCCGCAGACAAGAATGTAGCAGCGCCGCTCAGCCCGGGCGGCGCCAGTAATGCCAGCGCACTGCAAAATGCCGAGTCGGCACTCGACCAGTACGGCCTGTCGCAACGGCAAACGGAAGTGCTCTCGCTGGCGGCCCAGGGCAAAACGAATCTTGCGATCGCCAAGAGCCTGCGCATCACGGAGGGGACGGTCAAACTGCACATGACTGCAATTTTCAAGGCGCTCAAGGTGCAGAATCGCGGCGAAGCGGTGCTGCTTGCCTCCCGCATGCAGAGCATTACCTCGCGGCAAATCCGGCAAGCCGAAGGAGGTGCGATGGATCTCGATTGGCTGCTACCGCACATGACCCACCGGCGCCTGCCGCGCAGGACCATCGTCTTTCGCAAGGGCGACCCAGGCGAAGAACTTTTTTACCTGCAACGCGGAACCATTCGTCTGGAGGACATCGGTGGAGAGATTGACGCCGGTACCATGTTCGGAGAAATCGCCATCTTTTCTCCGTTGCATACGCGCACATCAACCGCGGTGTGCACGAACGACGTTGACCTTTTCACGCTTACCTCGGATCAGGTCAAGGGCTTGTACTTGCGCAATCCACAGTTCGCACTATACGTCGTACACCTGATTGCAAAACGCCTGATGGCGGATCAGTCGCGCGGCATTTGAGCATGGCGCAGGCGAGATCTGGATTCGCCTCGCGCTTCGGAACCGGCCGCCGTAGCCGGTTTGCAAGTTACATCACACTTGCCGCCGCTGTCGGGGTCACTGGCGCCATTCTTGCGCCGGTTCCGCAAGTGCAATCTCTGGAACAAAGCGTCGGATTGGGCTGGCTGTTCGGGCTGCGTGGTCCGCGCGCAGTGCCAGAGGAAGTCGTACTGGTGACCATCGGTCGCAAGGCGGCTGAGAATATTTCGCTGCCAAACGACCCGGAGAGATTTCATCGCTGCGACGAAATGCGCATCGGAGCCAGGCCCGCTACCCATTCCAGTCTGCCGCAAATGCCCGCGCGCTGGCCGCGTTGTCTGCATGCCATGCTCATCGACAAACTGACCTTATCCGGAGCCAGGGCCGTGGCTTTCGACCTGCTGTTGCGTACCCGGCCAGCCTTACCGGGCTCTGCGGGCGACCTGCATGCCAAACAGGATCAGCAGTTGGCCACGGCGCTGGCGCAGGCTCGTCGGGTGATCATCGCCGGAAAACTGGAACCGTCCGCGAACGATCCGGCCGACAGAACTGAGGAAGGAC
>JANNTE010000375.1:0-14812 GCA_031403365.1 Betaproteobacteria bacterium | reverse complement strand
GTTTTGCAAGGTTACTAGTCAAAAGACAAATGAACAGCAACCAAGTAGTATCTGTCATAGTTTTATCTCAAATCACATTGCTACTAAGATGCCGGCCATGGCTCTTGTCACCGCGAGCGCTCCGCCGCGCCTGCGCGGCGGACTGATGAGTTTCAATTCGGCCCTGCAGCATTTGTCTTCGGGCCTCGCGGCCCTGAGTGCGGGCGTGATAGTTGGAACGGACGATACCGGCGCGCTGACGAACTACTGGATAGTCGGACTCATCGCAGCCGGTTGCACTCTGCTCGCCATCGGCATCTCGCAGCGCGTGAAGGCGGTTTCATGAGCGTAGGGCAGGCCATCCCAGTAAATAGCTGGGCGAACCATTGCGAACGCAAGATCGCACGGTTTGAGCAGGAGAAACGACGCCTGTCACGGCAACAACGATTGGACTGGCTCGGGACGAATTCGATAACTCGGCTGATCAAGGCTTGATCGTTTCGCGCGTGTGGTTCTCTGTGCGCAGACTACATGTCGGCACGAACCCGCAGAGGTTCACATCAGGTACCAAATACACGACTGCAACCGATTGCCGCGCTGGCACATGCGCCGGCCTTCGGTCAGGCGGCGCGGAGCGGCTGGGCGTCATTGGTGCGGGCCGGGTCAGGTAACCATCGGTTTGCGATCCTGCAGCGTGAGCCATCCACGCGCGACGCGGTAAATCACCCAGATGCCGGCGCCGACGAATAGGATCCATGCCAGGGGGATGCCGATGAGGGTGACGAACAGCACTGCGCCAATCAGTATCCACATTGCGGCAAACCAGAAGGTGCGAATCTGCCAGCGGAAATGGGATTCAAGGAAACTGCCGCGCGAGTTGGCCTGATTCACGTAGTTCAATATGACAGCGACGATGGAAGGGATGCCGAAGACAAACGCGCCGACGATGGTGATCGGACTGGTGATGCCGATGAGAATGCTCAGCGCATGCAGGCCGTAGACGATGTGCGCGGTGGTGACGAGCGAGGCAGCGGGTGCTTGCGGGAACGGAACCGGGGAATTCTCCACTTGATTCTCCTTTGCGAAATTTTCTTGCGCCCGGTTTCAGGCGCCGGCTTTGATTGCTGACATGCTGCCGGTCTTGCGCGCGCCAGGCCAGTTGCGCGCCTTTTCCAGATACAGGTAAACGACCGGGGTGATGTAGAGCGTCAGTATTTGCGACACGATCAATCCGCCTACGACAGCGAGGCCCAGTGGCTGGCGCGCTTGCGCGCCGGCGCCGATGGCCAGAGCGATCGGCAAGGTACCCATCAGTGCAGCCATGGTGGTCATCATGATCGGGCGGAAGCGGATGAGGCAGGCTTCGTAGATCGCCTCTTCGGCGGATTTTGCGTCCTTGCGCTGTGCCGGGTCTCCGCGCTGGGCGTCAATGGCGAAATCGATCATCATGATGGCATTCTTCTTGACGATGCCGATCAGCATGATCAGGCCGACGAAGCCATACAGGTTCAAATCCATCTTGAACAACATCAGCGTGAGCAATGC
Organism: Betaproteobacteria bacterium; assembly: GCA_031403365.1. Taxonomy (GTDB): domain Bacteria; phylum Pseudomonadota; class Gammaproteobacteria; order Burkholderiales; family JACQAP01; genus JACQAP01. The sequence continues at coordinate 13,288 of JANNTE010000375.1, read as the reverse complement.
GCCGAAGCCGGCGCTGGGCAGCCCGGACAGTATGGTGACCGGGTGCAGATAGCTTTCGTAGAGGATGCCCAGGATCAGATAAATCACGAAGATCGACATCACCAGCAGCAGGCCCATGCCGGTGAGGGAGGACTGAAAGGCTTGCGCCGAACCCTGGAAGTTGCCGATGAGCGTGGGCGGAACGCGCAGTTGCGCAAACAACTCTTTCACCTGAGCGATGGCTTGTGACAGGGACACGCCCGGCGCCAGGTTGAACGAGAGCGTGACGGCTGGCAACTGGCCTTGATGGCTGATGCTTAGTGGACTTACCCCGCGTGTGACCCGCGCGACGGATGCCAGCGGTACCAGCGCTCCGGACCCCGAGCGCACATAGAGCAATGACAAGGCCTCGGGACTGTCCTGGTACTGCGGCAGGAGTTCCAGGATGACCGCATAGTCGTTGCTCGGCGTGAATATGCTCGACACCTGGCGCGAGCCATAGGCGCTAAAGAGCGCATTTTCTATTTGTTCCGGCGTCAACCCGAGCGCGGAAGCCCGCTCGCGGTCAATTTCGATCTGCACTGTGGGATTGCTGATCTGAAGGTCGCTGGTGACATCCTGAAAATCGGGCAGCGAACGCAGTTTCGCCTCCAGTATCGGCGCCCAGTGAAACAGTTCGGTGGTGTCGGCATTTTGCAGCGTGTACTGAAATTCGCTTTTGGTGAGCCGTCCGCCGATGCGGATCAGGGGCAGGTTTTGCAGGTAAACCTTCAATCCCGTGATCTCGGCGAGTTGCGGACGCAGCTTCTGGATGATCTGGTCAGCGGGCAGCCGGTCCTTCAGCGGCTTCAGGCGCACCAGAATACGCCCCAGGTTGAGTGTCTGGCTGGAGCCGGAAGACGACGGCCCCATGAATGCCATGACGGCTTCGACATTCGGGTCGGCGCGAATGATATTGGCGGCAAGGCGGTGCTTTTGCGCCATCGATTCGAAGGAAATGTCCTGCGCGCCTTCGGTAAAAGCGAGCAATTGGCCGGTATCGGCGCTGGGCAGAAAACCCTTGGGAATGCTCACGAACAGATACGCGGTCAATGCGAATACACCGACGAACATGGCTGCCACCAGATAATGCCGGTCCATCGACCAGCGCAGGGTGCGAGCGTACAGATCGCGCATCGCATCGAATGCCGCTTCGCTCGCGCGGTACAGACGTCCATGCTGTTGCTGTTTGACCGGACGCAGCCAGCGGCTGCACAACATCGGCGTGAGGGAAAGCGATACGAACCCGGACACCAGCACGGCGGCCATGATGGTGATCGCGAATTCGTGCAGCAACCGGCCGAGCACGCCGCCCATGAACAGCACCGGTATGAATACGGCGGCGAGCGAAAGCGTCATCGACACGATGGTGAAGCCGACTTCGCGCGCGCCGTCGAGTGTGGCCTGCATCGGCGTCTTGCCCATTTCGAGATGGCGGTTGATGTTCTCCAGCATGACGATGGCGTCGTCCACCACAAAGCCTACGCACAGTGTCAACGCCATCAGCGACAGGTTGTCGAGGCTGAAGCCCATCAGGTGCATGATCGAAAAGGTTCCCACAATGGACATCGGCAGTGAAAGGCTGGGTATCAGCGTGGCCGACAGATTGCGCAGGAACAGGAAAATCACCAGCACCACAAGGGCCAGGGCCAGTACCAGCGTGAACTTCACCTCGTCAACCGATTCGCGGATCGACAACGAGCGGTCGTACATGACATTGATGTTGATCCCCGGCGGCACTTGTTCGCGAAAGGCCGGGAGCAGTTTCTTGACGGCGTCGACCACTTCGATGGTGTTGGTGCCCGGCTGACGCTGAATCGAGAGCATGATGCTGCGCTCATCGTTGTACCAGGCGGCCAGTTTGTTCTCCTCGACGCTATCCAGCACTGTTCCCAGTTCGGAAAGACGAACCGGGGCGCCGTTGCGATAGGCGATGACGATCGGACGGAAGGCGGCGGCATTGGCGAGCTGGGCGTTGGTTTCCACCGTGTAGGAGCGGTGCTGCCCGAACAGCGTGCCGGTGGGCAGACGCGAATTCTGCTGCGCGATGGCCTGCCCGACTTCGTCGATTCCGATGCTGCGCGCGGCTAGCGCCTTGGGATCGAGCTGCACGCGCACCGCGTATTTTTGCGAACCGCCCACGCTCACCTGGGCGACGCCGGCGATGGTGGAAATGCGCTGTGCAAGCAGTGTCTGCGCATATTCGTCCACGATCGACAAAGGCAGCGTTTCCGAGGTCAGTGCGAGATAGAAGATCGGCGAGTCCGCCGGGTTCACCTTGCGGAAGGAGGGCGGCGCGCTCATCTCCCTGGGCAGCTGATTCAAGGTGCGCGAGATGGCGGCTTGCACATCCTGCGCAGCGGCATCGATGTCGCGATCGAGCGTGAATTGCAGCGTAATGCGTGTGTTACCCTGGGCGCTCAGCGAATCCATCGAGTCCAGGCCGGCAATGGTGGAGAATTGCTTCTCCAGCGGGGTGGCCACTGAAGCGGCCATGTTTTCCGGACTGGCGCCCGGGAGCGAGGCGCTGACTGATATGGTGGGGTAATCCACGTTCGGCAGATCGGCCACGGGAAGCAGCCGGTAGCTGATCACGCCGAATATCAGAATGCCGATCATGGTGAGGCCGGTCATGACCGGCCGGCGCACGAAGGCTTCAGCAATGTTCACGACGGCTTGTCCGCGCTTTTCACGCTGACTTTGGAGCCGGGCAGCAGGCGCGAGGCGCCGTCAATCACCACCGTCTCGCCGGCTTTAAGCCCCGAAGCGATCACGGCCTCTTCACCATCCGTGCGGCTTATCACGATTGCGCGCATCTCGCTGCTGGAATCCGCATTCACCACATAGACGTACTGCCCCTTGGGGCCGGTCTGCACGGCTTGCGCGGGAATCACCAGAGCCTGCGCGTCTTCGCGCAGTGTGATCCAGGTGTCGACGAACTGACCCGGCCAGAGCGACTTGTCCGCATTGGCGAAGAAACCACGCAGCCGAATGGTGCCCGTGGTCGTATCCACGGAGTTGTCGGCGAAGGCCAGATCGCCGTGCAGCAGCCGTCCGTCGTCAAGCCGGGCTTCAACGCGCATGGCTTGCCTGGTCTTGTTGGCGCGGATTTCATCGAGGTGCTGCTCTGGCAGGGCGAAGCTGACGTAAATCGGGGCCAACTGGTTTATGATCAGCAGGGCATTGGTGTCGTTGGCTTTGACCAGATTGCCTTCGCTGAGCAACACCTTGCCGATGCGGCCGCTGATCGCCGCGCGCAGTGTCGCGTACCCCAGATTGATGCGCGTGCGGTTGACTTCGGACTCGCCGGCTTTCACCGTCGACTCGAGCGTGCGCAGATTGGCGGCCACCTGCGCATAGGATTCAGATGAAACAAATCCCTGCGCGAGCAATTCCTTGTAGCGCCGCTCCTGCACAAGCGCATGATCGAGTTGCGCCTCGTCGCGGGCGAGATCGGCTTGCGCGCGCGCAATCTGGGCCTCAAACGGTTTTGGATCGAGCTGGAACAATAGCTCGCCCCGGCCCACCTCCTGCCCGTCGCGCACGTGCACTCTGGTGATCAACCCGTCCACGCGCGATTTGACGGCGACCGAGGCGACCGTCTCCACATTGCCGATCGCATGCAGGCGAAGCGGCATGCGCTTTTGTGCCACGGTGGCGGTCAGTACCGGAACCGCGGGCGCGCTCTTCTTGGCGTCGAGCGGCGCGGCGACCTTGTCGCCGCAGCCGGCCAGCAAGCAGGCCGCCGCACAGGACGCCACGGCGACGAACGCCAAAGCCCGTGTGAAACGCGATGCGGGACTTATCGGAGGTGACGCGGCGAATCGGTAGTCGGGCAGATTCACAAGGGGTTCACTGATAACGCAGCGCGTCGATGGGTTTGAGCCACGCAGCCTTGCGCGCCGGGTAAAAGCCGAAGAATACGCCGACCGCGGTGGCGACTGCAAAGGCAAGGACGATCGATCCGCTGGTAATCGAGACCTTGATGCCCGTGAAATGCATCGCTCCCAGTGCGCCGGCAACGCCAAGTGCGACGCCAATGCAGCAGCCGATCACCGAAATGATGATGGCCTCGAGCAGGAACTGCATCAGGATATCCCGGCGACGCGCGCCGATCGCCATGCGGATGCCGATCTCCCGGGTGCGTTCGGTCACCGACACCAGCATGATGTTCATGATGCCGATGCCGCCCACCAGCAGAGACACCGACGCAATTGCGCCCAGCATCACGGACATCACCTTCGTGGTCGCGGCGGCCGCACTGGCCAGCGCGGTCAGGTTGCGGATAGTGAAGTCGCTGTCGGCCCCTTCCGCAATGCGATGACGCGCCCGCAGCAACTCGGTCATGTCGCGCTCGGCCTGTCGCATTTTCTCGGACGATACCGCCTGCGCCATCATGAAACGCACCGATCCCTGGAACTGCGAGCCGAACAGCTTCTGCAGCGCGGTGGTCACCGGGATCAGGATGGTGTCGTCCTGATCGCGCCCGTCGAGGCTCTGGCCCTTGGCGGTGAGCAGGCCGACAACGAGGTACGGGCTGTTGCGGATGCGCAGCGTCTTTCCGACCGGATCCTCGTCCAGGAAAAGATTCTGCGCGACCGTGGCGCCGATCAGCGCAACGCGGTTGGCGGATCGCAGGTCGGTTTCGGTGAACGCGCCGCCGGATTCCAGCGGCCAGCTGCGCACAGTCAGATAGTCGGGAGTCGTGCCATAGATCTGGGTACTCCAGTTGTTCGCGCCGTAAACGACCTGCGCGGTGCCGGGCTGCGCGGGCGCGACGGCATTGATGGATGGCAGCTCCGCGATCGCCTGCGCGTCGAGCAGCGTGAGGGTCGGCGCGGATCCCGAGCCGACGCGAATGCCGCCGCTGGTGGAGGCACCCGACAGAATGATGAACAGATTGCTGCCCATCGAGGCGATCGACGCATTGACCGCCAACTGGGCGCCTTGGCCGATGGCCATCATCGCCACCACGGCGGCGACGCCGATCATCATGCCGAGCATGGTCAGAAACGTCCGCAGGCGGTTGGCGCCCATGGCCGACCAGGCTTCGGCGATCATCGACGCGGACATGATCATGCGGGCACGTTCTGCGTCGCTGCCGCCAAGGGACCATCGTGCGCCACGCGGCCGTCGAGGAATCGCACCAGACGTCCGGCGCAGGCCGCGATGTCCTGCTCATGGGTAACCAGGACCACGGTGATGCCCTGATTGCGGTTCAGGCTGGTGAAGATCTCCATGATCTCGCGGCTGGTCTGGGAGTCCAGATTGCCCGTGGGCTCATCCGCGAGCAGCAGCGATGGCTGGTTGGCGAGCGCGCGCGCGATGGCCACGCGTTGCTGCTGGCCTCCGGAAATCTGATTCGGAAACGAGTTGACGTGGCTGCCCAGGCCGACGCGCTTGAGCATTTCGATCGCACGGTCGTGCCGTTGCGCCCGGGACACGCCAGCGTACACCAGGGGCAGCGCGACGTTGTCGGTCAGGCGGGCGCGCGGCAGCAGGTTGAAGCCCTGGAATACGAAACCGATGGTGCGGTTGCGCAAGGCCGCGAGTTCGTCGGAATCCATCTGTCCGGTGTCGTTGCCGTCAAGGAAGTAGCGCCCCTCGGTCGGCTGGTCGAGGCAGCCTACGATGTTCATGAACGTGGATTTCCCGGAACCGGACGGACCCATGATGGCGACGAATTCGCCGCGGCCGATGGTCAGGCTGACGTCCTTGAGCACCGGAAAGACACCGGCCTCGGTGTCGTAGCTCTTGTGCAGGTGCTCAATCCGGATGACCGCATCGTCCATCAGAACATTCTCATCGGCGAAGCGCCCCGATCCATCTTGTCGGGCGGCTTCAGGTCTTCCACGACGAGCGCATCGTTCTCGGCCAGAGGGCCTGCGGCGGCCTCGGTAAAACGCCCGTTGCTGATGCCGGCCTGGAACTCGACCGGCGCGATGTCCTCGCCGCGCAGCACATAAACCTGCGGGCCGCTGCGCTTGCGCGGCCTGGCCGTGTCGGCATCCCCGCGCTTGTCGGTGCCCGCCGGACGGAAACGCAGCGCGGCGTTCGGCACCAGCAGCACATCGGACTTGGTCTGGATCACGACGGACAGGTATGCGGTCATGCCGGGGAGCAGGGCTTCGTCGGGATTCGCGACCTCGGCCACGACGTTATAGGTGACCACGTTGCTGGTGATGGTCGGATTCAGGCGGATCTGGCGCACCTTGCCGGTAAAAGAGCGGTCGGCAAAGGCATCGACGCGGAACTGCACTTCCTGGCCGACCCGGATGGAACCGACATCGGCCTCGGCCACGCTCGAATCGATCTGCATGCTTTGCAAGTCCTGCGCGATCTTGAACAGCGTCGGGGTCTGGAAACTGGCCGCCACGGTCTGTCCGACGTCGATCTGCCGGTCGACGACTACCCCAGACACCGGCGAGCGGATGATGCTGTAGCGCAGATTGATGCGGTCGCGCTCAAGCTGCGCTCTGGCCAGTTGTACCTGCGCCTGCGCCGCTTCGCGAATCTGGATGCCCTGGTCCATTTCCTGGCGGGAAATATACTCCTGCGCAAACAGCTGCCGCAGCCGGTCTTCGTTGGCGAGCGCAAGTTTCAGCGAGGCCTGCGCGCTGGATACATTCGCAAGCGACTGCTTTTCGGCCGCGGACAGCAGGGCCGGATCGAGTTCGGCGAGGATTTGTCCCTTCGTCACGCGCTGGTTGAAATCGGCGTGAAGTCTGAGCACGGAGCCCGATACCTGGGTGCCCACGCTGACCAGCACTACGGGCGTGAGCGTGCCGTTGGCCGATACGGTCTGGGTGATGCTGCCGCGCTCCACCTTCACGGTGCGGTAGCGCTCGGCGACTGGAACCCGACTGTTCTTTTTCCACGCCCAGCCCGCCGCCGCGAGCGCGGCAGCGAGCACGAGGGCGGCGAGGATGCGCAGCCAGGGAATCCGGGAATTATTTTTCATCTGTGCACCGGTGAACGCGAAGTATCGATGCGCACGGTGTCGCCGCTGCCGGAAAGCGACGCCAGGTCGAGCGCGCCCAGCGCGCTGGCCAGCGCCGCCTTGGAGAGATGCCAGTTGTACTGCGCCTGTACCTGCTGGAAGCGGGCGCTCGCCAGCGCCGATTGCGCGTTGAGCAGGTCGATCAGCGTACCGGCGCCGGCGCGATAGCGGCCACGCGAGACATTGTCGGATTCCAGCGCGCTGCGCAACAGATCTTCCGCGTTGGCCAGCGCCGCGCGTTCGGTGGTCAGCGACTGCCACGCTTTCCAGACGTCGAGCGCGACCTGGCTGCGCAGCACATCGCGATCGGCCTCGCGCGCTTCGACCTGCGCCTGTGCGGACCGGATTTCGTAGGTGTTGCGGTAGCCGGTGAAGAGCGGGAAGCTCAAGCTGATGCCGATGGCACCGGTGCTGAAGCTGTCGAGCGTGCTCGAATCGCCGACGCCGGCGCTTCCGGTCAGCGACACCGTGGGTTTGCCCGCGGCCCGGGCCGCGCGCACCTGGGCGCGCGCAGCCTGGATCCTGGCATCGGCCGCAGCGAGGTCTGGCCGCAGATTGCGTGCGTACTCGACCAGTTCGCGCACCGCGGATTCGGTCGCCATGTCCGGTGCTTCGATGCGCGGTGGCGCGATGTCGACAACGGTGTCGGCGTCCAGACCCATGGAATTCGCCAGCGCCCCCGCCGCCGTGCGGGCATCGCCTTCGGCCCGGGTGCGGGTGAGCCGCGTCTGTGAATAGGCGGTCTGGGCCTGCAGCCGGTCGGCGGGCGTCGAGGTGCCCACCCGGTAGCGGAACTCGGCTGCCTTCAGGCTTTCGAGGCCGGCTTTTTCCGCTTCGGCGGCAGCATTCACGTTAGCGCGCGCGGCGAACAACTGGTAATAATTCTGGATCGCGGAGAGAAACACCGACTGCAGTGTCGCGCTGTGCGACCAGTTTGCCGCCGCCAGCAGTTGCCGGGCGGATTCGATACTGGCGTCGCGCGCGCCGGAATCGAACAGCAGATAGCTTACGGTTGCAGTCGCCGAAACGTTGTCCTGCCGCACTGTGCCGCCGTTCGCCGGCCACGTGCGGTTCAGCCCGCCGTTACCCGTCAGGGTGACATCGGGAAGCCCGGCGGAGCGGGCGCGGCCCAATTCGGCCGCCTGGATTTTCGTCGCGGCCCAGGCCTGGCGCGTCTGCGGGTTGGCGCACAAGGCGCGATCAACGACATCGGCCAGCGTCAGCGCGCTGCCCGGCTGCGCCTGAGTGGCGCAGGGATCGGCGCCGCCGGTCCAGGGACGTCCAGGCGCCGGCGGCAGGAGGTTGACGGTGTTGAACGGATCGTCGGCGCGGGCCGCGCTGAGGACGGCGAGGCAGCAAGCGGCGGCCGCCAGCCGCCGCAGGAGGAACATCCTGTCGCAGGGAGTCATAGAAGCGGGGCTGATTTTTCCAACCCGTGACTGTATGCGAACCCGCCCCGCCCCGTGTAACGAAATGTCGCGCTTTGCGCCGTTGTTACGCTAGTTGACAAAACTCCTCCCCAAGATGGCACGGTGAAGGTATAACAAGCCCCATGCGCGATCAAATTCTGATTGTCGATGATGACGAAGACATCCAGGCCCTGCTGGCGGAATACCTGCGTAAAAACGGTTTCGACGCACGTGCCGTGGCGGACGGCAAGGCCATGCGGCAGGCGCTGGCGTCGAAACCGGCGAGCCTGGTGGTGCTCGATCTGATGTTGCCCGGAGAGGACGGGCTCGTGCTCTGCCGGCAACTGCGTGCGAAGTCCCAGATTCCGATCTTGATGCTGACTGCGCGCGGTGAAGCCTCGGATCGCATTCTGGGTCTGGAAATGGGCGCCGACGATTATCTGGCAAAACCTTTCGAGCCGCGCGAACTGCTCGCGCGTATTCGCAATATTCTTCGGCGTTCGAAAATGCTGCCGGCGGATACCGAAATCGACGTGCCGGAGGAGTTTCATTTTTCCGGCTGGCTGCTCGATACGCGCACCCGCAACTTGCGCGCGCCGGACGGCATGTGCGTCTCCCTCTCCGGGGCGGAGTACCGCCTGCTGCTGATCTTTCTGCGCAACCCGAACGCGGTGCTTTCGCGCGATCAGTTGTCGAATTTCACTTTCGGACGCGATGCGGATCCGCTCGACCGCACCATTGACATGCAGGTGAGCCGCCTGCGCGAGCGTCTGCGCGATCAGGCGCGCGAAGCGGAAATCATTAAAACCGTGCGCGGCAAGGGCTATGTGCTGGCCAGTCGCGTCGAGTAGCAGTCCGTGCCGGGACAAAAGGAAAATCGCACATGAACCTCCTGCCTCGCTCGTTATTCGGCCGCATTGCCCTGATTCTGGCCGGTGGGTTCCTGGCGGTGCAGGCGGTGACCACCGCGATAGCGATCTCCGATCGTGATGCCCTGGTCGCGCGCGCGGGAGCCAATCAGGCTGCGGCACGCATCGCAGACGCGGCACGGATTATCGTCACAACCAGCGGGAGCGAGCGCAAGCGCATGATGCAGGTGATCTCGAACGATACGCTCAAGCTTGCGTACAGCGAGCCCGCGACGTCGGGCGCGGTCGTTATGGAGCAGGACGAGGAGTTGATTCTTGTGGCGCGCGATGCGCTGGCGCAAGCCCTGCCCGAGGGCATGGGGTTCAAAGTGCTCAATGCGCAACTCGTGCATTTCGATCCGGACTACCGGCTGATGAGCCGGTTCAGCGAACGCTCCGGCGTGAAGATATTTGCCATCCTGCTGCCTGGCGATGGCGTATCGATCAGCGTGCAGAGCACTATTCCCGCGCGCGCCAGCCAGTGGGGTCGGCGCCTGCTGCGCAATCTCGCGATCGTCGATGGCGTGATGATTGTTTTGTGTTTTTTCGCCGTGCGCCTGGCCACGCGGCCGTTGTCGGTTCTGGCCAGTGCCGCCGAAGATCTCGGCCGCGACATCGACCGGCCACCCCTGCCCGAGCGTGGCGCCACCGAACTCCAGCGCGCGGCACGTGCGCTCAACGTGATGCAGGACCGCCTGAAGCGATATGTCGATACCCGCGTGAAGATTCTCGCCGCCATGTCGCATGATCTGAAGACCCCGATTACGCGCATGCGCCTGCGCACCGAGTTGCTCGAAGATGCGCAGGTCAAGGCCAAATTCGCCAGAGATCTCGACGAATTGCAGCAGATGGTGGTCTCGACGCTGGAATCCATGCGTGGCCTGTCCGAAAGCAGTGAGGCGGTTGCGCCGATCGATTTGGGCGTTCTGATCTCGGATTTGAAAGAGAACGCGGAGGAGGCTGGACGCACGCTCACCGTGTCGGGCGTGGCGCTAGCCCCGGTGCTGGGTCGCGCCCAGGCGCTCAGGCGCTGCCTGCAGAATCTGATCGACAATGCCCTCGCCTACGGACAGCGCGCTGACATCAACTTGCGCGAGGAGGGCGGCGTGCTCAGTATCGTCGTGAGCGACGACGGACCAGGCATTCCCGAGGGCGACCTGGAGAAAGTATTTGAGCCGTTCTACCGCGTCGAAGGTTCGCGCAATCGCAATACCGGCGGCACCGGACTGGGATTATCGATAGCGCGCAACATCGCTCAGGCGCATGGTGGTAGTGTGCGATTACGCAATCTTCCCGGGCGCGGGCTGGAGGCGACGCTGGTGCTGCCACGTGGTGCCTGAATCGGGGTAGAGCGTAATCCCGTGGGCCGGGCGGGGGTTTGGTTTATTTTTGGAGGTTGCCATGAGCGAGAAGATTCAGGAATACCGGGGCAAGAACATCGTCGTGCACTTTGACGCCGCCAAATGCATCCATTCGCGCAACTGCGTGCTGGGCCAGCCGGCGGTCTATCAGGCCAATGCGCCGGGGGCGTGGATCAATCCGGATAACGCTGCGGTGGAGGCCGTGGTCATGACGGCACTGACCTGCCCGTCAGGCGCCATTACCTATGAGCGGCTTGATGGCGGCGCGCAGGAAAGCGCTCCTGCGGTAAACCTGGCGCGGGTGCGCGAGAACGGGCCGCTAGCGATCCATGCCGATATGCGCATCGGCAGTGCGAGCGCGCTGCGGGTGACTTTATGCCGCTGCGGTGCGTCGAAAACGAAGCCGTATTGCGACAGCAGCCATACCGCCGCCGGATTTCAGGCCACTGGCGAACCAGCAACCCAGACATCCGAGCCGCTCGCGGTGCGCAACGGCGCGCTCGTGGTGGAGCCCATCAAGGATGGACCGCTGAAAATTACCGGCAATCTCGAACTGGTCAGCGGCACCGGGCGCACTTTGAATCGCGTGCAGCAAACCTGGCTGTGCCGCTGCGGGCAATCGAACAACAAACCTTACTGCGACGGCACGCACAAGAAAACCGGATTCCAGGCCGGGTAACAGGGCGCTGAACGAACTTCGCGTGTCATTCCCGCTCGGGCGGGAAAGACACCATCTGGCAGGCCTGGCTCAGGCTTACAGCCCGTCTACGACAATGATCTGCGCGCTGGCCGTTCTCTGGCGAATGTCCATCGCAGGTTTGTATTCCGCGGAGTGATACCACTCTCGCGCGCGTTCGATGCTCTCGAATTCGCAGATCACCACCCGCTTTGGCGACCAGTTTCCTTCCAGCACCTCAATGTTTCCGCCACGCGCGACGAATTTTCCGCCGTACTTTGCAAGCGACGGGCCCACGAGCTTGCGATAATCTTCGTAGCCTTTCGGGTCGTAAATTTCGATTTGCGATATCAGATAGGCGGGCATGGTGATTCTCCTCGTCGAGTCAGGTCAGGGTTTGTTGTCCTCAATGAGCATCTGCGCGCCTTTTTCCGCGATCATGGTCGTCGGCGCATTGGTATTTCCGGAAGTAATGCGCGGCATCACCGAGGCATCGATCACGCGCAAGCCCCGCACGCCATGTACGCGCAGCCGGTCATCCACCACGGCCAGCGCGTCGTGCCCCATTTTGCAGGTGCCGACTGGGTGGAAAATCGTGGTGCCGAGATCGCCGGCGGCCTGACGCAACTGGTCATCGGTTTCGATGCCGGGACCGGGTTTGAATTCTTCCGGTTGAAATTGTTCCAGCGCTTTCGCACGCATGATACGGCGCGTGAAGCGGATCGAGTCCACCGCGACGCGGCGGTCTTCCTCGGTGGACAAGTAATTGAGCCGGATGGCCGGATGCGCTTTGGCATCGGCGGCTTTGATGCGTACGTGCCCGCGGCTGGTCGGCCGCAAGTTGCATACCGAGGGCGTAATGGCCGGAAACGGATGCAGCGGCTCGCCGAACTTTTCCAGAGACAAGGGTTGCACATGCCATTCGATGTTGGCCGAGGACTGGGAGGCTTCGCTGCGCGCGAAGGCGCCCAACTGACTGGGCGGCATGGTCAGCGGGCCGGTGCGAAAGAACAGGTATTCCAGCCCCATTGCCGCCTTGCCAAAAAGACTATGTGTGCGCTCGTTCAGCGTGACGGTGTTGTGCACCTTGTACATGATGCGTATCTGCAAGTGGTCATGCAGGTTTTCTCCGATGCCGGAAAGATCGTGAATGACCGGGATGCCGTGTTCGCGCAGCAGCGCGCCCGGCCCGACACCGGACAACTGCAGGATCTGCGGCGAGCCGATCGCGCCCGCTGACAGGATGACTTCGCGTCTGGCCGCGACGAATTGACTGCCACCTTCGACGGCATGGAACTCAACCCCGCTCGCGCGCCTGTCCCCGCCGGTCGTGTCGAAACGGATGCGCTGGACGTGCGCGCTGGTCAGGACGGTCAGATTCGGCCGATGCAGTACCGGACGCAGAAACGCCTTGGTGTTGCTCCAGCGCACGCCGCGCTTCTGGTTCATCTGGAAGTAGGCGTTGCCGAAATTATCCCCCCGGTTGAATTCCTTGATTTTCGGTATGCCGCATTCCTCGGCCGCATCGCGCCAGGCATCCAGTATTTCCCAGTTGACCCGCCGCTCTTCCACGCGCAACTCGCCGTTTGCGCCGTGTAATTCGTCGGCCCCGTGCGCGTAGTCCTCGGTGCGCATGAAATATGGCAGCACCTCATCCCAGGACCAGCCTTTGTTGCCGAGCGACGCCCAATAGTCGTAATCGCTTTTCTGGCCGCGCATGTAAATCATGGCATTGATCGATGAGCAACCGCCCAGCCCCAGACCGCGCGCGTAGCCGAGGGTGCGCCCATTCAGACCGGGATCGGCTTCGGTTCGATAGCACCAATCGGTGCGCGGATTGGCGATGGTATAGAGATAACCCACCGGCACATGAATCCAGAAGTAATCGTCCTTGCCGCCGGCTTCCAGCAGCAGCA
>JANNTE010000374.1:0-4187 GCA_031403365.1 Betaproteobacteria bacterium | reverse complement strand
CTCAAGTCACTGGAGTCCAGGAATCCCTGGAGCCCATTCCGATACCTTGGAGCCCATGACCAGGATTGAACTGGTGACCTCTCCCTTACCAAGGGAGTGCTCTACCACTGAGCTACATGGGCAAATTCGCCGAAACGTCGCTTGACATCTCGCCTTCAAGTCGCCAAAACCAACTGCCAAACAATTTCTGGAGCGGGTGAAGGGAATCGAACCCTCGTCGTAAGCTTGGAAGGCTTCTGCTCTACCATTGAGCTACACCCGCCTTCAATTTGGGCTGCGCCCTTCGAACCCATCGGCCCTGACAATCTACCTTCCCGCCTTCGCCCGTCCCGTCTTGACTGCTGTTGGTGGAGGGGGAAGGATTCGAACCTTCGAAGGCAGAGCCGTCAGATTTACAGTCTGATCCCTTTGGCCACTCGGGAACCCCTCCGAACGAAACGGCGGATTATCGATAAGAATGGAAGGCCTGTCAAACCTTTGCGGGTCAGCGACTGATCCGGGTAGGCGAAACACCCAGCCCGGTAAGGGCGTCGGACGATTCAGACAGCCGGATTCGGGTAGCGCAAATGAATGGCGTCGATTTCGGCAAGGACCTGGTCCGACAAACTGACCCCTGCGGCGTCAATGTCTTCTTTTAACTGCTCCAGGGTGGTTGCGCCAACAATGGTGCTGGCACAAAACCACCGGCTGCACACAAAGGCAAGAGCCAAAGATACCGCCGAAAGGTTCGCTTTCCGGGCCAATTCGGCATAGGCACCAACCGCTGGTATCACGTTCGGTTTGTCGTAGCGCTGTCCGAAAGGAGGAAAACGGGTCAGGCGGGCGCCCTCGGGTTTGGCTCCGTTCAGATACTTTCCCGACAAATGTCCGAAACCGAGCGGACTGTAGGCCAGTAAAGGGATGCCCTCTCGGCGAGTAATTTCCGACAGCCCGGCTTCATAACTGCGATTCAGGAGGTTGTAAGCGTTCTGAACTGAAGACACCATCGGCAAGCCCTTGTCTCTGGCGAGACGCAGGAATTCCATAACGCCCCAGGGCGATTCATTGGACAAGCCCAAGTAGCGGATCTTGCCGGCCTTGACGAAATCGGTAAAGGCCTCGAGTTGTTCCTCGATCGATGTCGTTGCGCGTTCCTGCCTGGGGTCGTAAAAGGTGTTGCCAAACAAAGGCAGATACCGGTCTGGCCAGTGGATCTGGTACAGATCGACATAATCGGTTTGCAGACGCCGCAAACTGCCATCAAGGGCATCCTGTATGGATTTTCGGTTAATCGGCCCCGGCCCTCCGCGAACCCAGCCGAATCCACGTCCCTGCGCGGTTATTTTTGTCGCGACAATCACCTTATTGCGCGCCTGCTTCGTGAGCCAGGTTCCCAGATAAGTTTCGGTGCGGCCCTGGGTTTGCGCTTGCGGCGGCACTGGATACATTTCCGCAGCGTCGATAAAGTTGATGCCACGCGTAAGCGCATAATCGAGCTGCTGGTGCGCTTCAGCCTCGCTGTTCTGCTCGCCCCAGGTCATGGTGCCCAGGCAGATTTCCGAAACATTGAGTTCGCTCGATCCGAGCTTGTTGTACTTCACGTTCGCTTCTCCTTGAACCTGGCGCAGTGGTGCGATCAATAGATTTTGGCGCAGCCGCGCCATTAATGTACTTAGCGCAGCAACGCCATCAACGAACTAAGCGCAGCGGCGCGATGAGTTGAGCTAGCGCAGCGCCGCGATCAATTCGATTTCCACGGCTGCATTGCGCGGCAACTCAGCAACACCGATGGCGCTCCGGGCATGTTTGCCCGCATCCCCGAATACTTGCACCAGGAGTTCGGATGCTGCGTCGATAACCGCAGGCTGCTGATTGAACCCCGGCGCCGAAGCCACGAAGCCGGTGAGCTTGAGTATTCGCCCGACTTGATCGAGCGATCCGAGCGCCTGAGCAAGGCATGCCAAGGCCTGCAGGATGCAAAGGCGGGCGGCCTCCCTGGCCAGTTCCAGATCGACTTCAGCGCCCACTTTTCCAGTAATCAGCGTATCGCCCTGACGCGGCAATTGCCCGCTGACAAAGGCCAGTCGCTCATGGATGGTGACAGGCACATATTGAAATGCAGGCGTTGCGGCGGTCGGCAGCACGATGCCAAGTTCTACCAGTTTATTTTCAATCATTGCCGTCACCAAAGAAAACGGCACGACGAACATCGCCGTGCCGGGAACACCTGACGCCGGCTATTCCAACACCATAGCCTGGAAGAAGGGCACATAGGCTTGCAGCATGACCAAAACGCCGACCAATGACGCCAGAAAGATGCTGTGCCAGAAAACATAGCGCAGGATCACACCCTCCTTGCCTTGCTGATTGGTCGCCACTGACGCCACCACGATACTTTGCGCATCGATCATCTTGCCCATGACCCCGCCGGTGCTGTTCGACGCCGCCATCAGGATCGGCGATAGCCCGAGCTGCTCGGCGGTGACTTTCTGCAGGTTGCCAAACAACACGTTGGAGGAGGTGTCGCTGCCGGTGAGGGCCACGCCCAGCCAGCCTATCAATGGCGAGAAGAAGGGGAACCACCAGCCGGTGCCCGCCATCAGCAGGCCCATGGTGGTGTCGGTGCCGCTATAGCGCGTGGTGAAACCTAGGGCGAGCATGAGCGCGATCGTGAGCAGCGACACCCGCACCTTCCAGATGGTCTCACCGTAGAGCCGGATGATGCGGCCCGGCTTGAGCCCGAGCACCAGAGCGGCCAGCACCCCGGAGATCAGAATGGCGGTGCCCGTGGCGGAGAGCGCGTTGAACGTGAAGATGGCCGATTCCGGCTCGGGATGGGCGGCCACGGGAGGGACGCGCAACACTGCCTTGTGCAGGTAAGGCGTTTCAATGGCCGGGGCAAACCAGCCGTTCAGGCCTTTTTTGACGTCGGGCAAACCCCAGAGGAAGACAAAGCCGCAAAGCAAGACCCACGGTAACCAGGCCTTCCAGACCGGTGCACCGGCCGGAGCCGCCGACTTGACGAAATCCGCCGGCACCTCGTTTTCCTGCGTATCCTTCGGTTTCCAGAAGCGCATCAACAGCACCAGCGAAGCCATCGAGACGATGGCCGCAATGATGTCCACCAGCATTGGTCCGATGTAATTGCTGACGAAAAACTGGGTGATTCCGAAGCTGCTTCCCGCGACCAGGCAGGCCGGCCACACGGCCACCATGCCGCGCCAGCCCGCTTGGGCCGCGATCAGCCAGAAAGGCACGAGCAGAGAAAAGAAAGGCAACTGACGGCCTGCCATCGCGCTAAGCAGCTGCACGTCGAGGTCGGTGATCCGGGCAAGCGTGATGATCGGCGTGCCGAGGGCACCGTAGGCGACCGGGGCCGTGTTGCCGATAAGCGCCAGCTTGGCGGCCTCGAGCGGTTTGAATCCTAAGCCGATGAGGAGCGCTCCGCTGATCGCCACCGGCGCGCCAAAACCCGCCGCCCCTTCGATGAACGCCCCGAAGCTGAAGGCGATCAGCAGCGCCTGGATGCGCCGGTCGCCTGACATCGTGGACACTTGTTTTTGCAACACGGAAAACTGACCGGTTTCGACCGTCAGGTTGTAGATGAAGATCGCGTTCAGAATGATCCATCCGATGGGAAACAGGCCGAAGGCCGCGCCGTAGCCCGCCGAAGCCAGCGTCATGCTGAGAGGCATGCCATAGACGCCGATGGCAATCGCCATGGCCACGAGCAGGCCGGCCAATGCCGCGATCTGCGCGCGCACATGCCAGAAAGCCAGCAAGGCCAGCAGGGTAACAACGGGAATCGAGGCGACGAGTGCGGACAAACCGATGCTGTCCGCCAAGGGGGCGTAGTTTTGGGACCAAGTCATGACTTAGGGATATGGGGTTGGGGGTATTGTACGATCAGACCAAGTGAACCGATCAAAGGGAAGCCGTCATCTTCCGCCGCAATTCGGCGAAAGGCAGTGATCCTTGATATTTGATAATTTGGGAATGGCGGGACTCCAGGCGCAGCTTCTCACCGAAGGCCGGCAGGTCGTAATCTTTTGGAGCGTCGCTCCAATTGAAGATGCCGAGGTAGATGTCTTTCCCTTGGCGCGCGAGGAGCAGCTCGTAGCCATCCGCCTTGTTTTTCCCATGCGACCAGAAATCCAGCGGGATCGTTTCGTCCATGGCTGGGTAGGAGAAAGCATCGGCCACGAGCG
>JANNTE010000373.1:0-3774 GCA_031403365.1 Betaproteobacteria bacterium | reverse complement strand
CGAAACGCGGACTGGAATGCGTTGCCCGGGGCGAAGTTAAGTTCCATCCGGAGCATTGGACCAGCACTTACAACCAATGGCTGGAGAACATTCAGGACTGGTGCATTTCCCGGCAGCTATGGTGGGGGCACCAGATTCCGGCGTGGTATGGCGAAGACGGCAGCATCTACGTCGGGCGCGACGAAGCAGAAGCCAGAGCCGCCGCGAACGCAAAGGGCTACCTGGGCGCGCTCAAACGAGACGAAGATGTACTCGACACCTGGTTCTCCTCCGCGCTGGTGCCCTTCACCTCGCTGGGTTGGCCGGACAAGACGCCTGACCTTGAGAAATTCCTGCCCTCTTCAGTGCTGGTCACCGGCTTCGACATCATTTTCTTCTGGGTCGCGCGCATGATCATGATGACCCTGCACTTCACCGACAAGGTGCCGTTTCACGACGTCTACATCAATGCCATCGTGCGCGATGCCGAAGGCCAGAAAATGTCGAAATCGAAGGGCAACACCATCGATCCGCTCGATCTGATCGACGGCATCGGGCTCGAGGGCCTGATCGAGAAATCCACCGTCGGGTTGCTGCGCGCCGAGCACAGGCAAAAAATCGAAAAGGCGCTGCGCAAGAATTACCCGCAAGGCATCCCTGCCTTCGGCGCCGACGCCATGCGCTTTACGTTCGCCTCTTTGGCGACATTCGCGCGCACGCTCAATTTCGATCTGAACCGCTGCGAAGGTTATCGCAATTTCTGCAACAAACTCTGGAACGCCAGCCGTTTCGTGCTGATGAACTGCGAGGGCAGGGATTGCGGGCTCAAGGATCACACTGCGGCGGAATGTGGGCCCGGTGGCTATCTTGAATTCTCCCAGGCCGACCGCTGGATCGTGAGCCTCCTGCAGCGCACCGAGGCCGAAGTGGAAAAGGGCTTTGCCGAATACCGCTTCGACAACGCCGCCGGCGCCATTTACAAGTTCATCTGGGACGAGTACTGCGACTGGTATGTCGAAATCGCCAAGGTGCAGATGCAAACCGGCACCGAAGCACAACAGCGCGCCACGCGGCGCACCTTGTTGCGTGTGCTGGAGGCGACGCTGCGGCTTGCCCACCCCATCATTCCCTTCATTACCGAAGAGCTGTGGCAGATCGTCGCCCCCCTTGCCGGACGCCATCCGGGCGCAGACGCCTCGATCATGCGGCAAGCCTACCCGATGTCGCAGCCCGAAAAAATTGACGCTAAAGCCGAGGCATGGGTCGGCCAACTGAAAGCGCTGGTGGACGCCTGCCGCGCCTTGCGCGGGGAAATGAACATCTCGCCCGCGCTAAGGGTGCCACTGGTCGTGGCCGGCGATGCGGCGGCGATGCGCGCGCTCGCGCCCGCGTTACAGGCGCTGGCAAAATTGTCTGACGTGGAAATCGTGAGTGAACTCACGACGGGTAAGAACGCCCCGGCCGCCCCGGTTCAGGTTGTCGGCAACTACCGGCTCATGCTGAAAATCGAAGTCGATATTGCCGCCGAACGCGCGCGTCTGGGCAAGGAAATCGCCAGGCTGGAAAACGAAATCGGCAAAGCCAGGTCCAAATTATCCAATGCCGGGTTTGTCGATCGCGCGCCGGCGGTGGTTGTCGCGCAGGAAAAAGAACGCCTGGCCGGTTTCGCCGGCGCGCTGGAAAAACTCAAGCCGCAACTTGAGCGCTTGGTCTGAACTTGAAATATCTGCTCAAGCCGTTTTCTTGCGCCGGCGATGCGTGCGAATGATTTGGTCCAGCGTATCCAGCACCTCTGTGGTAGTGGCATGCTCGTCACCGGCCAAATCCTCAAAGCCGGCGTCAATCGCCCGAACCCGTTCTTCCAGATAGTCAAGCCGTTTTGTAATGGCCTGCCGGTTCGAAGACTCAACCGAGCATTTGGCTTGGGTTGAGACTGTCCGCAATGTCTTTTCGGGCGTTTTCGAGATCATGAGTGTTGTCATCGAAACCTTCCCCGGGTAATCGATCCAGACACTGGAATCTACCAAGATCACGAGTCTGTTCTCATCTCATCCAGATCGCCTTCCCACTGGATCTTGCCCCGGAGTTGCCGTGCGTATTTCTGCTTTCGCAAGTCCACCAGGATCTGGAGTCCTCGTTCAACAACTTCGCGCTTGGTCTTCGCGCCCGTGGCACGAAGGGCGTCCTTCATGAGCTTGTCGTCAATCACGATGTTGGTTCGCATATCGCATTCTCCAGGCAACGGTTTACGCATGAATACTGCCATCCATCAGGTTGAACCGGGCGTCCTTGTTCTTGAGGTGAAGTTCCCGGGTCTGTCTTGAACTTCAGCGACAATTCAGCAAGGCCTTCAGTTTCGCCAGAACTTCGTCCAGCACCTCCTGACCACTTCGCCCTTATGCCTGGCACGCGGCTCACGCCAGTCCAAGGATTTGATCTGGTCAGACAATGCCGCGCAGCGGATGCCATTGAGCACAAATTCAACTTCAAACGGATACCCCTTGATCCGGGTTGTCAGCGGGCAGCACAACATCAACCCGGTCTTGCCGTTGTAAATCGCCGGGCTCAGCACCAGCGCCGGTCAATGTCCGCGCTGCTCGTGACCGGCCTGAGGATTGAACTCAAGCCAGACCACATCGCCCGCGTCCGAGACTTTGGACTTGGCGCTTACAGCCACTCTTTGCCCGCCGGCCGGCCAAAATCTACTTCGCCATGCAGATTGTCAGTTCGGATGTCCGAGATCAGATCATCCAGGCTGTACGCGGCACGTCGGACTGGCTCAATGACGATACGCCCACGCTACGCTTTCACTGTGACTTTCTGATCCAGCGCCAGTTCCGCGGTTTTCATGAGCGAAACACTCAATCGCAGCGCCGGGCTGTTGCCCCATTTTCTAATAACGGCATCCATTCGGAGTCCCCCTGGAGAAGTTTATACATTGTAGACACGGGACGGACGCCCGTGAAAGCAACGCAGCGCGGTCCGGATCGGAGTATCCCGGCTTGGGGCGACAGCAATGAACCTACAAACCGCAGTTCACCGCGGAGGACGCCGAGGACGCGGAGGAAAAACAAGGTCTTAGACAGTAATGCTGAGCCACCCACCAGGTGCGTACGCTGATTGCGACAAATACCTGAATTCCTTTGCGTCCTCTGCGTCCTCTGCGGTTCAACTGCTTTTTTCAGGATGAATATCGAATGCGCAAAAAAACGGGCGCCCGAAGGCGCCCGTTCAAAGTACTGCTGTGTTCCGAATCGCGGATATCGCTTGCGATCAGAATACGGTGTACAGGCCGACGCTGATGGAGGACGGGTCCTTGCCAACTGCCTCGGTTGGGCCATCCTGCATATTGAACTGGGCGGCGTCCTTGTTGTCCAGCGCCGAGTAGATGAAGTAAACGGAGCTGGCCTTCGACAGGGTGTGGTAATAGCCCACGCCCATGTGTGTGCCATCCGTGCCCGCCAATTCCGTGCCGTTGACCTTGGTCTTGCCCAGCTTGCCGAAGTTAAACGCGAGCGATCCCGTGGGCAGGGCATAGGAACCCGTCAACCACATATGGTTGGCTTTGACTACGGTACCTGGGTCTGTCCACTTGTTCTGCTCGATCAACAAATCGAGAGAGAAGCCTGCGACGGTGCCGCCAATCGTGACGCGGGTGCCGTCGACCTTATCTTGGCCGCCGAACTGCTTGCCGGCAAACATGCCTCCCGAAACGCGCAGGCCAACGCCTTCGGCGACGTTACCACCCCAATAAGCGCCGGCTTGTATGACGGACGACTTTTGGCCGCCGGTGGG
>JANNTE010000372.1:0-6679 GCA_031403365.1 Betaproteobacteria bacterium | reverse complement strand
ACTTCAAGCGCCGCCGTCACCTGTGGTTTGGAATTATTCTCATCGCTTTCTTTGCCCACAATTATTGGCTTTACGTTTTTCTCGCAGGCACCCTGCTGCTTCGCACACAGGCGAAAGAACCCAATAAACTGGCTTTGTATTTCTCTGTACTGCTCGCCTTGCCGACCATGCCGACATACGTACCCGGGCTGGGACTAGTGAATGCTCTATTTGAAGTCACCTATATTCGACTGCTTGCCCTCACCGTTTTGCTTCCCGCCTACTTTTTCCTGAGAAGGCAGCCGGGGATTGCGCCATTCGGCCAATTGCTTGCCGATAAGTTTATTGTGGGTTACCTGATTCTCAGTCTACTGCTTGCGTTGGGCCATCTCCCGGTTACAGGCATTCTGCGCATCGGACTGTTTTACCCGTTTGTCGATATTTTCCTGCCCTATTACGTCGCCAGCCGTTGTCTCAGAGACCTCAGGCAGTTCCGTGATGCTTTGGCCGCGTTCGTGGTGGCGGCGCTGATTCTCAGTGCAATACTGGTTTTTGAAAGTCAAAAACACTGGTTGTTGTATAGCGCGCTTGAGACCACCCTGGGAGTTTCCACCGGCGGGCAGTACTTGGCTCGCGGAGCGAATCTGCGTGCCCCGGGGACGGCTGGCCATGCGATCGCCGCGGGCTTCGTCATTGCCGTAGCCATGGGAATTTTTCTCTATGTCGGGAAGTCGATAGTCAATCCAAAATTGAGAGGTCTGGTATGGCTTGTGCTGGCGGCGGGAATACTTGCCCCGGTGTCCCGCGGACCATGGGTCGGGGCTGCGGCAATGCTGCTGGTATTCATCGCCACAGGCCGCGCACCTGTGACAGGCTTCGCGAAACTTGCGCTGTTCGGCGCAGTTGCCCTCCCCTTCCTGCTGCTGACACCCATGGGCGCCACTGTCATCGACCATCTGCCTTTTATTGGAACCGTGGAATCAGGCAACGTGGATGCGCGCAAACAGCTTTCGCAAATTGCCTTACAGGCGATGATGGACAACCCATTTTTCGGCCGCTTCGATTTCATCGAACACCCCCTGATTCAGGCCTTCAGAGGAACCGACGGGCTCATTGATCTCGTCAATACCTATGCCGTGGTAGCGCTTTCAAGCGGTCTGGTCGGCCTGTCGATGTTCGCGGGCTGTTTCATTGCAATCGCCATAAGAATCTATGCCGGCATGCGAGGTCTGGCGGATCGAAATAGCGAACGTTATTTGCTGGGTCAAGCGTTGATTGCCACTCTGATCGGCATACTGATCATTATCGCCACGGTCAGTCCGTTGGCGATTATCCCGGCGATCCAGTGGAGCATCGCTGGAGCCGGCATCGGTTATGCGCACATGCTCGAGTTTGAGAAAAATTCCGCCCTCGTTCGGACTGCACATTCCGGCACGGTATCGGTCAAAGTCGCTTCCTGATAACCAAGCTACCCGCCGAACACCTTGGCGGATATTTCACCAGCGTTGACGATCCAAGAGAAATTGCCTCGCCGACACAAGCGCGGTGACGTGAAGTCCATGGTCTTCGCAACAAACCCTTGATGGGGGTGTCTTTGCGGGTAGGGGATACATTGTGGACGCACCGCCCCCTACCCCCGTTGTTTGTAACGTGCCGGGGACAGCACATCAAGCGCGTTACGCGCTGGCTGCGGCCAGGCGCGCCGCAGTCGAGCTGAACAACGCCTTGAGCGACTGATGACCGGCGAACATCAGGCGAACGCGACGGGTGTTGCGCAGCACGCCCACTCCGAACTTGAGCAGTCTGGTTCGGATGGTGGGCCGCACTTGATGTCTGTTTGTTTGATTAGATGGGTGTTGATGGCGCGGTGTATAATGCGCAGCACCGGCGTCAGCAGTGCGGGATGCACGGCGAACCGGCTCCTCAGCGGAATCGGGAACGACAGCCACCCATTGGCGCACCGGTACGCGCGGCAGAACGTGGTCCACCAGGTCGGCGGGCGTCTCCGCCATTCTTCGCGTGCCGCACGACGCACAGATGCCGCGCCGCTTGCAACTGAACGCGACCAACGTGTCACGCGCGCAGCCCTCGCAGGTCAGGCGCATGAATTCGCAGGCGAGGATGCCGCAATCCAGATTGGCGGCGAATTCGTCTTTGACGAATTGGGGTGGACCCGTGCCGCCACTGGCGTGGTCTACTTCGGCGGCAAACGTCGCATAGTGCTCCCGCGCCATGCGGTAGAGCGGGGTTTGTTCGGGGCGGCGGCGCTCGTAATGCGGCGTGGTTGCAGCCGCTGCGCGCTGGGGCGCTGCGCGCATGGGAGTGTTGGAAAGGTGTTTTTTGAAGCTAGTATTATATACAGCTATTCGCTTGTGTGACCTCAAGGGCAACTCCGCCGCCGTGAACCGCATGTGCTGCGCGACATGGAATGCCATGGCGGCAAACTGATCGCGTATTCACTTGGCAATTTCGTCGGCTACGAGGCGCTTAGCAGCAAACGCGCGGCGGCGCTATCGGTGATGCTGGAAGCAACGCTCGCCAGAGACCGGCGCCTGCTGTCCTTCAAGGTCGAGCCGATGCGTTTCGATGAGGAGCGCTTTCCGCAACCCGATCCGGAAGAGCTGGCGCTGCATTTCATCAACGAACTCTCCCGCCTCGCACTATTGAAAGGTACGGTGCAATTACCGATTAGCGCTGGCGAGCAAAGCGAGCTTGCCTATCGCCACTGGCGTCGCGCAAGCCGAGTTCGAACAACTCTTGTTTCAATCCGGAAACGAGTAGCACAGACGAGCCGCCCTCGACCGGCCAATGGCGAACCGGGCGGATTGCGCAAACAGCGCGCGCTGGCAGTACGCCTACTTCTTCCCGGCCTTGGCCGGAGCCGATGCCTTGAGGGCATCGAGCGTAGCCATGTCCTGCTTCAAAGCCCCATGCAGCAGCATCGAGTCAATGCCCAGCGTGGTGAACTTGACATTGACGCCGCCCTCGGAGAGCGGCCCTTGTCAATCAGTGACAGTGGGTGGCTCGCCGCGCGCCAAGATCGTTGCCGGGTGCGCAATCCGTCGTGCCGCGCGGTTGGGCCCTTTGCCGGATGAACTACTCCTGCGTGACAAACGAGGCGATTGCGTGGCCGCGAGCGGGCAGGGTTTCCGCACATTGCACGAGGAGCGATTCGTACCGCATCACCAGGCTGGTCAATCGATTGGGCGGCACCCGAGACAGTCAGTCTGCCCGCGGGCCGCCGCCCCCGAGGTCACGCTCGTAGCGCACCAGACCCGGCGTCCCCATGAGGCGCTCGAAGTCCGGATGCCGCTTTTCCTCGGCGACTCTGAATCCCGCGTTCTCATACGCGAGCGCCGCCGCCGCATTTCCCAGGAACGTGGTGACCTGGGCCCTCCGGAATCCTCGCTGCTGCCCCAGTTCCAGTATCCGCTTGATCAGGATGGCGACAAGTCCACGCCGTCGCATTGGCGGCACGGTCCACACCCACTCGATCGTCCACACCCCTTTCTTCTGTTCCGGAAGGGCGGTCTGATACGGCTCGAGACGGCGATACGCATCGGCAAGCTCGGCAGCGCTCGACCCAAACTCTTCGCTGGCCACCGCGATCGCGTGCCCCGGCGCCAGCAGGCCTTGCTCCCCGGAGTCGTACGCCGAGAGGGCCGCCGCCGGACCGCTGTCCCCATCGGCGACCAGAAAATTCGAGTAGTGGCAAAAGGATCGGGCCTCCATGAGCGTCAGGAGCTCAAGAAAGTCCAGCCGATCCTGCTCGGAGCCCGCGACGACGAGGTCCCAGAAACCGAGGGGCAGATGGGAGCGGCTCGCCATGAGGATGGCAGTGGCCAGAAAAGTGGAATCGTCGGGATCAGCCGGACGGATGCGGACCGGGCTGTCGCGCAGTCCGGAAGAACCTTCTGCGTTGCCGCGAAATGGCATGCTGCCTTCTACCGACGGGTAGGAATCGAAAGTGAGCCGGAGTATAGAAATTTCAAACAACCTTTTTGCATAAGTCGCACTGTATCCCCGACTCGATAACCGGTCAACCACGCGTCAGTGGCCTCGAACCCTGTGGTCTGCACACCTGATCCGGCTCGCACGCGCGCGCAAAACCCGCTGATTTTCCTCGCCCCGCCGCGGATAGACGCACCGCCCCCGCGGCCGCGTAAAAACCAGCCGATTCATCAAGCCCACTCCAATACATCCAACCGCCGCGCTTGAGCCCGTGGCGGCGGCTGCGCACTCCAGCCCCAAGTGCGCTAGTCTCTTCTCGATCGCCGCCGGTTCTTCGATAACGGCGATCCTCTTCAGCTTGCCCTCGCACGAGCAACGCCCGATGTCGATGTCGAACACGCGCTTGAGCACGATGTGCGTCGTGCCGTTGCGCCATGGGGTCTTGAGCTTGAGCACGACATTGCCTTCGCGGTTGACACTCAAGCGTTCGGTGGCTATCGCCGGGCGCGTGATGTAGCGGCACAGTTGTTCGATGCCCTTGCGCTCGTCCGCCTCGCAGCGCACGCCCGCGTGCAGGCTGAAGCCCTGGTTGTCCAGCGCACAACTTTGTGGGCCGGGTTAGATGGGTTGTGATGGGTTGTGATGGGTTGCACCTATCCTACGGACTGCGCGTTCCCGCCTACGATACTCAGCACTTTGCGCCCTGCCCAGGCCCCATGGCGATGCGCCAGGTACTGGAGGCTGCTTGCAGCGCAGCCAGCACGTTGTCCGGGTCGATGTCGCCGGTGCGCGAAAGGTAGACGATGCCCTCCTCCTCGATCAGATGACCTTGCCGGGTCAATAACTTCACGATGCGGTGGATGATGTTGTCGAGCAGGGTTTGTAGTTGTTCGACAGTGGGCGCGGGCGCCGGATGGAATACGGGCGCGCCTTCGCCAGTGGTTTGATAAAGCCCATCGAGCACCAGTGCGTGCAGAGTCGTGTTCAGATTCGCCGCACTGCCAAAGCGCTGGTTGAGGGTGATAGCGCCGGTGGCGACTTCGTTACGCACAGGCGCGCGCCAGTTCGGTGCCAGATAGCGCCAGCGCCGGCAGCACTCGACTCTCGGCTACGTCTCGCCCGAGAAGTTCCTGGAAAACTGGATCAGCACTCAGCATGAGCAGATGTTGACGGCATAATGCCGATGGCTTGGAAGACGAAAAACAGAGGGAAGCTCAGTCCGGCAATTGACAGCCCGCCGGGGTGGCGATAGATTAGGCGTTATGCAAAAAGGGTGTTTGAAAGTCCTATACCCCGCACTGGTTGGCATGCGCGTCCTCAGCGGATTGGCGTTTTCTAGCCTGACCGATCTGAGGTGTGCAGTTATGGAACCACATCGCGGCGTTGATTTTCTCAAAGTAAGGACTCGGCAGCCTTGTCCTGTTTCCTAGGGGAACATTGGATGCAACTTTGCACGTTCTTACTTATTTCTTCGGTCTCTACACCTGTTCGTCTAAATATTGGGGCAGGAAGATTCTCTGGCGCCATGGCAGGCGTGGTCAGTTATGAATCTGAGAGGACGGCTTGAGCAAGTCGGTCCTTTCTCCAAAGCCAGCCCCCGCCCCATCAACGCTCGCGGCCGAGTGGAGGGCAAATTTATTCGCGCTTGGCGTGGGCACGTTGGTAGCAATATTGCTGGCCGAAGTCGTCTTGCGGGTCTACAACCCAATTCCTCTGCCATTGCGTGGGTTGCAGATTGTCCTACCGAATAACAAACAATTCGTATTCGACAACCGCGGCACGAATTCCAAGCTCGATCGTCAGGTCATTATTACGGCCAATAGCCTAGGTTTTCGCGGTCCTAATCCGCCAACTGACGCGAACGCCTATCTGCGTATCATTGCAGTGGGTGGTAGCACGACCATGTGCCGATTGCTTTCCGACGACAAGACGTGGCCGGCCAGGCTCGATGCACGGCTGAACGCAAGCCTCCGTAAGCGTATATGGCTGAACAACGCGGGTCTCGACGGCCATTCGACTTTTGGCCATATGCGACTGTTGGAGCAGTTCGTGCTCGACTTGCAGCCTGATTACGTGCTGTTGCTCGTCGGAATAAACGATGTCGGCCGCGGGGACTTGAACGAATTTGACTTGACAATGGAACTTGCCAGCCAGTCGAGCTTCCGACGCGCCGTCGCAAAGAGCCATTTTCTGTCCACTTTGCAAGTGCTGTGGCGCAGTTGGCGGGCATTCAATATAGGCGTCGGGCACATTTGGGAGTTTGATCTGAGAACGAATGCCTCCACAACGATCGACAATGACGCAATCAATCAAGTTTTGACCGAGCATCGCCGCCAGTATGTGCCAGGCTATGAAGCGCGGCTGGAGAGACTCGTTGTAATGATGCGTCAGCGCGCCATCGAACCGGTGCTCATCACGCAACCGGCGATGTATGGGGAAACGGTCGATCCGGAGACTGGCATCGAAATCGGACCACTCGTATTTGGCGACAAGACTGCGGCCCAGCGTTGGCGTGAATTGAAACTTTACAACGAGGCTACAATTCGCGTGGGGAAAGCGCAAGGTGTGCTGGTCATCGATCTTGCCGAGAAATTACCGAAGGATTCGCGGCTTTTCTACGACTGGACCCACTACACCAATGCTGGAGCGGAACTCGTAGCGGATATTGTGGCCGCTGAACTGGTGCCGTTTCTCGCAATGCGGGATGCGGCTAAGTAAGTATCCCCCGGCAGAGCCGGGGGCTTTAGTT
>JANNTE010000371.1:0-14687 GCA_031403365.1 Betaproteobacteria bacterium | reverse complement strand
TGTCGAGCGAGCGCCAGTAGCCGCCATGAATGAACATCAACAGGGCTTTGGCCTCGCCGCGCGGGCGGAAAATGTCCATGGTTTCCATGCGGTCGTCGCCATAAGGCACATCCAGCTCGACATCAAGGGTGCGCCGCGCGGTCTCGGACCGCCTCGCCCAATCATCCAGATGGCTCTGGAATTCCGGTACCGCGGCCCGGTTGTTGTACATCGACTCGTAGTATGCGGCGTCTTTTATCATTTCGGCACTCCACCATTTTAGATCGTTATTTTAAGGACTTAGGTGCGCACTGAGCCTGGGCGCTTGCGTGAATTCCTCAATGGAAACGGAATCATGCAGGATTCGGCCGCCGTTGCAAATTCCCTTATGTCCAGCCCCTAAAGCGCAAGGCGTTTATGTTGCTCCGCGGGAACTTATCGAGCTCTTTGTGAATCAACCACTTCCGTGCGCGTCCCAGTGCAATCCTTGGCCGAGCGGACAGGCATACCGGAATAAAATGCGTGTCACGATTCTTTTGATGGGAGATAGCCATGCTTCGATCACTTCACTTCATAACTCTGGTTCTGGCTGCAGCAATCGGCGTCTCGCTCCCGCTCACCGCCCGGGCAGAAGGCGCCGGGATGTTCGCACCTGATCGCGTTGGCCGCTGGTACGGCGGCGGGGGACTCGGTGGATTCAGCGAGGAATCCAATTCCGAACTGGGCAATGAGGACGGCCGATTTGGCAACTTCATCAGCGGCGGTTACCGGTTGGGTTCATGGATAGCGCTCGAGGCTGACGGTCTTATTTCGTTACAGGAAGTGGATGCCCCGTCAACAATATCCGCGCCGACCAGCCGGACCGATCTCACCACCGCCGGGATCGGTGCTGTCGTGAAATTCATCCTGCCATTGGATCGCGTCGAGATTTACGCCGGCGGCGGGCTCGGGGTCTATACCAGCCGGATTCGCACCGAAACGGCGATTGGCGATATCGAACGTGACGATACCGATATCGGTTATCAGGCGCTGGCTGGTCTCGACGTCTTCGTATCACGCCGCGTTTCGCTCGGACTGGAGTATCGCAAGTTCAAGCTTGACGCGAACTTTGGCCCAACCATTCCCGGGAAGCTCGAAGTCGGGGGCGATTTCTTTTTTGCCACAGTACGCGGTCATTTTTGAGCCTGCCGGGCCAGCCGCTGACTGCTCCGTAAATTTCGGTGCTGCTTAAGCCATTGGCGCTCGGGCCAAAGTTGGCAAAATCCATGGTTCCAAAAAATCAGGTGCACTTCACGATTGGGAACTTGACCGGTTGATCCGAATGATCGCTCCGGAGTAGTCTTGGCCACGGCCGGGGGCATGCTGAGGTGCGACGATCTGGCGCCACACCCATGATTCATTTCGAGAATTTCCTGAAAAGGGCGACGATGCGGTGCCCTGCATGCACCTGCCGAACACCGCCCTGGCTTTCGAATCCGCACTGCGTCAGTTTTCGCGAGTTTCCACTATCCGGCAGAAGATGGCTGAAGACGGGGCGACTCCAGCTTCAAATTATTGCGTTTCGTCAAATTGCGCAGGAGTCCACTGGACTCGCCAAGATAGATTGACGCGCGGAAAAGGAATAGGGCAAACTCCGCCCTGCGCCGTATCACGAGAATAAATGCCCGCGTGTTGGTTCGCAGAGAAGTAATGCTGCCGGGCGGGGAGACAAGATCCAAGAATATCCCAGGCGGCGTTAGGTTTTATCCGGAGCTTTCATCAAAACAAGCCAAGCAAGGAGAGACGATTCCATGAGAAAAAATATTGTTGCCGCAGTACTGGGCACGCTGTGTGTACTGGCTTCGGGCGGTGCTTTCGCCCAATCCAAGGTCTACTGGACCACCAGCGGCATGTTCGGTCCGTTCGACATTCGTGGCCTGATCCCCGCACTGCCGGCCGAGAAGTCGCGTCAAATCACCATCCCGGTCAGCATGTGGGTCATTGACCATCCGAAGGGTCTGGTCGTTTTCGATACCGGCAACAACGTTGCCATCACCGAGAACTGCAAAGCCTATTGGGCGCCGGGCAATTGCGATTTTCTGAAGCCCAGCCAGAAGCGTGAAGACACCATCGACATGCAACTGAAGAAGCTCGGCTATTCCGCCGACAAGGTGAAAGTCGTCGTGTCCTCGCACTCGCATCTGGACCATATCGGCAACATCGAGATGTTCCCGAATGCGATTCACGCCATTCAGAAGAAGGAACTCTATCAAGCCTGGTTCCCGGAGAAATTCCAGGGCCGTACCAGCCCCGGCTCCTTCGTCATGGCCGACATCGACAACGCCCGCGAATTCAACTACCTCGAACTCGAAGGCGACTATGACTTGTTCGGCGACGGCTCCGTCCTGATCCTGAGCACCCCGGGACACACCCAGGGCCATCAGTCGATGAAGGTGAAGACCGCCAACAGCGGCACCATCATCATCACGCAGGACGCGATCTGGATGCAGGAAAATCTGGACGGCTATCCCGCTGGCCTGAACTACAGCGTGCAGGACTACAGCAAGTCGGTCGCACGCCTGAAAATGATGCGTGACCTCGAAGGTGCGCAACTGTTCATGGCGCATGATGGCGAGCAGTACAGTGCCAAGGGCGCGCGCTGGTACAAGTAAACAAGTTCGGTCTCTGACCGTCTTGGAAGGCCCCCTTCGGGGGGCCTTTTCATTGCCGATACGTTAAATGAATATTCCCAACACTGCGATCACCCTGGAATCGGTGTCAAAACGATTCGGCGCAAGAACAGTCGTTCACGATCTTTCGTTCTCGGTAGCCAGGGGCGAAATCGTCGGTTTTCTGGGCCCAAATGGAGCGGGCAAGACCACGACCATGCGCATGATCGCCGGGTTCACCACCCCCTCCGCCGGGAAAATATCCGTCGCAGGCTGCGACATGGCCACCCAGAACGAAGCGGCGGCGCACAAGCTTGGTTACCTGCCGGAGCATCCGCCGCTCTATGATGCGCTGGAGGTCTCGCAATACTTGCGCTTCGTCGCGCGCGTCAAGCGCGTGCCGCGCGCGCATATTTCGTCAGAACTCGACCGCGTCATCAATGCCTGCCGCCTGGAGGCTGTGGTCGATCGCGAAATCTACAAACTGTCCAAGGGTTACCGCCAGCGCGTGGGCCTCGCCCAGGCGCTGCTCGGCAAACCCGAAGTGCTGCTGCTTGATGAGCCGACCGCAGGCCTCGATCCGGGGCAGATTCAGGAAACACGCGAGCTGATCCGTGCCTTCGGCGAACAGCATGCGGTGCTGTTGAGCACGCATATTCTTTCCGAAGTCACACTGATCTGCCGCCGAGTGGCCATCCTCAACCACGGACGGCTGCTCGCCATTGATTCGCCGGCCGGCTTGCAACGCGCCTCGGAGCAAACCAGCCGGGTCACACTGCTGGTCTCCGCGCCAGCGGATGACGTGCGCGCGGCGCTGCTCTCGATTGCGGGTGTGATTGAAGTAAAGGCACATGAAATCGCGGGCCAGCCCGGCACGCTCAGCGTGGAATGCCAGACCGATGTACGCGAGGGCGTGGAAGCAGCCATCGCGCGCGCACTGGCCACACGTTGGGATCTGCACCGGCTGGAGCGCCAGCAACCGACACTGGAAAATATCTTCCTGCGCTATATCAGTCAGAATCCGGAAAAGGCCAGCCTGCAATGAACGGCGTACTAGCGGTTTATCAAAAAGAATTGCTGGGCTACTTCCGCTCGCCGATTGCTTATTTCGTGGTCGCCGTGTTTCTGGTCGGCACCGGCTATTTTTTCAGCTACAACATGTTCCTGAGCGGCAGCGCCTCAATGGACGAGACCTTCCGCAACATGGGCATACTGCTGCTCACGCTGCTGCCGCTGGTGTCGATGCGGCTGTTTTCCGGTGAATACAGCGGGCGCACCATGGAGTTGCTCATGACACTGCCCCTGAAAACCTGGGAAATCGTGCTCGGAAAATTCCTGGGCGCCATCACCATCCTGATGCTGATGACGGTGGGCACCTTTATCGACCTGGTGCCGCTGTATTTGTTCGGCAACCCGCAGACCACGACGATCATTGCCGGCTACATTGGCTTTTTTCTGCTCGGCATGGCCTGCCTCGCCGTCGGGCAATTCTTCTCCGCGCTGACCCAAAACCAGATCGTCGCCGCGCTCATTACCGTGCCGGTGCTGTTGAGTTTCTGGTTCATCGGGCATTTGCAGAATTTTCAGTCCTCCTATGAACTGCGCAGCCTGTTCGGCTATCTCTCTTTCGCGCTGCATTTCGCCGACTTCGTGCAGGGCCTGATTCGCAGCGAGGCGGTGTTTTTCTATCTTGCGGTGAGCGCCATCGCGCTCACGTTGAACACCGGTTATCTGCAATGGCGCCGCTGAACATGAATCATTTTTTCCGCTCAGGTCTGCTGCTCATCGCCGGTATCGTTCTGCTGGCGGGCGCAAGCGCTCTGCATGCAATTTTTCTCGACGGCTCGCTCTGGACCGGCGCCCTGGCGCTCGCCGGCGCGGTGCTCGCGGCCTGGGGTGGTTACCGGCTGCGTGCGCAGCTTGCCGGACTCATCAAACAGCGGCGCGGCGAAATCCTGCTCTACACCTCGGGGCTTATTGGCGTGATGATGGCGCTCGCCTATCTGTCCACGCAGTTTCCGGCGCGGCTGGACATGTCGGAGGAAGGCAAGTATTCCCTGTCCGAGCCGACCATGACCATGCTCAAGCGGCTGGAAAAACCGGTGCGCATCACCTTCTTCCACGATCCGCTGATGCGCGAGACCGTCGAGTTGTACGAATTGATGGCGCGACAGACGGACAAACTCACGCTGGAATTTTTTGACCCCATGCTCAATCCGGCGCAGGCGCGGCTGCGTGGCGTGCAGTTCGCCGGCACCTCGCTGCTGGAAAGCGAAGGGCGCAAGATGCAGATCAACGCATCGGGCGAAACCGAAATAGCCAACGCCATTCTGCGCGTCTCGCTTGGCGTCACACAGCGAGTCTGCTTCCTCGACGGCCATCGCGAGCCTGACCCGCTGAGCATCGAGTCGCACGATCACATGGAAGGTTCGGCCGGCCATTCGCACGGCCTGGGCGTGCAATACACTCTGCACGAGCAGCACGGCATGGCGAAAGCCCGCGGCGCGCTGGAGACGCTGAACTACACGGTGGAGAAGATTTCGCTCTCGCGCATGCAATCGAGCGAGACGCTCAAGCAATGCGCACTGCTGGTCGTGGCCGGACCCAAGTTGAGCCTGCTGCCGATGGAAGTCAAAGCGATCGGAAACTTTCTCGCCGGCGGCGGCAACGCCTTCTTCATGCTCGACCCCTTTGTCAACACCGGCCTCGATCCGGTGCTCCGGGGTTACGGCATCGTTCTCGATAACACCATCGTCATCGACGAGGCAAGCCATTTCTGGGCCGACCCTTCTGCGCCCGCGGTAACCGAATACAATTTTCACCAGGTTGCTCGCGAATTGCCACAGACTTTTTTCCCGGGCGCTCGCTCGCTTTCGCCCACCCCGGAGCGCGTCCCCGGAACCGACGTGGTGCCGGTGGTGAATTCCTCGCGGCAAAGTTACGGCGAGACCACCGCCGCTCGCGCGCGCTTCGACAAAGGCGCCGATCTGGCCGGCCCTCTCACCATGATGGCCGTGGCGCTGCGCCGTCCCGCCCCGGCGGAAAATGCAGCGCTGTATCGCAAGCCCGGGGAAATCGGCGCCAGAACAGCGCAGCCGGCGCCGGTCGCGAAATCCGGGTTTAACGTGACCGGTCGCTCGCGCATCGCCGTTATTGGCGATTCCGATTTCGCCACCAATTCCTTCTTCCACATCCTGGGCAACGGCAAGCTGTTCCTGAACACGGTGAATTATCTCGCCTCACGCGAAAACCTCATCGGCCTGGAGCCGCGTGCGCGCGATCTCCCGCGGGTGAATCTCACCAACCGGCAGATGAAAGGCACCTTCTTTCTTGCCGTGATTCTGATTCCCGCATTGCTCGCCGCCGTCGGCATCGCGGTATGGTGGAAGCAGCGATGAGGCAGCGCGGCGCAGCACACCCTCGCCTGCTCGTCATCTGGTTCACCCTCGCTGCGCTGATCGTCGTCATCGGCTACAACGAGTACCGCAAGCGCGCGCAAGTGCCCGGCGCGGTCACGGAAGTAACTCACGGCGCCGACGGTTCGCGCATGCTGTTGCCGGCGCCGCTCGAGGAAATCACCGCCATCGAAGTGGCGCAGGGCGGAAAGCTGCATCGCTTTGAACGCGACGCCGCCGGCCTGTGGTTCTATCACGGCGTGCACGCCGGCGCACAGCCCGGACATGAGCACAAAACCGACACGCAACAGGCCGGACGCATCGACAAAGCGTTTACGGCCCTGGCCCGCACGCGCATGGAGCGCCAGTTCGCCCTCGATGTGGAAAATGCCTACGGCGTGACCTCGCCTGATATGGTTATCCTGGTTTATGCCAGGCGCGATGCGCCGCCTCTCGCGCAGTTCGCCGTCGGCGATCTCGCGCCCGATGGACTGAGCCGGTATGTACTACCGGTCGGTGGCCAGTCAGTGGTCACCATCGCCGAGTACCAGATCACCAATCTGGTTGATCTGATCGCGGCCTTGAACTCGAATCCAGACAAGCCGGGCTAAGAAGGGCACGGCCGGTCAACTTCGTCGCCCTGAATTTTCGATGTCGCGCACCACGCCGCTTTTGTCCCGCCTGAATCGCGGCGCATGGCGGGCGGTTGCGCTGGCGCTGGCCCTCGTCGCGGCACACAGCCCGGCGCAGGCCCACGACGGCGGCATGAGCGGCTTCGCCACGATTGCCATCGGCGGGAAAACGGTGCGCTATCAGCTCAAATTATCCGATGTGCCGCCCGGTCCGCTGGCGGACAGGATGCGCCTGGGCGTGCCTGGCGCCCGACCGGATTATTCTGCGCTCATCGCGGCGTTGCGCGAAAAAATCATTCTCACGGCCGATGGCACGCGTTGTGTGCCGGACGATGGCAGCGTGACCTCGCCCAGCGCCACCGCCACAAGCTCGATCGGGAGCCTCACCTTTACCTGCGCGGCGGAAATCAGCACGCTCCTCATTCGCGACGACATGTCCGAAGCCATGGGGCCAGGTCAGCACACGCTCGCCGCCATCATCTGGTCCGGCGGCTCTCAGCAATTCGCATTCGGCCCGGATCGGCGCGAAACCACGGTGTACGTGGGCAAACCGGCTCATGCGGCTGGCGGTGCCGGCAGCTTCTTTCCGCTTGGCATCGAACATATTCTGATCGGCTACGATCACCTGCTATTCCTGCTCGCCTTGCTGCTGCGCGGCGGTGGCGCATGGTCGCTGCTGAAAATCGTCACCGCGTTTACCGTCGCACACAGCATCACCCTCGCCCTTGCCGCCTTGGATGTCGTCGCGCTGCCCGGGGCGCTGGTGGAATCCCTGATCGCGCTGTCGATCGCCTATGTCGCTTTGGAGAATCTGTATCCTCGCTTTGCCCTGTCGCGCCGCTGGACAATCAGTTTTCTGTTTGGACTGGTGCATGGCTTCGGTTTTTCCTCGGTCCTGCGCGAAATCGGATTGCCGAAGGAAAATCTGCTGCTCTCGCTGCTGAACTTCAATCTGGGCGTCGAGGCCGGTCAGCTCATCGTGGTGCTGCTGGTCGCACCGATTTTAATACGACTGAAATCGAAACCCTGGGAACCTCGCCTGGTCACCCTGATTTCCGGAGTGATCCTGGTGGCGGGACTGGTGTTGTTTGCCGAACGAGCGTTTTTCGGCGCCTGACATGGCTGCGTGGGCTATGCAGCCGAGCGCACCGTGCTCGGTGCGCGCGTATCCGGCTGGCTCTGGCCCGTGGCTGTGGCCTCGCCGCGCTTATCGGAACGCAGAATCGCTTCCGCTGCTGCGCTGTTGCAGGGACGATGCAGCAGAAAACCCTGCATGATGGGACAACCGTTGTCGGATAAAAATTTTCTCTGATGTTCGGATTCGACGCCTTCGGCCACCACGTTCATTCCGAGGGCGCGCGCCAGCCCAAGGGTGCCTTTCACAAGCACGGCGCCAGATTCGTTTTCGATACAGCTTTGAACGAAAGATCGATCGATCTTGATGGTCTGAATTGGCAGTCTCAAGAGATAGCTTAGCGATGAGTGCCCGGTCCCAAAGTCATCC
The DNA here is from genome assembly GCA_031403365.1 of Betaproteobacteria bacterium. Classification (GTDB taxonomy): domain Bacteria; phylum Pseudomonadota; class Gammaproteobacteria; order Burkholderiales; family JACQAP01; genus JACQAP01. The sequence continues at coordinate 6,529 of JANNTE010000371.1, read as the reverse complement.
AGCGCAATGCGCACGCCGCGTTGCGTAAGCGATACGAGTTCATCTTTGGCTCGATCAATGTTCAGAATTGCAGCGCTTTCGGTGATCTCAAGTTCCAGTCGGGTGGGATCGAGCCCGGTCTGATTCAGAATCCGGCTGACAGTAGCCAGCAACCCGCCTTCGGTGAGCTGATGCGCGGAGACATTTACCGCCAGGGTCAAGCCTCGAGGCAGCAGTCCTTTCATCTCCCAGTCGCGAAACTGGCTGCACGCGGTACGCAATACCCATTCACCCAGATCGCCGATCAGGCCGCATTCCTCCGCAACTGGAATGAATTCCGCAGGGTCCACTGGACGCCCGCCCCGTGTCCAGCGCAGCAACGCCTCGAATCCCTTGACCTGGCCGGTCTGGGAGGCAAATTGCGCCTGATAGGCGATCGAAAGTTCGTTCTTTGCGATGGCCGTGGAAAGGTCGCCCTGAATCTCGATGCGACGGTGCGCCTTCGCATGCATCGCGCCTTCAAAGCATTGAAAATTATTCCGGCCACGGGACTTGGCGCAATACATTGCGGCGTCCGCCGCCAGGATTATCTTGTCCGCGTCGCCGCCATCCTGAGGCCATACGGCAACGCCAATGCTTGCCCCGACCCTGTGTGGATTGGTCAGCGGAACCGGCGGGCTGCTGGCGATGGCGTCGAGAATCTTCTGTGCGATTCCCGCCGCATTGTCGGGACTGCCGATATTGTCGAGAATGATCGCGAACTCGTCGCCGCCGAGGCGTGCGACCAGATCGCCCTGGCGCACGGAGGTTGTCAGCAGGCATGCAACGTCCTTCAACAGCCGGTCGCCCGCACTGTGGCCGAAGCGGTCGTTGATCTCCTTGAAGTGATCCAGATCGATGAACAGAACGCCGAGCACATGGTTGCTGCGGCGCGCGCGCGCGATTGCGTCGCCGAGGAACGCATAAAGATGGCGGCGGTTTGCCAGACCGGTCAAAGAGTCCTGTTTCGCCGCGCTTTCCATGTCCACTTGCAGTCGCCGGCGCTCGATCGCATAGCGAATGGTTCGCTCCAGCAGGCGCGAAGAGAGCATGTCCTTGGTCAGGAAGTCCGCCGCTCCCTTGCCCATCGCCTCGCGATCCACGGCACCCTCGCCGGTTCCGGTAAGCATGATGATGGGAATCGCGACTCCAGCCTGGCGCCCAGCGGCCAGCAGATCGACACCGGTGGCGACACCCAGATTCTGATCAACCAGGCACACATCGTGACGACCTTCAAGCAAGGCTTCGAGCCCCGTCTGATAGTCGCAGGCCCAACTGCAATCGTAGTCGGCTTCGTTCACGTCTTCGAGAAGCGATTGCGTGTAGAAATAATCCGCCTCACTGTCGTCGATGAGAAGAACACGAATTCTTTGCCGCGCTATGGTCTGCGGTTCCAATGGTGCGCCCGTGAGGTCGGCAATTCATTATTCATGTCGGCATAACGGCATCTCCAGCGCCGGACTTGAGGCAATTGTGCTCTCTGTCAAAGGCCGAGCATTCATGGAACCTGCCTTCCCTAAGCGCCGGCAAACTGGAGCAAAGTGCGCTCCGGCCTGATCCGGACCAGTCTGCAATATTCGTATCGGCGCAGGCGCCCTCAAGCTTGATCGGGGGAGGCCGTTACCGGTGCTGATTCCCGGTACAGGTCGAGGTTTTCCCTATCGCCTCCGGTTCACTGGTCAGATAGAGGGTTCAATGAATTTGCGCAGCATCACTCCGAATGCTTGCGTGGGAATAGCCGGGTTGGAACGTCGACATCAGCCTCGCCTCTCATGACTTGCGCCTCGCCTGGCCTCATCTCTCCCGCCTGTTACTCCGCATGCCACTAGAAGGCGCACCGCTGCCCGACAACGAATCCGAGCGTCTTGCCGAGCTACGGCGCTACGATATTCTCGACACGCCGGACGAAGACGGTTTTGATGACCTGACCCGGCTGGCGTCGCTGATCTGCGGTGCGCCCATCGCGCTTGTTTCGCTGGTCGATGCCGACCGTCAGTGGTTCAAGAGCAGAGTTGGCCTGGAAGCAAGGGAAACCCCGCGCGCCGTCGCGTTTTGTGCCCACGCCATCAAAGGCCGGGAAGTCTTTGAGGTTACAGACGCCATGGCTGACGAGCGCTTTCGCGAGAATCCGCTCGTTACAAATGCGCCGAACATCCGTTTCTATGCCGGTGCGCCCCTGATTTCACCGTCAGGGCACGGGATGGGCACGCTGTGCGTAATCGATCGCATCGCGCGGCAACTCACTGCGGAGCAGCTTGAAGCGCTCACACTGCTCGGGCGGGAAGTGGTCGCGCGCATGGAAATGCGCGTGCTCAACCGTCGGCTTCAAGCGGCCACCATCTTCCAACAAACCATTCTCAACAGCGCGGCCGACGGCATTATTGCCACCAACCCCGAAGGCATCATTACGATGTTCAATCGGAGTGCCGAGCTGTTGACCGGATTTCGCGCCGAGGACGTGATCGGCAAGCAGACGCCGATTATGTTCCACGACCCGGCCGAAGTGGCCGCGCGCGCCGCAGATCTGTCCGGCACTCTCGGTCGCACGATCAGCCCGGACTTCGATGTGTTCGTCGCCCTGGCAGCGCAGTCCAAGATTTCCACCCAGGAATGGACCTACATTCGCAAGGACAGTTTGCGTGTACCAGTGTTGCTGTCGGGTTCTTCACTGCGCAGCCCGGACGGGAGCATCGTCGGCTATCTGAGCCTGGCAAAAGACATCACCAAACGCAAACAGACCGAGACCGCCCTGCGCAACAGCGAGCAGCGCGTGCGACTGGCCACGGAGGGCGCAGGAATCGGCATCTGGGAATGGAACCTCCAGACCGGAAGAATCTGGTGGGACGCCCAGATGTTTCGAATTTACGGAATCGAACCGACGAGCGACGGGCTGGTTGACTATAGTGTCTGGAGTACCGCGGTTCTGGCGGAAGATATGCCTCAGCAAGAAGCGCTACTGCGCGATGTCATTGTCCAACGCGGAAGCAGCAGCCGCCAGTTCCGCATCCGGCGCGCGGGCGACGGCGCATGCCGCTTTATTCATGCGGTGGAAACAGTTCGTACGGACGCGCAAGGGGAAGTCGAATATTTAGTTGGGACCAATATCGACTGTACCGAGCGCGGGCAGGCTGAAGAGCGCTTTCGGCTGGTGGTGGAAGCCTCGCCAAGCGCGATGCTCAAGATTGACCGCAAGCGCACCATCAGCCTGGTAAACCGCAGGGCCGAAGAATTGTTTGGCTACACGCGCGAGGAATTGATCGGCCTGTCAATCGAATTGCTGATACCCGAGAGGTTTCGCGCCCACCATCCGGGCCATGTGGCCGGGTTCTTTGCCGATCCGAAATCGCGGGCAATGGGCAGCGGGCGCGAGCTCTACGGCCTGCGCAAGGACGGCAGCGAAGTCCCCATCGAAATCGGCTTGAATCCAATCGAAATGCCCGAGGGGTTGTTTACCCTGGCCTCAATCATCGACATCACCGAGCGCAAGCGCGCCGAGGACAATCTGCGCCGCAGCAACGCCGAGCTCGAGCAGTTTGCCTACATCGCCTCGCACGATCTGCAGGAACCGCTGCGCATGGTGGCCAGCTACACCGGGCTGCTGGAGCAGCGCTACAAGGGCAAGCTCGACGCAAAAGCCGACAAGTACATTCACTACGCCGTCGATGGCGCCAGGCGCATGCAGGAGCTGATCCGCGATCTGCTCGATTTCTCGCGCGTGGGCTCGCAAGGCAAGCCCCTGGTTGCGGTGGCATCGCAGGGCGTGGTCCGGAGCGTGCTCGAGATGCTTGCGCACGCGATCCGGGACGCAAAAGCCCACGTCGAGGTCGGTCCATTGCCAACCGTGCTTGCCGACGAAGGCCAGCTTCGCCAGTTGTTCCAGAACCTGATTGGCAACGCGCTGAAGTTCCGCGGCGACGCCGCTCCCTTGATCCGCATCCAGGCCGTGCGCCGCAACACGCACTGGATGTTTTCGGTGTCCGATAACGGCATCGGCATGGACATGAAATACGCCGAGCGCGTGTTCCAGATGTTCCAGCGCCTGCACTCGCGCGACAAATACGAGGGCACCGGTATCGGCCTGGCGATTTCCAAGCGCATCGTCGAGCGCCACGGCGGGCAGATCTGGATCGAATCAACGCTGGGCTCCGGAACCACCTTTTTCTTCACGCTCAAACCCGGCTCCGAAAAAGAGGCTTCATGACTGAACCCCTGCTTGGCGCACCCATTCGCGTCCTGCTCGTCGAGGACAACCCGGGCGATGCCGACCTCACGCGCGACTCGCTGGAATCCGGCAAAGTCATGCTTGATGTCGATGTTGCCGCCGACGGGGAAGAGGCTATGGACTACCTTCTGCAAAGGGGGCGTCACGCCGCTGCTGTGTTCCCGGATCTGATCATCCTCGATATCAATCTACCGAAGATGGACGGCCATCAGGTTCTCGCAGAACTCCGGCGTCACCAGCACTTGAGCGCCATTCCAGTGATCATGCTCACCTCCTCCGACTCGGAGCGCGACATCTCCAAAAGCTACGAACTTGGTGCCAATTGTTACGTCAGGAAACCGCTCGATCTGGTGGCGTTTCAATCCATCGTGCGCTCGATCGAGGGCTTCTGGTTTACCGTGGTCAAGCTGCCATGATCAATCAAGCCGCAGCTTTCCGGCAGTCGGGCAGGCCCGCGCCATACGGTGCACTTTAGCGCTGGATCGTCAGCACCGTAAATCCTTCGCCGATCAGCTCGCGGTTGATCGCGCCTTTCAGACCCGCGTCGCGCAACAGCTTTTCCTGCTCTTCGCGAGTGGGTATGACATTGCCCCAGATCAGCTCTTCAAAACCGGTCTGCAACGGAAATCGGAACTCGGGACGGCGCGCCTCTTCCAAAGTGCCTGGATAGGTCTCGTCGATGATCACCATCCAGCCTCCGGACTTGAGCGTGCGCGCGGCGGCGGCGACGACGGCGGGACGAAAATCAGGCGCGATCTCATGCAGCACTTCGATCATCACCACTGCATCGAAAGTATTCGCGGCATCGTCCACTTTTTCCTTGTGCACGGAAACCCGATCCGTGAGACCGGCCTGCTGCACCTTGTCGCGGGCTTTGGCCAGACTCTCGTCATCGATATCGACCCCTGCCAGGCGGGCCCCGGGAAACGCCTTCGCGGCCTGCAGCAGGAAATTGCCGGTACCGCAGCCGATTTCGAGAATTGCGCCGCCCGCCGCCAGACGCCCGGCAAGGCCGCCAAGGCCGGGAAGGATTTTTTTCGCAGTGACTACTTGCAGGCCCTGGGTCGATTCGGCGACCGCCTGGTTGAAATGATCGCCGCGGCCCTGAAAGGGTTTCGCCTTGCCGGTTTTGAAGGCTTCACGGCAGCGCAGGAAGTCATCCGCCGCCACCTCTGTGCCCAGACGTACGTAACCGCCGAGATAACGCGGATGCGCGGGCGTGGCGAGAATCGCCTCGAAATGCGGCGCCAGACGATACTTTCCCTGCGCATCGGCGTCGAGAATTTCCAGTCCGTACGCCGTCTTGCACCAGACCTCGACATAAGGCGCATGAAGCCCGAGTTGGCCCGCCAGTTCCGCGCCGCTGAGTCCCGCCGCCTGCGCCAGCGCCCGAAACAATCCCAGGTGCACTCCAAGGTCGATCAGGTAAATGGTATTGAATCCGCGCCGCCATTCAAAAATACGCGCGACCTGCGCATCGGCAGTGATCTCTCCGGCTGCTGCGGACATTGGCTGTGCTCCTGGTCTGATGGGTTAATAGACAAAGTATACTGGTGCGCATTGCAGATCAACGAACCATCTTGATGCACCCCACTGCGCACATGACAACGCTGAAAACCTTCGCTGGACTGATTCTGGTGTTTGTCGTGACCTTGACCGCGGCCACAGCCGCCCCGCTGATCGAAATCGATCAGCCTGCGCCCGCGCTCAAAGGCAGACTGCTATCCGGGCAGGCCTTCGATCTCGCACAAATGCGCGGCAAGGTTGTGCTGGTGAATTTCTACTCCAGCTATTGCGGCCAATGCGCCTACGAGATCGGCAATCTGGAAACCTTCTATGAACAACACCGGGATCAGGGTTTCGAAGTCATTGCCGTGGGCGTCGATAGCCTGGAAGACCGTCATCGCGTCGAGCGCATGCTCGGCATCTACAATCTGCCCGGGGTCATGGCCGACGAACTCGAACAAAGCGGATTCGAGCGCAAGTATCGGACGCCCACCGCGTTCGTGATCGACCGCGACGGTATCGTGCGCAGCCGCACCCGCGGCGCGAAACCGCCTTTTTTCTACACCGAGAAAGTGCTGCCGTTGCTGCGCGCACAGTGACCGTGTAACGCGATCTTTAGCAAGAACAACCCCATGCAACCCTGCTGCGCTTCGACCCAGTTCGGATCGGGAACCGACCAGAGCGTCGCTCCGAAATGGGCAGCGGCCTGCACTACCTTCGCTTGCATGGCATATTGAGCGGCTCCGTGTCGTTCGGATGACGCACGGTCAGGGAGGATTCCAT
>JANNTE010000370.1:0-1618 GCA_031403365.1 Betaproteobacteria bacterium | reverse complement strand
GTTTCAGCAACGATGATGCAGCCAGCAGCGCGTACTCGCATCCGGTCGCCACGCTGGATGCCAGACAAGCGGAACTGTTTGCGCTCGGCCACAAGATGTTCAACAACCGCTGGGCGTTCTTCTGGTTCGAGGATGCGGAATTCGGTCGCGGCCCGACGTCCAATGCACAAGCCTGCTCGACCTGCCATATCAACAACGGTCGCGGACTGGCGCCAGGAACGGAACAAGCGGCGCACGACAGGGCGCGAGCCGAGGTGCGCGATCACCACATCGCGGTGCCCATGGAATCGGCGCCGAACCTGGTGCTGCGCATCAGCCTCAAGGGCAGCGACGCCCATGGCGGTCCGCTCCCGCATCCCGATTACGGCGACCAGTTGCAGAATTTCGGGGTCAAGGGTGTCGTTCCGCCGGAGGGTCAGTTCCGTGTTGAATGGCGCAGCCGCAGCGTAACTCTGGCCGATGGCGAAACCGTAAACCTGCGATCGCCCGCGATCCATGTCACCGATCTGGCCTATGCGCCGCTCGACGGCGCCCTGATCGGTGCGCGGCTCGCACCGCCGCTGATCGGATTGGGCCTGCTTGAAGCGATCCCCGAGGAAACCATCGTCGCGCTGGCGGCGCGTGCGCCGGTGGCGGGAATTAGCGGCAAGGTCAATCGCGTTTGGGACGAAGCGCAGGGCAGGACCGTGCTCGGCCGCTTTGGCCTGAAGGCAAATCACGGCAGCATTCGCGAGCAGGTCGCCATCGCGTTTCTCAACGATATCGGCTTGAGCACACCGGTTTATCCCGAGCAGAATTGCCCGCCGGTGCAGGGCGTATGCAAGGATCAGATGACTGCCGGACGACCGGAAATCACCCGGCTGCGGCTTGATGCCACCGAGCTGTATATCCGCGCACTGACGGTGCCCGTACGCCGGCAGATTGACGATGCGCGGATCAGCCGCGGTGAACGGTTGTTCGCGCAGGCGCACTGCGCGGTCTGCCACGTTCCTGAACTGAAAACCAGCCCCTACGCCGCGCTGCCGCAACTGGCCGGGCAGACCATCCGCCCGTATACCGACTTGCTGCTGCACGACATGGGCGAAGAACTCAGCGATGGCCGTCCGGATTACCTCGCCGGTCCGCGCGAGTGGCGCACCCCGCCGCTCTGGGGCATCGGACTGTCGGAAACGGTAAATGGCGCGAACGCTTTTCTGCACGACGGCCGTGCGCGCAATTTCACCGAAGCGATTCTGTGGCACGGCGGCGAAGCCGGCGCATCGCGCGAAGCCTTCAAGCGCTTCGCTCCGGAAGAACGTGCTGCCCTCATGGCTTTTTTGAATTCGCTCTAAAATTCCCCACTATCTAAACTTCCCCACTATCGACATGACCATCGGATACAAGATCTACCCCTCCCCCGCGCGCGCTCCCAGGGAACTGATCGCGACATTGGCACGGCACGCTGCGGCAAATCTGTGCGACAGCATGGGACGAACCGGGCAGGTTTCCAGTGCGCTGCTGGCAATGCATCGCAGCGGCAAACTCTGCGGCCCGGCCCTGACCGTGCGCACCGCGCCGGGCGACAATTTGCTGATCCACAAAGCCATCGACCTCGCACAACCCGGCGATGTCATCGTGG
>JANNTE010000369.1:0-4748 GCA_031403365.1 Betaproteobacteria bacterium | reverse complement strand
TCGATCTTGTGCAGGAATTCATGATAGTTGCGCCATTGCTCGTGGCCGATTCCCGCCAGACTGCTGCGTTCGAAGCGCGCCTGGTAGTCCTGCCGACAGGTTTCCAGCATCTTCAGCGTATCTAGTGCGGCTTGTTGTCGGGCACGCTTGGCCGCAAGGTTCGCGACCGCTGCGTCCGCCTGCTTGCGCGAGAGATCCATCACTGCGTCGAGTGCAAATGGCTTGGCCATATGGTTTCCTGGGCGGTCAAGGTCAAGAGGTCAGCGTGAGCGCGGAGAACAGTTGTTCCGGGTTCATCGGGTTCTTCCCTCTGAGCCGTTGTTGAACAAATCATGAAGTTGAGCAATGCAATGGGCCAGGGGTTCGCGGCTGCGCATGTTTTGGCGCAGAAACGCCTCCATTTTCGGCATCAGCGCAATGGCCTGATCAAGCAGCGGATCGCTGCCGGCCACGTAAGCTCCGACATTGATCAGATCGCGATTGCGCTGATAGCGCGAGTAGAGCGCTTTCAGCCGGCGGGTGTCATCAAGCTGCGCGTCGTTCACCAATGAGGTCATGGCGCGGCTGATCGATGCTTCGATGTCGATGGCGGGGTAATGCCCGGATTCCGCCAGTTGCCGCGACAACACGAAATGCCCGTCGAGAATCGCCCGCGCGCAATCTCCAATCGGATCCGACGGGTCGTCACCTTCGGTGAGTACGGTGTAAAACGCGGTAATTGATCCGCCGCCGGTGATTCCGTTGCCGGCGCGTTCAACCAGGGCCGGAAGTTTCGCGAATACCGAAGGCGGATAGCCCTTGGTCGCCGGAGGCTCCCCGATCGCCAGTGCGATCTCCCTTTGCGCCATGGCCACGCGCGTGAGCGAGTCCATGATCAGCAGCACATTCCTGCCCTGGTCGCGAAAGTATTCGGCCACCGCCGTGGCGTAGGCCGCGCCCTGCAATCGCATCAAGGGCGAGGTGTCCGCGGGTGCTGCGACCACGACCGAACGTGCCATGCCCTGCGGACCAAGAATTTGTTCGATGAATTCCTTGACTTCGCGGCCACGCTCACCGATCAGTCCGACCACCGTCACATCTGCGGTGGTGTAGCGGGCCATCATGCCCAATAGCACGCTCTTGCCCACGCCCGAGCCCGCGAACAATCCCAGGCGTTGTCCGCGACCCACCGTGAGCAGGGCGTTGACGGCGCGCACGCCGACATCGAGCGGTTTGTCGATCGGCGCGCGCTGCAACGGATTAACCGGCCGGCTGTACAGCGGCTGCATGTGGTCGAGCTGCGGTGCCGGCAGGCCATCGAGCGCATTGCCCGCGCCATCGAGAACCCGGCCCAGCAGCGCAGTGCCCACCGGCACATGCTTGCCGCGATCGGCGGCGCGCCGGCGCGGCGTTTCGCGCTCTCCCAGGCGCGGCGGGGTGACCGCAATGGCCTGAGGGACGACGCGCGCGCCCGGTGTCAGTCCATGGACGTCGTGCGCCGGCATCAGAAACAGGCGCTCGCCGGAAAAGCCAACCACTTCGGCTTCGCCGGAATTGCCGTTTGGCAGCAACAGGGTGCATGTGCTTCCCACGGCAAGCTTGAGGCCAACAGCCTCCATCACCAGTCCGGCCGCGCGTGTGAGGTAGCCGCATGGTGCCAAAGGCTGGCTCGTCACGACGCGCGCGCGGCAGTCATCCATGAAACCGGCAATGCGCGAAGCGCGTGTGTAGGGCCCTGTTGAAGCCAGGGCATTCATGCCGTGTCCGGTTCCGCCCCGGTTTCCAGCCAGGCGACGTCGCGGCCGAGCGCGGCGATGATGCGGCGCCAGCGCTCGGGCGGCGTGCCGTCGACTTCGCCATGGGCAGTGCAGACCATGCAGCCGCCGCGAGGCAGGGTGTTGTCATCGACAATGGTCCAACCGGCGGCGCCGAGTGCGTCCCCGAGTATTTCGCGTACCAGCGCGGCATCGTCGGGATGCAGGCACAAGCGCCGTGCTTCTCCGGAAGCGGGCAGGCTGCGCACCGCATCCCGGACTACCGGCAACACCAGTTCCGGTTTGATCTCCAGAGCCGCGTGCAGCATGCGGCGCGCGACCTCGAGTGCAACATCGAGCGCTTGCTGCGCAAGCCGCCCATCGAGCTCGGCGGTCTGCGACGCAAACGCGCCGGCCAGGACGCCAAGCTGCTCGACCTGCGAAGCCGCGCTCTGGCGGCCTTCCTTCAACCCGGCCTGATAACCGTCGCGCCGCGCCTGGTGATGAATCTCCTCGACTTGAGCTGCGGTCGTGAGCGATACCATGCCCTTGCTGCCGGGAACATCGAAGCTGTCGAACTGCCACGGTTCGCAGCCGCGCAAATCGTCTTTCTGAATGAGATTGGGTGCGCTCATCGGGAGTGCGCTGATTCAGCAGAATGTGTGGAGACCTGCAGGCTTGTTTCTACTGTCCTCTGATCAAACATACGCATCGTCTCCCTTGCCGCCAATAGAGATCTGGCCTTCGTCGGAGAGACGGCGAACCAGTTTGAGAATTTCTTTCTGCTCGGCTTCGACTTCCGACAGGCGCACCGGGCCTTTGCCTTCGAGGTCTTCGCGCAACGTTTCCGCGGCGCGAGTGGACATGTTTTTTAGAATTTTCTCGCGCAATTCCTCGCTGGCGCCTTTCAGGGCGACAATCAGGGACTCCGACTGGACTTCGCGCAGGATCAGCTGTATGCCGCGATCCTCGATTTCAATCAGGTTGTCGAATACGAACATCTCGTCGAGGATTTTCTGCGCCAGATCGCCGTCGTACTCGCGAATGCTTTCCATGACCGTGCCTTCCACGGTTCCCGCCATGAAGTTCATGATTTCCGCCGCAGTGCGCACGCCGCCCATCGGGCTCTTCTTGAGGTTGCTGTTTCCCGACAGCAACTTGGTCAATACTTCATTGAGTTCCTTCAGCGCCGAGGGCTGGATGCCGTCGAGCGTGGCGATGCGCAGGATCACGTCGTTGCGCGTGCGTTCGACGAGGTGTCCGAGGACTTCGCTCGCCTGGTCGCGGTCCAGATGCACCAGAATGGTGGCGATAATTTGCGGGTGCTCGTTCTTGACCAGTTCGGCAACCGCGGCGGAGTCCATCCACTTCAGGCCTTCGATGCCGCTGGTGTCACCGCTCTGGAGAATGCGATCGATCAGGCCTGCCGCCTTGTCGTCACCGAGCGCCTTGGTCAAAACGGTGCGGATATATTCGTCTGAATCCATGCCCAGCGAAGTCTTCTCGCTGGCCGCTTTGTGTAGTTCGCTCAAAGCGCCGTTGATGCTTTCCCGGGTGACGTCCTTCATGTTGGCCATGGCCTGGCCGAGTTTCTGAACCTCGCGCGGCCCGAGATACTTGAAAACCGCAGCGGCGGCTTCTTCGCCGAGTGACATCATCAGAATGGCACTCTTCTCGATTCCGTCAGCGCTCATCGCCGGCTACCCAACTGCGAACGATATTGGCGACCAGCGCCGGCTCGTTACGAGCCAGTTGTTTTGCCGAGTCGAGACTGTTCTGATAAGGCGGCTGATTGGCGGGAGCAGGCAGCGCGCCTCGCGCGGCGGCGGACGTTTCCGGTGGTTCGACTACCGGCGGCGGTGTCATGGCGGTGCGAAACATCGGGCGCAGCACTTTGAAGAACACGAACAGCACCACGGCGGCAATCAGAAGGTTCCTGCCGATTTCCCAGGCCATTGCAAAGGTGCCGGGTTCTTTCCAGAATGGCACGGTTTCCAGCGCCTGCGCCTCGGCCACGTTGAACGCGGTATTGGCCACCGTCACGCTGTCGCCTCTGGATTCGGTGAAGCCCATGGCTTCGCGCACGAGCTTGTTGATCTGCTCCATTTCCTCGGTGGTACGCGGCTTGTAGGACACTTTGCCGCTCTTCGAGGTGATCTTGCGATAGTTCACGACCACCGCGACCGACAGCCGCTTGACGTTGCCGGTTGCGTAGCGAATGTGTTTGAGTGATTTGTCCACCTCGTAGCTCATCGCCGTGTTTTTGGTGGTGCTGGTGGCGGACGTATTCGCCGCGGACGCGGGTGCAGCGCCCTGGCCGGTAATGGGCGCCGCCGCCGGCGAGGGCGGTTGGTTCGACAAGGCACCCGGCACGCCGCCGCCCGGGCTGCCCGCGCCGGTGCTTGATTCGTTCAGAGTCTGGCTGCGTATCGCGGCGGCCGCGGCGGTCTGGTTCGGCCGCCAGGTTTCCTCGGCTTGCTCGGTCTGTGAAAAATCGACATCCGCAGTGACCTGGGCGTGCACATTGGCGTCGCCGACCACGGGCAGCACGATGGACTCGATGCGCCGGACATAGTCCTGCTCCATGGTCTTGACATACTTGAGCTGGCCGGGATCGAGACCGTTTTGTTGCAGGGTGTCGTTTTGCGCGGACAGCAGATTGCCATTCTGGTCGATGACCGCGACGTTCTTCACCAGCAGATCCGGGACGCTGCTCGACACCAGGTGCACGATTGCGCTGACCTGACCGGGCTCGAGCGTGCGCCCGGTGTTCAAATTGACCAGCACCGACGCGCTTGGTTTGTGCTGATCGCGCATGAAAACGCTGGGTTTGGGAATCGCCAGGTGTACCCGCGCGCCGCCCACGGCGGAGACCGACTGGATCGAACGCGCCAGTTCACCTTCCAGAGCGCGTTGATAATTAACTTGCTCAAGGAACTGGCTGGTGCCGAGCTTCGAAGCCTCCATCAGTTCAAAGCCGACCAGGCTGCCTTTGGGCAGACCCTGGCTTGCCAG
>JANNTE010000368.1:0-15429 GCA_031403365.1 Betaproteobacteria bacterium | reverse complement strand
TCTGACGGTCTGCGTCGCGGCATGAAAGTGAAAGGCACCGGTGCCGGAATTTCGGTGCCTGTCGGCGCTGCCACACTGGGCCGCATTATGGACGTGCTGGGGCGCCCGATCGACGAGCAAGGCCCAATCAAGACTGAAGAGCGCCGCGAAATCCATCAGCCCGCGCCAAAGTTCGATGAGCTTTCGCCCTCAGTGGATCTGTTGCCCACCGGCATCAAGGTGATCGATCTCGTGTGCCCGTTCGCCAAAGGCGGCAAGATCGGCCTGTTCGGCGGTGCCGGCGTGGGCAAGACCGTGAACATGCTGGAACTCATCAACAATATCGCCAAGCAGCACTCCGGACTGTCGGTGTTCGCCGGTGTCGGCGAGCGCACACGCGAGGGCAACGACTTCTATCACGAAATGTCGGAAGCCGGCGTCATCAAGCTCGACAACTTGCCAGAATCAAAAGTGGCCATGGTGTTCGGCCAGATGAACGAGCCGCCGGGCAACCGTCTGCGCGTGGCGCTGAGCGGCCTGACCATGGCGGAAAAATTCCGTGACGAAGGCCGTGACATTCTGTTCTTCGTCGACAACATTTATCGTTTCACACTCGCAGGCACCGAAGTCTCCGCGCTGCTGGGCCGCATGCCCTCCGCCGTGGGTTACCAGCCCACGCTGGCCGAGGAAATGGGCCGCCTGCAAGAGCGCATCACCTCCACCAAGACCGGCTCGATCACCTCGATCCAGGCCGTGTACGTGCCGGCCGATGACTTGACCGACCCGTCTCCCGCGACCACCTTCGGTCACCTGGATGCGACCGTTGTGTTGTCGCGCGATATCGCATCACTGGGCATTTATCCCGCCGTGGACCCGCTCGACTCCACCTCGCGCCAGATCGACCCGAATGTCATTGGCGAAGATCACTACAACACCACGCGCGCCGTGCAGGCCACGCTGCAACGCTACAAGGAATTGCGCGACATCATCGCCATTCTCGGCATGGACGAACTCTCCCCTGAGGACAAACTGGCGGTGTCGCGCGCGCGCAAAATTCAGCGCTTCCTGTCACAGCCCTTCCATGTCGCCGAAGTGTTCACCGGCTCGCCCGGCAAATTCGTGCCGCTCAAGGAAACCATCAAGGGTTTCAAGATGATCGTCAATGGCGAATGCGACGCGCTGCCCGAGCAGGCGTTTTACATGGTTGGCGGCATCGAAGAAGCGTTTGAGAAAGCCAAGACCCTGCAGTAAGCCTTTACCCGGAAATTGAAATGGCCAATACGATGCATGTGGATGTGGTGAGCGCCGAAGCCTCGGTCTATTCCGGCGAGGCCGAATTCGTCGTTTTGCCGGGCGAAGCGGGCGAACTGGGCATTTATCCGCGCCATACGCCGCTGATTACGCGCATCAAGCCGGGCGCCGTGCGCATCAAGCCGGCTGGCGGCGGAGAAGAGAATCTGATTTTCGTTGCCGGTGGCATTCTCGAAGTGCAACCCGCGCTGGTAACCGTACTCGCCGACACCGCAATTCGCGGCCATGACCTAGATGAGGTGAAGGCGCTGGAAGCGCAAAAACGCGCCGAGGACGCCTTGCGCAACGCCACCGACAAACAGGAAATCGCCACCTTGCAAGCGGAGTTTTCCATGATGGCCGCACAGATCGCCGCCATTCGGAAACTGCGCAAGAAATAACCGGGTTCGTCGCTTTCAAACTAAAGGGCGGCTGCGGCTGCCCTTTTTGTTTGAACTACAAGACGCATCCTATCCTTGCGCAGTGAGCGCGAAGCGGGCTATCGCGGCCGATGAAATGCGCTGGCGGCTATCGGGTGGCAGCGCCATGTTTTACATTGCTGCCAAACGTTGGTTATTCATTTGCGCTTAGAAACACGGAACCCGTTTCAGTCTCATATGCCGATGGAAGAGGCGCGCGCTGATCCCCCTCCCGCGAACTGTGCCACTATCGCGCCCTCTTCAAAGGTATCAGGCACACATGCAAACCGAAAGCTTCATCCCCGGCAAAGACGCCTCGCTCGAATCGACCATCGCCACCATGCAGCAGAAGCTGTCATCGCGCGGCTTTAATTTGGATGAATCGTCGTGGTTGAATCCCGTCGAGTCGATCTGGTCGGTGCATGTGCGCGATCACGAATGCCCGATGCTGTTCGCCAATGGCAAAGGGGCTACCAAACTCGCGGCGCGGGCCAGCGCCCTGGGGGAATTTTTCGAGCGACTGAACACGCATTATTTCTGGACGCACTTTCACCTGGGTGAAACGCGGGCCAACGCTGCGTTTGTTCATTATCCGCAGGAGCGCTGGTTTGCGCCGACGAAAAATGGCCAATGGCCCGAAGAGTTGCTGAACGCTGAGCTGCACCAGTTCTACAATCCGGATGGCGACATCGAGGATCATGTGCTGGTGGACCTGAATTCCGGCAATACCGCGCGCGGCATCTGCGCGCTGCCCTACACGCGCCTCCGCGATGGTGCGCAGACCTGGATACCGGTGAACATCATCGGCAATCTGTATGTGAGCAACGGTATGGCGGCGGGCAACACGCTGATGGAGGCGCGCAGTCAGGCTTTGTCGGAGATTTTCGAGCGTCACATCAAGAACCGCATCATCAGCCAGGGCTTGTGCCTGCCCGAAGTGCCCGACGAGGTGATCGCGCGTTATCCGGGCATCGCCGCCGGCATAGAGGGCTTGCGCGAGGCTGGCTTCGGCATCCTGGTGCGTGATGCGTCGCTGGGCGGGCGCTATCCGGTGATGAACGTGACACTGCTGCACCCGAAAGACCAGGGCTGCTTCGCCAGCTTTGGCGCGCATCCGCGTTTCGAAGTGGCGCTGGAACGCGCGTTGACCGAACTGCTTCAGGGCCGCGCGCTGTCTGCGTTGGAGAGTTTTCCCGAACCGGGATTCGACATGGAAGAAATCACCATGCCTTCCAATCTGGAAATTCACTTTGTCGATTCCAGCGGCGTCATTAGCTGGAATTTTCTCGGTGACAAACCGGATTTCGCGTTTGCTGACTGGAACTTCAGTACCACCACCGCCGAAGACTACGCGTGGCTGTGCGAGTGCGTGAAGGCCGAAGGCCGGGACATCTACGTCGCGGATTTTTCCGAACAGGGCGCCTACAGTTGCCGCATCCTGGTGCCGGGCATGTCGGAGGTTTATCCGGTGGAGGATCTGGCGTGGGAAAACAACAGCGTGGGCAACCGCATACGTCCGGCGCTGGTCAGGCTGCCTGCCTTAAGCGAGGCCGAAGCCCGCGCGCTACTCGCTGATCTGCAAACCCTGAATCTGAGTGACGAGCGTCCGCTGTGGGAAATCCTCGGGCTGGCGATCCCGCTCGACACCGTGTGGAAGCAACTGCGCGTCGGTGAATTAAAAACACTGCTGGCGCTGGCCATAGGCGATGAAGATGCCACGCGCGAAGGCTGTGACTGGATCCACAATTTTCAGGAAATGAAACCGGCGCGGCGGCTGGTGTACCGCTGTATTGAAAGCCTGATGAACCTGGACGACACCGCGAACTACCGCCGCGCGCTGGACTTGCTCTATGGAAAGGAAACCGTGCGTCAAGCGGTGGCATTGCTCGATCGCAGCGAGACGTACTTCGGCTTGGAAACGCTGGGTACGGATATGCAAGGCAGCGCCATGCATCAAACGCTGCTCGCGGCCTACGACAAACTGTTTGCCGCATAGGGTTTAGAGTCCCCGATAGGGGATCCGTAAACCCCTCGCCTTTAGGCGAAGGGAGTTGAATTTTCCCTCTCCCTCCGGGACAAGGGAACACTTGAAGCGGAGCAGAGGGTGCAGGGCGAGGGAAAGTTTTTGTCCACGATGCATGCCTTGGTGAATTGCGTAGAGTGCGTTTCCCTCATCCCCGGCCCTTCTCCCGGAGGGAGAAGGGAGTGTTCGCGAGTCGGCCCTGAGGCCGACCCTCACCGGCTTGAGCCGAAATTTGAAGCCCTCGCCTTTAGGCGAGGGTAGTTCACTCTGGCAAGCTGTATGCCAAGGCCAAGCAAGAGAACGCCCTTTGTACGCGCGGTTCGAGCGCGCAAGCGCGACCTACTCAGTCGCGCCAACAAACGCAGGACGGGTTCTTGTGCGTCACCGCATGCACGGGTTGATGCGTGAAGGCAGGTGGAAATCTGCTCTCTGCTCTGCCCTCGCATGACCCCTCGCCCCGCATTCCACCCGTGTGACAATCCGGGATAGCACTACTGCGCTACAGTTTTGCCTCTAAATCGTCTGCCATGAGGCTCTCCCATGTCTACCACCACAATACGATTACCAGAAGACCTCAAAGCGCGTGTCGCCGCGGCAGCCGACCGCGCAGGCAAGACCGCACATGGTTTTATTCTCGAAGCCATTGCTGAAAAAGCAGCCAATGAGGAACAGCGGGCCGCATTTAATGATCTAGCCGACCAACGCTACGCACAGTTTGTTGAGTCGGGGAAATCCATACCCTGGCCGGAAATGAAAGCCTATCTGCAGGCTCGCACGTCAGGTAAAGAAGTCAAACGCCCCGCAGCCAGAAAATTCGCCCGTTGAGAACCACGCGGATCGAACTGCTTCCTGGCGTCTCGGACGATCTGGAACGAATTTGCGACTTTCTCGACGCTCACGAAGTTAACGACGCCGCTTCGCGGAACCACGAAATCATCATTGGGAACTCCTCTGCACCTATTGTCACGAGCACGAGCATTCCAAGATAAAGGACGCGGCGGGTCGCACGGATACAAAGGCTGCTTTATCGACCGCGACGTTCAATCCATTCGCGGACCTGAAAGCCAGGATGGAGTCAAAGAAACGCGAATAAGCTAAAGCTGGATGACCAAGGTCATCTCGGACTGCCTGCTCCGGGAGGGGCAATCGGGGCCAAGATGCAAGTGAGCATGCGCGCCGATGAATGTTGCCTGCGATGGTTTTCGTGTTCGCTGTCTGCCGGACCCGGCGCGATTGCCGAGCGCGACTTCGCGTTGCGCGCGAGCAAACCATGTAGCTCATGACCTGCTCTTCGACGAGCTGGGGAAACGCCGTACCGGTGTGCGCCTGGATTTGAGCCGGGAAGGTGTCGAGGTGCTCCTGAAGTGCGGCGCAGATCACGACAGGATCGGTGATGCCTGCTTCTTTGGTCAGCAGGGAAGCAGGCGCAATCGGATCATTGATGCGGGGTGAAGCATCGATTCTTCATTTCGCGGCCGAGAGCTGGGCCTGCACCCGCCGTCTTACGAGATTTACGTTCTGGCGGAAAGCGTAGATGTTGTCAGCGTAGGCGAGCGGTGTATTGATGTGGTTGACGGCACGCTCGATCTGGTCGAGCTGTGCGAGCAGTGCGGTCAGTTCTTCCGGCGTGGAATTTTCGTCCAGATCCAGTTCCACTTCCTTAAGTCTTGCGTACCAGCGGTAAACGCGCGAACGAGCGCGCCAGCTATAGAGTGCTGGAATAATGCGCCCCAGCGGGACCAGCAGGGCCACCATCGGCAGCAACGTGAGCCACAATCGGTCCACCAGCACCGCTGCCCAGTAAGGCAGGTAACGCTGCAGGAAAGTTGGGCCCGATTTGTAATAGCGACTCGCTTCGGCGCTGAGCGGAAACTCGGCATTGAGCGGGGCCGGAAAATCGCCTGCCTTGTGCAACAGTCCCGCACCGCCGTGGATCTCGCTGGCCGCGCGCATCAGCAGGTACTCCAGCGCCGGATGCAGTTTGTCGATTGCCAGCAGGTTCGCGGTCGGCGAGATCAGCGTGACGTCGTGCGCGGGCACGTTATTGATGAAGTCGAACACACCTTGCGGCAAGGTCAGTTTGGTCAGCGCCGGAAAGCGCCGCGTGTAGGCATCCGCGCGATCGAGACTCAGCAACCTGATTCCCGGTGCCGACATCAGTTGCTCCACCAGTGGGGACTCAGCGGGGCCGACCATGAATACGGCATCGAGCTTGCCCTGAAGCAGCAATTCGTTTGCCCGTTGTCCGTTCTCGGGCAGGAGCTCAGTGGGCGGCATGACGGTGGCGTTGACCGCCAGCAACTGCAGCGCGAGCGCGCGCGAGCCGCTTTCTTCCGGGCCGATTGCGAGCTTTTTGCCGTGCAACCCGCCGAAGTCGTGAACCTCCGGTCCGCGGTAGAAGACCCACAACGGTTCGTAGTAAATGCTGCCCAGTGAAACGAGTTCAGGTGCATTCACAGCGTAGGCCGAGCCGCCCTGCAGGAAGCCCACCTCCACCCTGGATTCCTTGTCCAGCAGCCGGCTGACATTTTCCTGCGATCCGGCCGAGATGCGCAATTCGACCCTGACGCCGTCACGTGCCAGGATTTCCTGATAGCGCATCGCGAACATGTGATAACCGCTATCGACGGCGCCGGTGGACATCACAATCGAGTCAGGCGGCGCCGGTTCGACAAAACGCAAAGCAATGACGAACGCCCCGATTGCCACCAGCACCACGGGACTGACCGCCAGCCAGAAGTCGCGCCGGCTGGCACCGCGGGATTTTCGTTTGATCATTTTTGACAGGAGCGCGGGACGAGGGACGGCTTAAAGCAGGAAGGCCCCCGACGCCGTTGGAACCTACTCACCCCTCATCCCTGATGAATTCCAGCGGCGACATGACGACGACGCGGCAGGTCGGACGCGCGATGATCAAGGTCGCAAGCCGGGGCGCAGCGAAGCGCGTGCCCGAAAGCGCGGACATCAACGCCAATCGATTCCGTCGCGCGGCGCTACTTGACGAGCGTCGCCTTGAGCGTGATCTCGGGCACGCTCGCCAGGGCCTTGGAAAGCGGGCAGCCCTTTTTCGATGCGGCCGCGAGCTCCTGGAACTTCGCTTCGTCGATGCCCGGCACGGACGCGGACATTTCCAGTGCGATACGGTCGATCTTGAAGCCATCGCCATCCTTGGCCAGGCGCACCCTGGCCTTGGTGTCGACCCTGGTGGTGGCGAAGCCTGCCTTGTCCGCGGCGAAGGAGAACGCCATCGTGAAGCAGGCGGCGTGGGCGGCGCCCAGGATTTCCTCGGGGTTGGTGCCCTTGCGGTCGTCCTCGAAACGGCTGCCGAACCCATAGGGGTAGTTCTTGAGGGCGGCGGTCTCGGTGCTGATTTTGCCCACTCCCTTCTTGCCTTGTCCTTCCCAATGCACACTGGCGGATTTCTCGATCATGGTGACTCCTTTTTGGGTTGAGTAATGCGCGGAACGCCCGAATTACTTCGGGCGCGGTTGCTTCAGTTTCCTGTCGGGTTGCTCGAGCTTTCCTGTACGCAACAGCCCCACGGCACCGACCACCGCGCGCGCGACGTTGCGGACTTCTTCCTGCAAGGACGCATCGGCGTCGAGCGCGTCGTGGCTGTTGTAGTACGGTTCGAAATAACCGATATAGCGATCGAGCTTCCCGGCGGCGCCCGCGTCGATGAGCCCCATCCAGTCGAGCCAGTCGGTAAGATTGCGCCGTTGCGATTCCACGCCCGCTACATCCCCATGCACGACCACGCCATAGATGCGACCGGCGACGTGCTTCGGGTAGTCCCAGCCTTTCTGTTCCAGCAGCTTCGCCTCGAGCGCCTTCTTGCCGTGGGTCGTGGTGGGATCGGGATTGCCGCCGTCTGCGCACACCATGCGATCCATCATCAGCTTGAGGGGGCTCGGCGATTGGTACCAGTAGGTAGGCGCGAAAATGATCACGGCGTGGGCGGCGGTCCAGCGTTCGTAGATTTCCGCCATCCAATCGTTGGTCTGGCCCAGCGCGTGATTGGGATAGCAGGTGCACGGCCAATGGCATAACGGCATGGCGGTGGACACGCAACCCTTGCAGGGATGGATGTTGCGGCCGTACTCCGAGGTGACGAGGCTCAGATCGAGGACATCGGCCAGGAGGCCTTTGCTCTGCACGACGTGCCGCGCACTTTCGGTGAGGCGCCAGGTCTTGGAGACTTCGCCGGGACAGGTGCCGTCATTGCGGGCACTGCCACAGATAAGGAGCACGCGCGACGGGCTGGACTTGTCCTTCCAGACTTTCTCCGCAGCCTTGAGGCGCCGGCGGGTTTCGAGCCACTCGACCGAAAGGTCATAGCTCGGATCCGCGAACGCGGTGCCTGCCTTGCGCGTGAACGGCGCCTTGCGGCCCTCCTTGAAGGCATCCCAGGCGATGGCTTCGAGACGGGCTATCGCATCGGCTTCGACCGTATAAGCAGGATCCTGAAAGCGGGCCTGGAAGCGTTCGCGAAACGCTTGCCTGTTCAACGGCTTTGGGGCCTGCCCCTTGTGGATCTTGATGGCTGTTGTCATTTTTTAAACGAGCGACCCTGATAGACAGTTGGAACGCCCGTCGAGGCCGGAGTTCTCGACGTGCGAATAGGGGTTTCAAACACTTTTTTTCGACGCGCGCCAATTCCGCCGTTCCGGCGATACGTCAATTGCTGCAGCTCATGCCCTGCTCTTCGACGAGATGACCTTGGCGAATCAACAAGCGAAGGCAGCGAGTGATAGAAGTCGCGAATAGCTGAAGTTGGACCAAGGGTCCCAACCCAATAGTGCACCGGCAGGTGCCGGGCGCTCAGTTGACTACCGAACAGACGGCACCCTGGCGGACGAATAGATTGCTCGCATAGACACAGAACCGGAGCCTACAAATGACGCATGCAGCGCGCGCTATCGGTATGCTCTTCCTAACCCTGGCGGCGGGTTGCGCCGGGGTAAAGGAGGCGCCCTTAGCTGAAGGGCCGCACCAGCCGGTGACGACCGAGAACGAAGCCATCAAGCCCGAACCGGTTGCCGGTGCACCGACGCCACCGTCCAGGAGCCAGAGCGCCGCCAAGGCCGCTCCGCCGCGCGTTGAAACGCGTGCAAAAGTTGTTACTGCTTCGCCGGCCATTGAGCCGCCGCGAAAGAATGAGAAACCTCTTCCCGTCGCCAAGACGCTGGAGCCGACACTGGATGTGGCGGGTCTGACGGCGCGGCTGCGGGATACCAAAGCCATCGGCGTCTTCACCAAGCTCGCACTCAAGGGCCAGGTGGATGATCTGGTGAAGCAGTTCCGCACGCATCACCAGGGCGGGCAGAAGACCGACGTAGCCGCATTGCGGCGACCGTACGATATGCTCGTCCTCAAGGTGCTCTCCCTCGTCCAGGACAACGATCCATCCCTGGGCCGCACGATCGCGGGGTCGCGCGAAGCGATCTGGAACATTCTCGCGGATGCGAAAAAATTCAATTCAATAGCCTGACTCAAGGAGAATCAAGTTGATCATTCGTGCCCGGGCTTCAGCCCTGTTATTCTCACTCGCGGCGCTCTTGCCAGGACCGTTGCCGGCGGCGCAAGAAGTGACGTTGCTCAAGGACCTGACAGCCGTCATCATGCTGCTGGGCATGCCATGCGGCGAAGTAGTCAGCGCCACACAGCAAGCGACCAACGACCACGTCGCGTCATGCAAGAACGGCGACCGCTACCGGGTGTTCGTGAATGCGGAAGGCCGGGCCGTCGCGCAAAAACAGTAATCCTTGTCGTTGCCGGGGCGGCGCGGTTTCAGCGCCTGGGCAGGCTTCCTTCGGCGCGTTTTGGGACTTCGGCAGCGGGGGGTTGCCAGTTCAGCGCCGCTTTGGCGCAAAATCTCGCAAGGTGTTCCAGCACAGTGTGCACTGCGCGATTGGCCGCAACGACCCCACCGTAGGGATCCGCAATCGTTGCAGCAACGGTCTCATCGAATTCGCGCGACGCCAGCACCCGGCGCGTCGTGTTGTCGACAATATAGGCGCGCAGCGTGAAACGCACGCGACTCGGCTGGCTGCCGAATTCGTGCTGTAACCGCACGATCTCGGTGTCGAGCCTCAGGTCGCCGGCCGCGGCGCTCGGCGTCAGCACCACAGCCCGGAACGCACCGCTGTTCTCGACGGCGGCGACGATGAGCGGCGCGAGCATGCGCGCCGGCGTGTCCACCCATTCACTGCGAGAGAAATACTCGAGCTTGTGGGTCTCGCGCACGTAGATGATGCGCGAGCTGTCGAAGCCGGCGGCCGCGTGCGGAGGATTGATTATCAACGTCGGCGCTGCGGCCGGGACCGTGGGCCGAACCGCCGCCGCCGCGCCCTGCGCGTTGTCGAGCGAATAGAAGGAGGGTTGCGGCGTCGTTGTCGTCGCAGGAAACAGTCCGCTGCAACCGCCGGCCAGGGTCAGCAACAGGCCGGCGACACCGATCCGACAGGGTCTTGCGAAGGATGAGTTGTTCATGGCCGTCGTGTTCCTGTGGATGATTCTCCCGGCCCTTCCAACACCGGCATGCGACCGAACAGGAGGCCACCCGGATTGCGTTCGGTTTGCTCGCTGAGGCGCCGCAGCGAGTTCGACAGGACACTGAGTTCGCCGAGCAGGCGTTCGAGTTCCGGCTGTGTATCCGCGGTGAAGCGCTTCCGGTCGGCGCCGACTTCGCTCACCGTTTGCCCCGCGGCAGCGCTGGTGCGGGCGACCTCGTTGCCCATTTTTTCCACGGCCTCGGCGCCGCGGGTGATGCGCTCGATCACGGGGTCGAGCCGCGCGGTCGCGCGGGCACTGTTGTCGAAGGTGCGTGCCGCACTGACGATGCCTGCGTCGAGCGTTTCCTTGCGGGCGGCGATTGTGCGCGCCACGGCGGAGAAGTCGGCGAGCGCGCTGTTGAAGGCCGTGCGGTTGTCGTCGCTGAGCATGGAATTGATGTTGGTCGAGATGCTGTCGAGGCGGGTAAGAACGGTCGTCAGTACGTTTTCCAGCCGGGCGCTGAGCGAGGGCCTGGTGCGGATCACCGGATACTCGCTTCCCGCGCTTGCGCGCAGCGCCGGCGCATTGCGGGTGCCCCCACTGAGCTCGACATAAGCGATGCCTGTCAGGCCCTGTGCCTTGAGCATCGCTACCGTGTCCTCCTTGATCGGCGTGCCGCGCTCAATCGCGAAAATCAGCCGCACGTGCTCGGGGTTCGCCGGATCCAGCCGGATGTCCTGTACCTTGCCCACGTCTACGCCGTTGTATTTGACCGGCGAGTTCAGATTGAGGCCGGCTACCGACTCCTCTTCGATCGCCAGATACAGGTCGTATTGCTTCTGGAAAGCGCCGCCCGAGGCGAGCCAGAGCACGCCGGCGACCAGCACCGCGCCAAGGACGAGCACAAATACGCCGACGACCGCGTAGTTCACTTTGGTTTCGATGACGGCCTCTCGACTTTTCCACCGGTTTGCACCGCGGTCGGCTGTTTCTTCTGTTCCTGTGCCGCTCTCCCGCGCGAGCCGCCGAAGAATTGCCGAATGGCGGGATGTTCCATTTGCGAGAGCTCGGACATCGAGCCGACGCCTTGCACCCTGCCCTCGGCGAGGACCGCGACGCGGTCGGCCACCTGCCACAACAGGTCGAGGTCGTGAGTAATCATCACTATGGTCAGGCCGAACAGGTCACGCAGCTTGAGCACGAGTTCGTCGACTTCGCCGGCGCTGTTTGGGTCGAGGCCGGCGGTCGGTTCGTCGAGAAACAGCAGTTCCGGGTCGAGCGCCAGCGCGCGGGCCAGGGAGGCGCGCTTCATCATGCCGCCGCTCAATTCGGACGGGTACTGTGCGCCGACCTCCGGCTTGAGGCCGGTCATGGCGAGCTTCCATGCCGCGATTTCGTCGATCAACACGTCTTGCAGCCCGGTGTGCTCGCGTAGCGGCAAACCGATGTTTTCGATCACCGTAAGCGAGCCGAACAAGCCGCCATGCTGGAACATCACCCCCCAGCGCTGGCGCAGCGCGAGGGCTGCGTCGTTGCCGAGTTGTTGCAGCTCGACGCCGAGCACCCGGATGGATCCCGAGTCGGGGCGTTGCAGAAGGATCATTTCGCGCAGCAGCGTCGATTTGCCGGAGCCGCTCCCGCCGATCAAAGCGAATATCTCGGCACGACGCACTTCGAGGTCGAGCTCGCAATGCACGACTTGGTCGCCGAAACGTGTCGACACGTTTCTCACCTCGATGACCGTTTCATCCGTATGGGATTCGCTTTGCACGTCAAAGGTCCAGCTTGCTGAAGGCGATCGAGAACAGTGCGTCGGCAACGATCACGAGGAAGGTCGCCTGTACTACGCTGAGCGTGGTCTGACGGCCGACGCTGTCGGGGCCGCCCTTGGTGCGAAAACCCTGAAAGCAGCCGACCACGGCGATGATGGCCGCGAAAACCGGTGCCTTGCAGATGCCGATCAGAAATGCAGTAACGCTGACCGCCTTGACGAAACGATCCAGGAATTCCCCAAAGCCCACACCCAGCTGCGCGCGCGCCATGATCATGCCGCCGAACACGCCGAGCACGTCCGCAAAAACGGTCAACAACGGCAGCGCGATCATCAGCGCGATGATCTTGGGCAGGACCAGCAGATCCAGAGGCGCGATGCCGATGGTGCGCATGGCGTCGATCTCCTCGGTCACGGACATCGAGCCGATCTGCGCTGCATAGGCGGAACCCGAACGCCCGGCGACGATGAGGGCAGTGATCAAGGGTGCGAATTCGAGCAACATGGACAAGCCGACGAGAACGGCAACAAAGATGTTGGCTCCGTATTGCCTTAGCTGGTCGGCGCCCTGATAGGCGACAACGATCCCGACCAGGAACAACAGCATTCCGACAATGGGCAGCGCGTCGAATCCGGCGCTGCGTATGTTGTAGAGCATGGGACGCCACCTGAATCGCGCCGGATGGACGACGCATCCCGCCAGCGCGACCGCGCTCTCCCCGACGAAGCTGAGCAGCGCAACGGCCTGCTTGAAGGCGGCTTCAGCGCCCCGGCCCAGGGCTTCAAGCCTCGACAAGGGCGCACTGGCAACCGGGGAGACGGCATCTGCTTGACCGGCTACCTGCCGTGCGACGACATCAAGCAGCCTGGCGAATTCCGGACGAAAGTCGCGCACCTGCACGGCGGTACCTTCGTCGTGCAGCCGCCGCAGCAGTTTTTGCAGGACCCAGGCTCCAGCAGTATCGAAAGCCTCGATGCGCGCACCGTCGACGACCATTCCGGTTTTGGAAGGCGCGGACAGTGCGCCGAGTTGCGGCTCGATAGCTCCGATTCCGCGCGCAGTCCAAGAACCCGACAGCGCGAACTCCTGTGGCGTCGGCTGAGCGACCGCGGCGGATTCCACTGACAAGGGGTTCATAGACATAGCGGCCCGGCGAAGCTCCAAGTCCGGCAGGCCGCTGTAAGGTAAATGAAACGAATCGACCTGTTTGTACGCTAGCGTACAGAACCGCTCATTTGTGGGTCAACGTACGGGACTCCTTCATGCAAAATTCAACAATTGCCGTGTAGTCGCGCCTCGTCTGCGAATCGTCGATTGCCGTCTCGTTGGGTACCGGGGCACGCCAGACGACAGGGGACCGAGCACAGAGGACAGAAGCGCAGATCAAAAGACAGAGGACTGCGGACAGCGAAAAACGGCGGCCAAGATGTGTTTGAGCACGTGCGCCAAGGCATTGAACTCGCATGGCATGAAAAAGGGTAACGCCGCGCCGGTGTGTGCCTCGACTTTAGCCAAGAAGAAGTCGAGGTGTTACTGGACGATCTGATACAGGACGTTCTCCTCTGGGCACCGCCGCTCTTTTTTGTCTTGATCAAGCGCGTTGACAACCCGGGGGCGTATAGGAAATTTAAACACCCTTTTTCGCGAATTGGCAATGTCTCCCCCGCCCGCCAAAGGGTCAAGCCCGCGAAAATTCCGCCAATCCCCGCTGTGTTGCGAAGTTGTGCGCACCCGAAGCGGGCGATTTGGGCCCTGTTGGCGCTGATACGCGGGCATAAGGCCGAGCGGGTTCACCGGCCTTGACCAAAACCACTGCGGGTTAAGGATCAAGCCGCTTGGAATAGATCAACTCGCCGCGCCGGGGCACGCGGCGGGGCGCGGGCAGGCAGGCCCAGATAGGTGAGGATGCGCACGATCACCGGGGGATCTTCGATGGCAGCGATAATCTTCAAGCGCCCACCACACTGCGGGCAGTGTTCGATGTCGATGTCGAAGACGCGCTTGAGCAAGCGCGCCCAACTCATACGCACTGGTGCGCCATGCGCGTAATGGGCTTCGTGCTCGTTGGTATTGTCTGGCGCACCGGGAACGATTTCCGAGCGCAACGTCGCGTTGGGCGCAAGCACGCCATGAAAGCGGATCGGATGCAAGCGCGGCCGCGGCACAAGGGCAGCCAGACGCTGCATGAATTCCAGCGGTGAGATGACGACATGCGTGGTGCCATCCCGGTAGGCACTTTTCAGTTGAGGCAGCCTCCCACATCGTCCTTGCCCGCCTCTACACTTCTGTCTTCTGTCTTCTGTTCTCTGTCCTCAGTCTTCTGACCCGCGCGTGGCCCAAAGGCGATGCGGTAGCTGCACGAGGCCGCCTGTAGCGCGGTGAGCGGGTTATCGGGACCGATGCGCACCCGGCCCGCGTAGCGAAGGAGGGTACTCGTCGTCGCGACCAGCTTGTCGTGACCGCAGTCGCCACAGCGCAGGCGCAGAAAGCCGTGGGCCAGGATGCAGCACGCCGGGGAAAGGCCTGTCCATTCCGTGGGCTGTGTTTGATTGGCTGGCGCAATCTCTACCCAAACGGATTGCCTAACAGGCTGTTGAAAAACGAAATGCGGCGCTCAAATCAATGCATTCTGGGGGGGCGCCGACCCCTCCCGACAGTAAAAGAATCGTCTGCAGGGCGTTCTACGAGGTCGAGATGTTTCCGCCAGCCCACAATGAATCGAATTTCAACAGCCTGCTAACGCTTATTGCAGTGGGTACTTGAATTTATCAGTGTAGTCGTCCAGTACCTTGGCAACCTTGAGCAAGCGCCGGTCACTGTAGCGCTTACCCGCCACCTGGATGTTCACGGGAAGACCGGATGGGCCCAAGCCGATGGGCATGGAAACCACCGGGCTGTTGGTGGTTGAGAAGACGGTCGTGTACGACTGGGTGGCGACGTAGTAGTGGATGTCCGCACCATCCACTTGCAACGGCTTGTTGTATATCTTGAAATCGCCAAGCATCTTGCTGTGCGCATGGTGCTTGAACGCGGTGGTCGCGCTGACGGGGCACAGCCACGCATCGTATTCCGAGAGAAAGTTGTCCATCTTGGTGATGTATTGGCTTTGCAGTTCAAATGCCTGCATCAGTTTCTTCACAGAAGTCGGGCCCACAATTTTTCGCTGCATGGGAATATTCTTTATTGTGCTTTTCGAGAATAGATGACCGATGACGCGTATTAAATTCGACATGTCGTAATTGCCTTGTGCCCCCACGAAACTACCCCAGGTTTCCCAGATTTCGTTGTAGTCCATTCCTTGCGGTTCAATCTTGTGGACGGTGGCACCCGCTTGAGCCAATGTCTTCACGAAGGTCTGCAGTTTGTCCTTGATCTCTGCACTCACCGGAACCCCACCGAAGTTGTCGGTCCAGGCAACTTTGAGTTTCGAGATGTCGACGTTGCCGCCCAT
>JANNTE010000367.1:0-2468 GCA_031403365.1 Betaproteobacteria bacterium | reverse complement strand
GCACGGTTCAATACGCGGAAATTGAAATTGAAAAGGGCGGAGACTTGCAGGGATCCTTGAGCAAATCTGCTGCGGTCAGTAAATTGGACAGCGTCCCAAAGGCCGATGGTTCATCTAAGACGGATGGTTCAACCAGGACGGATGGTTTATCCAAGGCGGATAGTTTATCCAGGGCCGCCTGATGCTCGAATCAAAGAGCATGAATATTTTCGCCAAGAAGGAAGAAGCCAGACGTGCCGACGATACGCCGGAGCGCGGCAAGGTTTTGGAGATCGCGGGCACGCCTGCGCGATCTGTCGCAGTCAATCAACCGGTACCCTTGACCATGAAGCCTTCAATTGTCGGCGAGAGTTCTACGCCATCGCCCCCGAGTGGATCTCACATCACCGAGGGATTCGAACTCACCGGCGACATGAAATCGGGTGGTTCGTTGACCGTCGACGGCACAATTCACGGCAATCTGATTGTAAAGGCGCTGTTGGTTCGCGCTTCTGGTGTGGTGGACGGCAGCGTAAAAGCCGACAGTGTCAGCGTGGAAGGAAGTCTGGCGGGAGCGGTCGAATGCCGGGATCTGGTGATTGGCAGCCGCGCAGTGGTGGATGGAAAACTTCGTTACGACACGCTCACCATCGCAAGAGGCGGCACCATCAAGGGAGAACTGAAGCGCGCGCAATAATCAGCCTAACCAAAGCTCACGAAAATCGAGCTGATCAGCCCGGGTTGATCGTCCTGCCAATCGTCCATAAGCAGGAGACGCGCACTTAATTCCCGACGACGCATGCCCGCCCCTGCTTGACGCACACCCACGCAGCGGCAGTGGCAGGAACCAGGTTTTACCTGTGGCCATGCGACACGAAAACCTGCCTTGCATCGTAGTGCACCTTGCTCTAAGGTGCAGTCTTGTCCTTACCGCTGCGCACCATGGTTACCGCAACTGCCGATTCGTTCCGCCGCGATGCCCAAGTTATCGGCCTGGTCGGCCTGGCGCATGGAACTTCGCATTTTTTTCATCTTGCACTGGCACCGTTGTTCCCGTGGCTCAAAGATGCTTTTGCAGTGAGCTATGCCGAACTCGGCCTGCTGATGAGCGTGTTTTTCATCGTTTCCGGCATCGGCCAGGCGCTTGCCGGTTTCGTCGTGGATCGCTTTGGCCCGCTGCGGGTATTGTTCGGCGGCATCGCGCTGCTCGGCATTTCCGCGCTCGGCCTGGCCGCCAGCCAGAATTATTCGATGCTGCTGGTGTTTGCAGGGCTTGCCGGCCTGGGCAATTGCGTATTTCATCCCGCTGATTTCACGCTGCTCAACCGGCGCGTAAGCGTTTCGCGGATCGGACACGCCTTCAGCGTCCACGGCCTGGCCGGCACGCTGGGCTGGGCGGTAGCACCGCTGTTTCTGGCCGGCATTGCGAGTGTTTCAAGCTGGCGTGTGGCGCTGCTGTGCGCGGCGCTGTTGGCTTTTGGCGTGCTTGCAGCGCTGATCGCGCTGCGTCACCTGCTCGATCCGCGAGAGGTCGGCGAGACCGTGGCGGCATCGGCAAAGAAAAGAGAAGCGGCCGGCGGGGTGCTTGGCTTCATGAAAGTGCCGGCGGTGTGGATGTGCTTCGCGTTCTTCTTCATCTCCTCGATTTCCTTCGGCGGCATACAAAGTTTCGCCGCCACGGCGCTGCGCGAGCTGTATGACATTCCGCTCGCGTACGCAACGGCTTGCATCACGGCATACATGCTGGCCAGTGCCGGCGGAATCATCGCCGGTGGTTTTCTGGCGGCAAGATTCCGCCAGCACGACAAAGTCATCGCGGTGGCCTTTGCCGGCGCAGGCGCGGTCTCGCTGCTGGTCGCGAGCACCGTTCCACCGGCGGCACTGGTGATCGTGCTGCTGGGTGTGATTGGTTTCGGCTCCGGCGTGGCCGGCCCTTCGCGCGATCTGCTGGTGCGCGCGGCCGCGCCAAAGAATGCGACCGGTCGCGTCTACGGCGTGGTCTATTCCGGCCTCGACATCGGATTGTCCAGCGCGCCCTTGATGTTCGGCCTGCTCATGGATGCGCATCACCCGGCCTGGGTGTTCATCGGCATCGGTGCATTCCAGGCGCTGTCGCTGGTCGCGGTGTTCGGGGTCGCGGAACAATCGGGAAAGCACCACCTGCAGACCATCTGACGGCCCCCCGGGGGGAATCTGGTTTACGCGACGATGTTCGCGTTAACGCGCTCTGGGAAAGAACATGGATCTGTTATTGCGCCAGATTTGGAGTTTCCGGCGACGCCACAATTGACCGCCGATCCGATAGCGGCCGCCGCATGTAGTTCGGGAGGCACTATGTCCGACAATCCGCGCTCGCAAATTCAGCATGGGACCGGCGCGCAGGCGCTGCCGTTCGTCGCGCCGTGCCGCTCGCTGCGCCCCGGCGCGCCTCTGGAATGGGTGCGCAAAGGCTGGTCGGATTTCCGGCGCGCGCCACGGCATAGCCTGGG
>JANNTE010000366.1:0-4802 GCA_031403365.1 Betaproteobacteria bacterium | reverse complement strand
CGAGCTGCCCCAGCGGTAACTCTCGGCAGTGTCGAAATAATTGATGCCGCGCGCGAGCGCATGGCGCACCAGCGCCGGGTCGGACATGCTCGCCGAGCCGAACGAGATATCCGAAACCTTCAGCCCCGTGCGCCCCAGGCGCGCGTAGCGTTGAATTCCAGGCACGGACTGCGCCTGCGCTGCGCCCGCGCCCAATCCAAGCACGGCAGCGGTGCCAAGACCCAGAAACTCACGTCGATCAAGCATATCGTCCTCCTGCGTGTCGCACTGTAGCGCAAGCGGCGGCCGGAAAAAAGGCATGACACCGCCGACGCAAATTCCGCAGCGGACCATCAGGCTTGCTATGATGAAAGCGCTTGCGGGGAAAACAAGAACATTCCATGAGGAGATGCGCGTGACCGTGTCCAGACGTGAACTGTTGAAAGCGGGCGTGGCGCTTGCCGGCACGGGCGCACTTGCGCCACGACTCCGGGCGCAAACGCCATCGGTCAATCTGGTGTTCTCGCACCACGTGCCGACCTCCCACCTGCTGCACAGCACGGCGGAAAAATTCGCCGAAAAAGTCAAAGAGGGCACCAAGGGCGCGGTCACCATCAGCATCCGTCCGGCGTCACAGCTTTTCAACCTGCGCACTTCCGCCGAGGCGCTGCAATTGGGCACGCTCGATTTGTGCTGGACTGACCTGGGCACGCTCGGCAACTGGCAGCCGCAGTTCGGATTCGTCTCGCTGCCTTTCCTGTTCAACGACTACGATCATGTGAAGCGGGTTCTGTATGGCCCGATCGGCGAGCAAGTGCGCAAAGATGCAAACCAATCCCTTGGCATAGAGATCCTCTCGCTCGGCGCGTCCGGATTTCGCGTCTTTCTGTCGAAAAAACCGATCAGCAGCGCCGCCGATTTGCGTGGGCTGCGCCTGCGCGTACCCGAAGTGCCGACCTGGGTGGAGATGGCCAGGGCACTCGGCGCCAATCCGACGCCGATTCCGGCGGGCGAGATCTACACCGCGTTGCAGACCGGCGTGGTGGACGCCTTCGAAGCGCCGGCCGATTACATCCTCTCCACCCGCAATTACGAAGTGGCGGGTTTCGCGACCCGCACGCACCACATCTTTACCGAGGGTTCGATGATGGCGAGCGCGCAAAAAATGGCCTCCCTGCCCGCGAGCTTTCAGAAGGTGATTCGCGATGCCGCCGTCGAAACCGTGCAGAAGGACATGTGGCAAACCAATCTCAAGGTGCAGCAAAGCGCCTGGAATGATCTGGCCAGGTTGACCAAGGCCAATGCGGACCCGGATGTCGCCAGCTTCCGCGCGAAAATGGGGCCGGTGATCAATAACTTCGTGGCCCGGGCCGGAGCGAAAGGCAAGGCGCTGGTCGAAGCGGTACAGGCGGCCGGCAAGACTTGAGCGGCGTGTACAAGCTGCCCTCCGGACCGGCAGAGGCCTTCACCGGCCATCTGCGCGCTGCGCTCCAGGCACTCTCGGTTGCGCTCCTTGCGGGTTATTTCATGCTGGTCCTGGCGCAAGTGTTTTTCCGCTATGTGCTCAACGAATCCCTGTTCTGGGCCGAAGAATTGGTGCGCGCGGCGATGCTGTGGGGAATCATGCTGAGTTCCGCCCTGGTGGCCGCGGCGCGGGGACACATTCGCGTTGAGGTGCTGGAACTTATGCTGCCGCCGGCCGGGCAGCGCATCGTGGTGTGGGCGGCCAACGCGCTGACGCTCGCCTTCTGCCTCATGCTGTTGTGGGCCGGCATCCAGCTCATCGACCGCACCTGGATGCAACAATCTCCGGTGCTCGATGTACCCAAATGGACCGTCTACCTTGCGATTCCGATTGGCGCAGGGCTTGAAGCATTGTTGATGATGCTGACCTGGAACCGGAATGACACACCCACCGATGACCTGACGGATCGCACGCTGTGAGCATCGGTTTGATGCTGGTGCTGTTCTTCGTATTCATGGTGCTGGGCATGCCGGTCGCCTATTGCATGGGGCTGGCGGCGATTCTGACGATTCTGCTCGATGGCCAGCTCCCGGTGCTGCTGCTCGCGCAGCAGTTCTACGATGCGCTCGATAATTTTTCCCTGCTCGCGGTGCCCTTGTTCATTCTGGCCGGCGAACTGATGAGCGTCGCCGGCATCACCGAGCGCCTGGTCGGCATGTCGCGCGCGCTGGTCGGGCATTTGCGTGGTGGACTCGCGCAGGCCAACATCCTCACCAACATGTTCATGGGCGCGATCTCAGGCTCCGCGCTCGCCGATCTCGCGGCAATTGGCTCGATGATGATTCCGGCCATGAAGCGCGAAGGCTACAAACCGGCTTTCGCGGTGGCAGTGACCGCCTGCGCGGCGATGATGGCGCCGATTATTCCACCGAGCATCATCGCCGTAATCTACGGCTCGGTGACCGGCGTTTCAATCGGCGCGCTGTTTCTGGGCGGCGTGATTCCCGGCGTGCTGGCCGGGCTGGCGATGATGCTGCTGACCTGGTGGCTCGCCCCGCGCGCCGGAGCACGCCCTTCGCCGCGTGCCACCGGCGCTGAAGTGCTTTCGGCTACCGGCCTCGCGGTGCCGGCTCTTATCATGCCAGCCATCATCATCGGCGGCATCCTGTCCGGCGTGTTCACGCCCACCGAGGCCGGCGCGGTCGCGGCGCTCTACGCACTGCTGTTCGGCCTCGTTGCGCGCAAGCACAGCCGCGTTTCGCTCTATCGCAACTTTTCCGCCGCGGCGGAAACAACGGCGAGCGCCCTCGTCACCTTGGGCGGCGCCGCGCTGTTCAGTTGGGTTTTGAGCCGCGCCGGCATCGGCCAGAGCGCGCTGGAACTCATGCTCTCGATTACGACCGATCCCAAACTTGCGATGCTGGTGCTGATCGTGTTCTTCTTTCTGCTCGGCACCTTTCTCGAACCGGTGCCCGCGTTGATCATCGTGGTGCCGATCATGGCGCCGCTGATCGCCCATCTCGGCTACGACCCGGTGCACTTCGGCATCGTCACCATCATGCTGCTGGTGGTGGGATCGGTAACCCCTCCGGTCGGGGTGCTGGCCATGGTGGCCTGCCGCATCGCCGGCATCCGCTACAACGCCGCGCTGGGCATGTTGTGGCCTTTCATCGCCGCCTGGATGGCGGTGATCCTGCTGGTCGCCTACGTTCCGGAACTGGTGCTGTGGCTGCCGCGTTCGATGCGCTAGTAGAACGGCCCATAAGTTCAGGCGCGCCATCACCCAACCCGCACCGGCGCATTGCGCGTAGCATGCGCAAAAGCCAGCTATTTCCGCCCGAATAAGAACTCATGTCTGATACCACCACCGCACCCGAACCCAGTTTTACCGACCTCGGCCTGCCCGCGCCGCTGCTTAAAGCGCTCGGCGATGTCGGCTATGAAGCGCCTTCCCCGATCCAGGCGCAGACCATTCCGCCCCTGCTGCAAGGCAAGGATGTGCTCGGTCAGGCACAGACCGGCACCGGCAAGACCGCCGCTTTCGCGCTGCCGCTGCTCGCGCGCCTCGACCTGCAAAAACGGTTGCCGCAGGTGCTGGTGCTCACCCCGACGCGCGAACTCGCGATCCAGGTCGCCGAAGCGTTCCAGAAGTACGCCGCGCATCTGCCGGGCTTTCATGTGCTGCCGATCTACGGCGGCCAGGACTACGGTCCGCAACTGCATGCGCTGCGCCGTGGCGCGCAGGTCATCGTCGGCACGCCGGGACGGGTGATCGATCACATGGAGCGCGGCACGCTCAAGCTCGACGCACTTGCCTGCCTGGTGCTCGATGAAGCCGACGAAATGCTGCGCATGGGTTTCATCGAAGAAGTCGAGAAGGTGCTGAAGAACACCCCGCCCACGCGCCAGGTGGCGCTGTTCTCGGCCACCATGCCGGCGGCAATCCGCCGCATTGCCCAGACTTATCTCAAGTCCCCGGTGGAAGTCACCATCCGCAGCAAGACCTCCACGGTGGAAAACACCCGCCAGCGCTTCTGGATGGCGGGCGGCGGCGTTAGCAAGCTCGATGCGCTGACCCGGATTCTCGAAGCCGAGCCATTTGACGGCATGCTGGTGTTCGTGCGCACGCGCCAGGAAACCACCGAACTCGCCAGCAAGCTGGAGGCGCGCGGCGTTGGCGCCGCGCCGCTGTCCGGTGACATCGAACAGAAAATGCGCGAGCGCACCGTAAACCGGCTCAAGAACGGCGAGCTCGACATCATCGTCGCCACCGATGTGGCTGCGCGCGGGCTTGACGTGGAGCGCATCAGTCACGTCATCAATTACGACGTGCCCACCGATACCGAATCCTATGTGCACCGCATCGGGCGCACCGGCCGCGCCGGACGCAGCGGCGAGGCGATTTTGTTCGTCACCCCGCGCGAACGCCACATGCTGCGCATCATCGAGCGCGCCACGCGCCAGACCATTACCGCGATGGAATTGCCCAGCGCTGCGGCCGTAAATGAGCAGCGCCTCACGAAACTGAAGGATCGCATCGGTGAAATCCTCGGCAATGCCGAACTCGCCGCCACGCTCGGGTCGTTCATGAGCTTGGTTGAAAAAATCCTGAAAGAACAAACCCAGCACGCGAATCAGGCTTCCGCGCTGGATATCGCCGCCGCGCTCGCGTACATGGCGCAGGGTGAAACGCCGCTCATGAGTGAATCACCGCGAGCGCGTTCGCGTGACGATGAGCGCCCTGACAAGCGCGGCCCCGCCCATGCGCGCGTCAGCGATGATGCACCAGCGCCCGCGCGCCGCCACGAAACCTCCGGCGCACGCCATGGCTTGCAACCAACCGGCGTGCAGCCAGCCG
>JANNTE010000365.1:0-17006 GCA_031403365.1 Betaproteobacteria bacterium | reverse complement strand
CGCCGAAAGTTGCATCCGGGCCAAAATGGGGCGGTTCATAGGCCAGCATCTGGCCCCTCTCCGACAGCGCGCGCTCGACATCGCGCAACGGCGTGCCGGCACGTGCCGTCATCACCAGTTCGCTGGGTTCATAGCTGACTATTCCGGTGCATGCGCGTGTGTCGAGGGTGTCGCCAATCAGCGCCAGACCGTAGAAATCCTTGCTGCCGCTGCCGCGAATGCGCAGCTGAATTTTCTCGGCAGCCGCTTTGCGGATGGTTTCGGAGAACTGTTGGATTACGTGTTGCATGAAAAGTCAGGGCAAAAATGAAAAATCTGAATGCAATGGCACAATAACCTAAGAAAGTTGACTGGAAAAACGGGCCAAAAATATAACGCAGCCCAAATCGATCACTGCATGCCTTCCCAATCCTCCATGCACCGGCTTTGATCGCGCCTGACCCCAACCCCGCCGCTCTGCTGCAGGTTTGCCTTTGCCTTTCCTTGCGCCCCGGCGCTGATGTCTTGAATCCGAAAAATCAGAATCGCGGCAATTCCGGAAATTTCTCGGCGCCACGGTGCACATGCATGGCGCCGCCTTCGGCGCAGCGTTGCAGCGTCGGCACGGCTTTGCCGGGATTGAGCAGACCGTGTTCATCGAAGGCTTTCTTGACGGCATGAAAGACTTTCAACTCATTGGTGCTGAATTGCACGCACATCTGGTTGATTTTCTCGATACCCACGCCGTGCTCGCCAGTGATGGTGCCACCGACTTCCACGCATAACTCCAGGATTGCGGCGCCGTAGGCCTCCGCGCGCTCATTTTGGTCGCCCTGACCGGCGTCGAACATGATCAGCGGATGCAGATTGCCGTCGCCGGCGTGGAACACGTTGGCGCATTGAAGATTGAATTGCGCCGACAATTCATCGATGCGTTTAAGCACGTAAGGCAGCTGCTTCTTCGGGATGGTGCCGTCCATGCAGTAGTAGTCCGGCATGATGCGGCCCACTGCCGGAAAAGCGGCTTTGCGCCCGGCCCAGAATTTGAGCCGCTCGGTTTCATCGCGCGAAGCACGGATCTCGGTGGCACCGGCTTTCTTCATGACCGCGGTGACGCGCACGATTTCGTCGGCAACTTCTTCGACGGTGCCGTCGGATTCGCAAAGCAGGATCGCTGCGGCATCAAGCGGGTAACCGGCATGGACGAATTGTTCAACGGCTGCCGTGGCCTTTTTGTCCATCATTTCCAGTCCGGCCGGAATGATGCCTGCGTCAATCACATCGGCTACTGCCTGGGCAGCCTTGATAATGTCGTCGAACGCAGCCAGCACCACCTGGGCTTTTTCCGGTTTCGGCAGCAGCTTGACCGTGATTTCGGTCACTACGCCCAGCATGCCTTCCGATCCGGTAATGAGAGCCAGAAGATCGTAGCCCGGCGAGTCCAGCCCTTCGGAACCAATCTCAAGCAATTCGCCGTCGATGGTGACGAAACGTACTTTCAGGATGTTGTGCACCGTGAGGCCGTACTTGAGACAATGTACGCCGCCGGAATTTTCCGCGACATTGCCGCCGATCGAGCACGCAATCTGGCTGGAGGGGTCCGGTGCGTAGTACAGACCGTACATCGCCGTCGCCTCGGAAATTGCCGCGTTGCGCACGCCCGGCTGGACGCGCGCCATGCGCGCAAGTGGATCAATGTGCAAGATCTGCTTTAATTTCGCCATCACCAGCAGCAAGCCCTGTTCGTAGGGCAGCGCACCGCCGGACAGTCCGGTGCCCGCGCCGCGAAACACCACCGGTACACGATTGCCGTGGCAGATGCGCAGCACGGCGCGGACCTGGTCTTCGGTCTCAGGCAAGGCCACCAGCAGGGGCACGCGCTGGTATGCCGTCATGCCATCGCACTCGAAGGGCTTCATATCTTCGCGTTCGTGCAGCAGGCTGGCCGGTGGCAGCACGGCACTGAGTTGCTCGACGAGATCGGCGGTGGCGGCCCGGGGTTGCAGCGTTTCGGACGACAGGAGTGCGGGCATGCCCATGGCTGAGTATCTTGGCGGGGAAAATATTCTGCTCAGGTAATCAGGATCGCGCGAAAGTCGTTGACGTTGGTAAGCGTGGGGCCGGTGATGATCAGATCGCCCAGCCCTGAGAAAAAACGGTAGCCGTCATTATCGGCGAGCATCCTCTTCGCGTCCAGACCGCGCTGCGCGGCCCGCACCAGGGAATCGGGCGCAAGCACGGCGCCAGCGTTGTCTTCGGTGCCATCGACACCATCGGTGTCACCGGCCAGCGCGTGGATGCCGGGTTCGCCGCAGAGCGCTACCGCCAGCGCCAGCAGGAATTCCGCGTTACGCCCGCCGCGCCCCTGGCCGCGCACGGTGACCGTGGTCTCCCCGCCGGAGAGCAGCACGCAGGGCGTGCCGGCCGGCTGGCCATGACGCCGGACCTGGCGCGCGATCCCGGCGTGCACCAGCGCGACTTCGCGCGCTTCGCCTTCAATGGCATCACCGAGGATGACCGGCGTGATGCCGGCCTTGAGTGCGATTTCGGCCGCGGCTTCCAGAGACATCTGCGGCGTGGCGACCATGTGCAGCGCGCTTCTGGCCAGGCGCGCGTCACCCGGTTTGGGCGTTTCATCCCGGGCCGCGTGCAGGTGATCGATGATCGGTCTCGGTTCGCTGATGCGGTACTTGGCGAGAATTTCGACGGCGTCGGCGAATGTGGTTGCATCGGCTACCGTCGGACCGGACGCGATGACCGCCGGATCGTCGCCGGGAATATCGGAAATCGCCAGCGTGATGACTTGCGCCGGGGCGCAAGCGGCTGCGAGCCGGCCGCCTTTCACCGCTGACAGATGCTTGCGCACGCAGTTCATTTCGGTGATGTTGGCGCCGCTCTTGAGCAAGGCCTTGTTGATCGCCTGCTTGTCAGCGAGCGTCAGACCCGGCGCCGGCAATGACAGCAGCGAGGAACCACCACCAGACACCAGAAACAACACCAGGTCGTCCGCCGACAGTCCCTGCACCATCTTGAGCATGCGCGCGGCGGCGGCCTGGCCCGCCGCATCCGGTACCGGGTGCGCGGCTTCGACAACTTCTATGCGCCTGGTGGGCACCTTGTAGCCGTAGCGCGTGACCACCATGCCGGACAATTCACCCGGCCAGTTATTCTCGACCGCTTGCGCCATGCTCGCAGCCGCTTTGCCGCAGCCGATGACCAGCGTGCGGCCCTTCGGTGGCAGCGGCAAATAGGCGGGCAATGTCTTGTCCGGCAGCGCGGCGGCGATCGCGGCGTCGAACATCGCTCTAAGCAGTGGGCGTGGGCTGGTGTCCATTGATTGGTTCTTGCACGGAATCCTTACTTCGCGACCTGATGATTGGCGAGGGCTTCCAGCGCCTTGACCATGGCGGAGTGATCCCACTTGCCGCCGCCCTGGGCTTGGCAGGCACTGAATAATTCCTGCGCGGTGGCGGTGTTTGGCAGGCTCATCTTCAGCGCGCGCGCCGCGGATAAAGCCAGATTCAGGTCTTTCTGATGCAACTCGATGCGGAAGCCCGGATCGAAAGTGCGCTTGACCATGCGCTCGCCGTGCACTTCGAGCACACGCGACGCGGCGAATCCGCCCATCAGCGCCTGGCGCACCTTGCCCGGATCGACCCCGGCCTTGGAGGCGAGCAGCAGAGCTTCAGCCACGGCCTCAATGTTGAGCGCGACGATAATCTGGTTGCAGACCTTGCAGATCTGTCCGGCACCAACCTCGCCGACCAGGGTGATGTTCTTACCCATCAGTTCGAATAAGGGCTTCACCCGGGCGAAAGCGGAATCGGATGCGCCAACCATGATCGTGAGGGCCGCATTCCTTGCCCCGACTTCACCGCCAGATACCGGCGCGTCCACATAATCGGCGCCGGTTTTCCGAACGCGCTCAGCGAAGACTTTGGTCTCTATCGGCGAGATGGAACTCATGTCCACCACGATCTTGCCTGCGGACAATCCTTCGGCGACACCGTCCTTGCCAAACAATACGCGCTCGACATCCGGCGTATCCGGCACCATGGTGATGACGATGTCGGCCTTCTGGGCTACGTCTTTCGCCGAGGCGCAGGCTTTGCCGCCTGCCGCAGTCAGTTCCGCGGGCACACCGCTACGGCTCGTCAGGAACAGCGTATGACCGCCCTTGATGAGGTTGGCAACCATGGGTTTGCCCATGATGCCCAGACCGATGAAACCGACGTTCATTTTTTCTCCTTGGATCTAAATCAAAAATTTCAACACAGAGGCACCGAGGCACCGAGAAGAACCAGTTCGAAGAACCTCAAGTGCAGAGCCAGACAACATGATTGCGGCGCCAGCACTATTAACATGAAATTTACGCTTTCAGGTTTTCTCTGTGTTCTCAGTGTCCTCTGTGCCTCTGTGTTGGGTATAGGTTTCAAAGATACGGCTTGAGCCAGCCGAGGCCGTCCTCGGTCTTGCCTGCCGGCCGATACTCGCAGCCAATCCAGCCCTTATAACCAATCCTGTCAAACAAGCCGAACAGGAAGGGATAGTTTATTTCGCCCGTACCAGGTTCGTGACGGCCCGGCGTGTCGGCGAGCTGCATGTGGCCGATCCTTGCCAGGTTTTTTTCAATGGTCGGCGCCAGGTCGCCTTCCATGATCTGCATATGGTAGATGTCGTACTGAAACTGGAGATTGGGCACGTCTGCGTAATGCATGATGTCGAAGGCCTGGCGTGAGGTGTTCAGGTAGAAGCCGGGAATGTCGCGCGTGTTGATGGCCTCGATCAGCAGTTTGATCTTGTGTTTCCCCAATTCCCGGCCAGCCGATTGCAGATTGGCGATGTAGGTCTCGCGCATTTTCTCTTCGCTGACCCCGCGCGGCTTGAGTCCCGCCATGCAGTGAAGCATGCTGCAATCCAGCGCCCTGGCGTATTCGACGGCTTCGCCGATGTTGTCCTGAAACTGTCCGACCTTGGCCGGATCGCAGGCCATGCCGCGGTCGCCGGCGGCGAAATCTCCCGGCGGCATGTTGAACAACACCATTTTCAGTTTGTGCTTATCCAGTTGCTCGCGAATCTGCGCGGCCGGAAATTCGTAAGGAAACAGAAACTCGACGCCACGGAACCCGGCTCTCGCGGCGGCACCGAAACGCTCCAGGAAGGCAACCTCATTGAACATCATCGACAAGTTGGCGTTGAAATTTGGCATGAATCCTCGCGGTGCTGTTGCTTACGGGACGACGAAGCATCAATTATAGCCGGGCGCCCCGCTATAATTCGAAACCGCATCCATCCGATAAGCGAACTGTCCATGAAATTTCAGGGAACTGCGTCCTACGTTGCCACCGAGGATCTGATGATGGCAGTCAATGCCGCCGTCACTCTTGAACGTCCGCTGCTCATCAAGGGCGAGCCGGGTACAGGAAAAACCATGCTGGCCATCGAGGTGGCAAAGGCACTGGACCGGCCGCTGCTGCAATGGCATGTGAAATCGACCTCCAAGGCCCAGCAGGGCCTCTACGAATACGACGCGGTGTCGCGCTTGCGCGACTCGCAGTTGGGTGATGGCCGGGTGCATGACATCGCCAACTACATCCTGCGCGGTCCGCTGTGGGAGGCATTCGATTCCGAGCGTCAGGCCGTGCTGCTGATCGACGAAGTGGACAAGGCCGACATCGAATTTCCGAACGACTTGCTGCGAGAACTCGATCGCATGGAATTCTACGTCTACGAGACACAGAAACTGGTCAAGGCCAGACACCGGCCAACGATCATCATCACTAGCAATAACGAGAAAGAT
The DNA here is from genome assembly GCA_031403365.1 of Betaproteobacteria bacterium. GTDB lineage: Bacteria > Pseudomonadota > Gammaproteobacteria > Burkholderiales > JACQAP01 > JACQAP01. Next base: position 11,227 of record JANNTE010000365.1, on the reverse strand, counting down.
TTGCCGGATGCATTCCTGCGGCGCTGCTTTTTCCACTACATCAGGTTTCCCGACAAGGACACCATGCGCCGCATCGTCGATGTCCACTTTCCAAACCTCAAGAAATCTTTGTTGCGCGAAGCGCTGGAGGTGTTCTTCGAGATTCGCGAAGTGCCCGGACTGAAAAAGAAACCATCAACATCGGAACTGCTCGACTGGCTGAAACTGCTGATGGTGGAAGATATTTCCCCGGAAACCCTGCGCGGCAAGGATCAATCCAGGATCATTCCGCCGCTCGCCGGTGCGCTGTTGAAGAACGAGCAGGACGTGCAACTGTTCGAGCGCCTGGCGTTCATGTCGCGCCGCGCGCGTTAAGGGATTTTGGCTTGCTGACCGATTTTTTTCTGAAACTGCGCGAAGGCGGCGTATCGGCGTCGGTAACCGAGTATCTGACGCTCATGGAAGCGTTGCAAAAACATGTCAGTTCCGGAAGTCTTGATGAGTTCTATTACCTCGCGCGTGCCTGTCTGGTCAAGGACGAATCGCACTACGACAAATTTGACCGGGTATTCGGCGCTTATTTCAAAGGCATCGCGGCGCCACCCGGGGACATGCGTGCCGAAATCCCCGAAGAGTGGTTGCGCCGGCAGACCGAACTGCTGCTTACCGACGAAGAAAAGAAACTGATCGAGTCGCTGGGCGGGTGGGAGAAGCTCATGGAGACGCTGCGCAAACGTCTGGAGGAACAGCAGGGGCGGCATCTGGGCGGTTCGAAATGGATTGGCACCGGCGGTACCTCGCCATTCGGCGCCTACGGCTACAACCCGGAAGGCGTTCGCATCGGGCAGGACGGTTCGCGCAACCGCAGCGCGGTGAAAGTCTGGGACCGGCGCGAGTACCGAAATCTGGATGACGAAGTTGAGCTCGGCACGCGCAACATTAAAGTGGCGCTCAAGCGCCTGCGAAAATTTGCGCGAGAGGGCGCAGCGGACGAACTGGACCTGGACGACACCATACGCTCAACGGCGAAGAACGCCGGTTACCTCGACATCAAGATGGTGCCCGAACGGCACAATGCGGTGAAGGTGCTGCTGTTTCTGGATGTGGGCGGCTCGATGGAAGGATACGTAAAGGTCTGCGAAGAGTTATTCTCCGCCGCCCGCGCGGAGTTCAAGCACCTGGAATATTTCTACTTTCACAATTTTGTCTACGAATCGGTGTGGCGGGACAATCGCCGGCGTAACGCCGAACGCACGCCGATGTTTCAAGTGCTGCACAAGTATGCGCATGACTACAAATTGATCTTCGTCGGGGATGCCACCATGAGTCCCTATGAAGTTGCCTATCCCGGCGGCAGCGTCGAGCACAACAACGAAGAAGCGGGTTCGGTCTGGATGCAGAGGATGCTCGATGTCTATCCGCATGCCGCCTGGCTCAACCCCACGCCCGAGGACCGCTGGGGCTATTACGAATCCATCGGCATGATCCGCAGTCAGATGGGCGGGCGCATGTATCCGCTTTCACTGGATGGTCTGGAGCGCGCCATGCGGGCATTGACCCGCTAGCCGGGGCGCAATCGGTTTGCCGTGACGCAGATCAATCTGCCGGTTACGGACAGTGCGTTATCCGGTTTTGGCGATCCGCGCGGCCTTCTGCGCTACCTTGTCTCGGAAGCGGGCGGCGTCAATCACGAATCTTTCATGTGTGCCTTCAGAAATCTTTTCGAGGCCATCATGCGCTTCGACGTGAAACTGAATATTCCGGCCTCTGACCTGGGTCACGCGAACGTTGACGGTTACTGTCATTCCTGGTGGAGTCGGCGCTTCATGGGAAAAATTGACCTGCGTTCCGAGCGACTGCTCCGCGGGCCAATCGAGGTGCGGACGCAATAGTTCGATGCAGGCCCATTCCATCAGGCCTACCATGAAGCCGGTTGCCAATACCTCCGGCATTTCCCGAAACATCTCGGACTCGGGATATAAATGCGGGACCGTTTTGGTCACCGGAATCCGGAACTGGAAGGTATGCGTAAGTCCGGGCCGCAGCGAGTCTTTCATGATGTCCGGTCAGGGTGTTTTCCTGCGGTCGCCTCCGAGCGGCGGCGCGACCTTGAGAATTTCGTCCAGGGTCGTGACACCCATGGCGATTTTCTTCGCGCCGGCAATGCGCAGGGGTTTCATGCCGTCGCGGTAGGCCTGGTCGCGTATTTGGGTGAAATCTGCGTCAGCCGTGATCAACGGGCGCTGGCCCTGGGTCATCAACAGGATTTCGTAAATGCCGACCCGCCCGGAAAATCCGGTCATGCGGCATTCCAGACAGCCCTTCGAAAAGTAAACCTGCTGCGGTTTTTCCGACTGCCAGGGGGAAATCAGCATGTTCCACGTTTCGGCGTCGATCTCGCCGGGTTCGCGGCAGTGTACGCAAAGCGTGCGCACCAGGCGCTGTGCCATAACGCCCAGGATGGTCGAATGGATCAGGTAGGGCGGAACTCCGAGATCGAGCAACCGGGTAATAGCCGAGGGGGCATCATTGGTGTGCAGGGTGGATAGCACCAGGTGTCCGGTCAGCGCGGCCTGAATGGCCATGTCGGCGGTTTCCCTGTCGCGGATTTCTCCGACCATCACGATGTCGGGATCCTGGCGCATCAGAGTGCGAATGCCGGTGGCGAAATCCAGTCCGATGGCGGACTGCACTTGCATCTGATTGAACGTGGGCTCCACCATTTCGATCGGATCTTCTACAGTGCAGACGTTGACTTGCTGCGTAGCGAGTTGCTTGAGCGTCGAATAAAGGGTCGTTGTTTTTCCCGAACCGGTTGGTCCGGTTACCAGCACGATGCCATGCGGCTGCGAGACGGCCTTCTGCCAGCGCTCTTGATCATCGTCGGCGAAACCCAGTTCCTTGAAGTCCTTTACGATCACATCGGGATTGAAAATGCGCATGACGAGCTTTTCGCCGAAGGCTGTCGGCATGGTCGAAAGGCGCAGTTCGATTTCCTCTCCTTCCCCGGTTCGGGTCTTGATGCGGCCGTCTTGCGGACGGCGTTTTTCGACGACATCCATGCGCCCCAGAATCTTGATGCGGCTGGTCATGGCTGCGACGACAGGCGTGGGAATCTGGTAGACCTGATGCAGCACGCCATCAATGCGAAAGCGCACGTTTGCCACGTCGCGCCGTGGCTCGACATGAATGTCGCTGGCGCCTTCGTCGAAGGCGTATTGCAGCAGCCAGTCCACCAGACGAACGATGTGCTGGTCGTTGGCATCCAGTTTGCCGCTGGCACCAAGCTGAACCAGTTGTTCGAGATTGGTGATATCGGAAAGGGCCGGGCCGTGCAATTGACTCGCGCTCTTGATCGAACGTGCAAGGCTGTAGAACTCCACCAGGTAGCTGTTGATGTCCTGGGGATTGGCGATGACACGCTTGATCTCCAGGCGCAGGATGCGCGCCAGTTCGGTTTCCCACTCGCGCACATAGGGTTCGCTGATGGCAATGACCACTTCCTTGGTGGTGATGCTGACCGGCAGGATCTTGTATCGCTCGGCGTAAGCGCTCGACATGACCTTGGTGACGGCAGCGAGGTCGATCTTGAATGGATCGATGTGCAGGTACGCAAGCCCCACTTTTCCGGACAGCCATTCGGTCAGGACTTCCAGGGTCAGCAACTTCTTCGGATTGCGCGGATCCTTCCACTTCTGGTCGGCAAGAATGACCAGCGGGTGGGTTTCGGTGCCGCGCATATTGCGACGTGAAGCGAGGAGTTTCTCCGACGCTTCCGGCGCAAGCAGTTTGTCGGCGACCAGATCGGCGAGCAGTTGCGCCAGCTCCAGCTTCCTGTCGACCTGCTTCTGAACCTTTACCGGGTCGGCAGGCGGGGGTGAAGGTTTTAGCTGGTCGCTCTTGGGTGCAGGTGTATTGGCGGGCATGATGTCAGTCGATGTCAGTCGGGACTATAAACCGGAGGCTGTTTCCCGCCAACCCCGGGCTTCGGGTTGCCGCGCCCCGGCAGCGGTGCATGCGTGTTGGTCACGGCAGCATAATGCAAGCGTACGCCCAAGTCTGCCAAACACGCGCGTAAGCGTCCAGCGCAGCGTTTTCTCGGCATTCGCGACCAAGGGTTAATCAGGCGGCAACCGGGGTTGTATAGGTATACTGTCTGCGGATTTTATCCACGGGTAATTAAAATACAAAGCAGGGGGAGAGCATGGAAAATCTGAAAGTTAGTAGCGATGCGCTGTTTATCTTGCTCGGGGCCATCATGGTCCTGGCGATGCATGCCGGATTTGCATTTCTTGAGCTTGGCACGGTGCGCAAAAAGAATCAGGTCAACGCGCTGGTAAAAATCCTCGTTGATTTTTCCGTTTCCACGATCGCGTATTTTTTTATCGGATACACGCTCGCGTACGGCGTGAACTTCTTCTCCGCAGCGGACAAACTGGCCGCCGACAACGGCTATCAATTGGTGAAATTCTTTTTCCTGCTGACCTTTGCCGCCGCAATTCCTGCCATCGTTTCCGGAGGAATCGCGGAACGCGCGAAATTCAGTTCGCAACTGGCGGCGACATTCGTTCTGGTTGGATTCATTTATCCGTTCTTCGAAGGAATTTCGTGGAACGGAAACTATGGAATTCAAGCCTGGATGGAAGCGACTTTCGGTTTCCCGTTTCATGATTTTGCCGGTTCCGTCGTCGTGCACGCCGTTGGTGGATGGGTGGCCTTGGTCGCTGTAATTCTGCTGGGCGCGCGCCGTGGCCGCTACAACAAGGAAGGCGGCGTCGCGGCGCATCCGCCGTCGAGCATTCCCTTTCTGGCGCTCGGAGCGTGGATTCTGACGGTTGGCTGGTTCGGCTTCAATGTCATGTCGGCCCAGGCCATCGACAAGATCAGCGGGTTGGTGGCAATTAACTCGCTGATGGCCATGGCGGGCGGAACCATTGGCGCCCTGATCGCCGGTCGCAACGACCCCGGCTTTGTCCATAACGGGCCACTGGCCGGGCTGGTCGCGATCTGTGCCGGTTCAGACCTCATGCATCCGCTGGGCGGACTGGCCACGGGGCTCATCGCCGGCGTTTTATTCGTATTCATGTTCACCGTGACGCAGAATCGCTGGAAGATCGACGATGTGCTCGGCGTGTGGCCGCTGCATGGACTGTGCGGTGCGTGGGGCGGCATTGCCGCCGGCATATTCGGCCTGAAGGCCCTTGGCGGCCTGGGTGGTGTAAGTCTGATGGCTCAGATCAGCGGCACCTTGCTGGGAATCGCCATCGCGATGGCCGGTGCCCTCCTGGTTTACGGCACGCTGAAGGCTGCCTTGGGTATCCGGCTGGATGCGGAAGAAGAATTCATGGGCGCTGATTTGAGCATTCACAAGATATCGGCCACCGCAGAAAAGGACAGCAGTTGGTAGTTGCGAAACACCTGCCCTAAGGTCATCGGCGGTACATCAGAGGCGGCGGATTCCGGCCGCCTCTTTTTTCTGTCGTGGCCGGCGGCACCAAGCGCGGTTCTCCCGGTCGAAACCCATGCATCTCCTGCCATAATGCCTTTGTGCCTATAGAGTGATCACTGTTGGATACGCCAGACCTTTCCAGACTGAAAATAGATCGCACGGGTGTGCGCGAGAACATCAGAGCGCGCGGCCGTCTGCGGCGATTGCTGGTACCGGCCCTGGTTCTTGGCACTGTGCTGGTCATCGCGGCGCTGGTGTATCAGCGCGCCCGTGCCGCGCCTTCGGCGGTGGAAACGGCCACGGTCACCATGGCTTATCCCGCGCAGAGTTTCACGGTGCTCAACGCCACCGGTTATGTCGTCCCGCAGCGCAAGGCGGCGGTTGCGTCGAAAGCGACCGGCCGCCTGATCTGGCTGGGCGTTGAGGAAGGCAGCCAGGTCCGCAAGGACGAAATCATCGCCAGACTGGAAGACCTCGACGTCAAGGCCGTAGCCGAGCAGGCGGCGGCCAACGTGCAGGTCGCACGCGCCAACTTGGCCCAGGGCCAGGCGGAGCAACAGGATGCCGAAGCCGCGCTTGCGCGTTCCCGGGATTTGCTCGCAAAGGGTTTCGTGTCCCAGGCCGCTCACGATATCGCCGTGGCGCGCGCCAACCGGGCCGCTGCGCAGATCGCCAGCCTGCAGGCTGGCATTGCCGCCGCCGCAGCGAACCGGCGCGGGACCGAAGTCGCGGTCGAGCAGACACTCATCCGTGCGCCATTCGATGGAGTGGTGCTGACCAAGGCCGCAAACGTGGGCGATATCGTCACGCCTTTTTCGTCCGCGCTCGACAGCAAGGGCGCGGTCGTGACCATGGCCGACATGACAACGCTGGAAGTCGAGGCTGATGTGTCCGAGTCGAATCTGTCCCAGGTGCGAATTGGTCAGCCGGTGGAAATTCAGCTTGATGCCCTTCCCGACAAGCGTTTTCGCGGCGAAGTCAGCCGCACGGTCCCGACGGTCGATCGCGCCAAGGCCACGGTGATGACCAAGATCCGTTTCCTCGATCCGGATCAGCGCGTGTTGCCGGACATGAGTGCCAAAGTCTCTTTTCTGTCGCGGGAAATCAGTGAAACCGAACGCTCGCCCAGGCCGGCGCTCAATCCTGCGGCGATAACGCGTCGCGGCGCGCGCGATGTCGTATTCGTGGTGCAGAACGGCACACTCGTCGAGGTGGTCATCGAGACCGGTGCGAGACTGGGCGATCTGGTGGAGATTCGCAGTGGTCCGCGACCGGGCGACACGGTGGTGTTGCGACCCCACGAAAACTTGCGCAATGGCAGTACGGTCAAGTCGGCGGAGAAGTAAATGCCGGGCACGCCGATTGTCGAGATCCGCCATTTGTTCAAATCCTACCGGCGCGGCGGTCTCGTCATCCCGGTACTGCACGATCTGAGTTTCGACATCGCGCAGGGCGAGTTTATGGCCCTGATGGGACCATCGGGTTCAGGTAAAAGCACGCTGCTCAATCTGATTGCCGGAATCGACAAACCCGACAGTGGTGAACTGCGCATTGGTGGGCAGGAAATGTCCGCTCTGTCGGAATCCGAGCTGGCCGACTGGCGTGCGGCAAACATCGGGTTTATTTTTCAGTTCTACAATCTGATGCCGGTGCTCAGCGCGTTCGAGAACATCGAACTGCCGCTGCTGCTGACGAATCTGGGCCGCCGCGAACGGCGCGAGCGGGTCGAGTTTTCCCTGCAAATGGTCGGCCTGGCCGAGCGTGCCGCGCACTATCCGTCGGAACTGTCCGGCGGACAGCAACAACGCGTCGCCATGGCGCGCGCCATCATCACCGACCCGCTGCTGATCGTGGCTGACGAACCGACCGGCGACCTCGATCGTGTGTCGGCAGCCGAGATCCTTGCTTTGCTCGAAAGGCTTAACCGTGAATTGGGCAAGACCATCGTGATGGTGACCCACGATCAGCGCGCCTCGGAGCGTGCCAGGATCATCAAGCATCTCGACAAGGGCGAACTGGCCGATGGCGAATCCACCGCCGTGAAAGTGTAGGGCGATGTATTTTGCGAAGCTGGTGGTGAGAAACGCCATGCGCCACAGACTGCGCACCGGACTCACCTTGCTTGGCATCGTTGTGGCCATCGTCGCCTTCGGTTTGCTGCGCACCGTGGTAGAGGCCTGGTTCGCCGGGGCCGAGAACGCTTCGGCGACGCGGCTTGTTACGCGCAATGCGATCTCGCTGGTGTTTCCCCTGCCGATTACCTACCGGGAACGCATCCGGCAGGTAGACGGGGTCGATTCGGTCAGTCATGCCAACTGGTTCGGTGGCGTTTATGTCACGGAAAGGAATTTCTTTCCGCAATTCGCCGTGGATGCCGACAGCTATTTTCCGCTTTACCCGGAGTACCGCCTGGAACCGGAGCAATGGTCGGCGTTTCTGCGCGACCGCAAAGGCTGTGTGGTCGGACGAAAGCTCGCCCGGCAACACGGATTCAAGGTGGGCGATGTGGTTGCGCTGCGCGGAACCATATTCCCCGGAACCTGGGAATTCGTCGTGCGCGCGATTTACGATGGTGCCGATGCCAACACCGATACGTCCCAGTTTTTCTTTCACTGGGAATACCTTAACGAAACCCTGAAAAAGAAGCTGCCGCGCCGATCCAATACGGTGGGCGTCTACGTGATCGGCATCGATCAGGCAGGCAATGCGGCGGCGGTCAGTTCTTCCGTGGACCGGATGTTCCGCAATTCTCTCGCCGAAACCTTGACCGAAACCGAGAAAGCATTCCAGCTTGGATTCGTGGCAATGACCGAGGCCATCGTAACGGCAATCCAGATTGTGTCTTTTCTGGTGATTTTCATCATCATGGCGGTAATGGCAAACACCATGGCCATGACGGCGCGCGAGCGCCTCGCCGAATATGCCACCATGAAAGCCTTGGGCTTCGGCCCGGCGCGGCTGATTGGGCTGATCTTCGGCGAATCCCTTGCCATTGCTCTTGCCGGCGCGGGCCTGGGCATCGCTGCCACTTTCCCGATCGCGCAATGGTTCGCTGGTCAGACCGGCACGTTGTTTCCCGTATTCGGCGTTTCGCAGGAGACCGTGGCCATGCAACTGGCCGCGGCGCTGCTGGTGGGCGCTGTCGCGGCGCTGTTTCCCGGCCTGCGTGCGGCGCGGCTGCGCATCGTGGATGGGTTGCGCAATATTGGTTGAACCTCAATGGCGATACCGTTGACCTATACCGTGAAGAATCTGAGCGCGCGCAAGCTTACAACCGCGCTTACTGCGGCGGGCATGGCACTGGTGGTGTTCGTGTTTGCCACCGTGCTCATGCTGCAAGAAGGCTTGCGCAATACCCTGGTTGCCACCGGGTCGCCGGACAATGTCGTGGTCACGCGCCGCTCGTCGGGGACAGAAGTGCAGAGCGGAATCGATCGCGTGCAGGCAGCGGTGGTGGAAAGTCAGCCCGAAATCGCCTTTGGCGCGGATGGCCGCGCGCAGTTGTCGAAGGAATTGGTCGTCCTCATTTCGCTGCAAAAGCGCGAGTCGGAACAGCCGTCCAATGTCATCATCCGCGGATTGGGAATGCAGGGGCTCGACTTGCGCCCCCAGGTGCGGATCGTCAGCGGAAGAATGTATCGCCCGGGTACATCGGAAATAGTCGCCGGACGCAGCATCGCGGAGCGCTTTCGCGGGGCCGCGGTCGGCGAGCATGTGCGCTTCGGCATGCGCGACTGGGTGGTGGTCGGCACTTTCGACGCCAGCGGCAGCGGCTTCGATTCTGAAATCTGGGGAGATGCCGATCAGCTCATGCAGGCGTTCCGCCGTCCGGTGTTTTCTTCCATGGTGTTCAAACTGAACGATCGCAGCGGATTCGAGGTCCTCAAGCAGCGCCTCGAATCCGACCCCCGGCTTACCGTGGAAGCCAAGCGCGAAACGGTGTTCTTTGCCGAACAATCTGAAGTGCTTTCGAACTTCATCGGTTACCTGGGACTGACGCTGTCGGTCATATTTTCCGTCGGCGCCACGATCGGAGCGATGATCACCATGTATGCGTCGGTGGCAAACCGCACCGCGGAAATCGGCACCCTGCGCGCCCTGGGTTTTCGCGCACGCAGCGTGCTCGCGGTGTTTCTTCTCGAAGCCTTGCTGCTCGGCCTGATCGGCGGCGCCATCGGGCTGACGCTCGCTTCCTTCATGCAGTTCCTGACCATCTCGACCATGAACTGGCAGTCTTTCGCCGAGCTTGCGTTTTCTTTCACCCTTAATCCAACCATCATTGCGCAATCGCTGGCCTTTGCCACGTTCATGGGCCTGGTTGGCGGATTCCTGCCGGCGCTGCGTGCCTCGCGGCTGAACATCGTCGATGCGCTGCGTGCGGCTTGAATTCAAGCCGGCCGATGACCGGCGGTGACCTCAGTCCCTGGCCGATGGCGTTGACGCCGGCTTTGGCATCGGCTCGATGGTTCCAACGTGGAAATGAAAAGCACCGGCACGGCGGTCGTCGAAATAGTGCCTTAGCGTGCGCCGCACGGTGATAAAAGCGAGTTGATCCCACGGAATCTGGTCTTCGTCGAACAGGGCGGTTTCCAGCGTTTCCTCTCCGGCGCTGAAATCCAGATCGAGCAACCGCGCACGGAACAGCATGTACACCTGGTTGATGTGCGGGATGTTGAACAAGGCATACAGGCCCAGCATTTCGACCCTGGCGTTGGCTTCCTCGAGGGTTTCGCGCGCGGCGCCTTCGGCCGTGGTTTCCCCGTTTTCCATGAAGCCTGCCGGAACGGTCCAGAAGCCATGGCGCGGTTCGATGGCGCGACGGCACAAGAGAATCCGGTTCTCCCATTCAGGAATGCATCCCACGACCATTTTGGGGTTCTCGTAATGGATGATTCCGCAGTTGGTGCAAACATGGCGCGGAAGGCTGTCGCCGGGCGGCACGCGGTGTTCAACATGCGCGCCGCAGGCGCTGCAAAAATTCATGGGGCTGGCAGGGTGGGTGGACGACAGGGCATTATAGTTAGGATGTTTCGACAATGCCGATATCCGCGTTGGCGGAAATTCCGCGAGCGGTTAGAATCGGCTGCGTTGCGCCTCGCAATTCGGAGAAACTCAATGAGAGCGTTAAGGTGGTTTGTCGTGGCCATGTCCATGGTTGTCGCCGGTGCGGCGTTTGCCGATGCCGGTGCGCTGCGCGGTACGTGGAAAGGGCCGTGGTACATCGGCATGAGCAGCGGCATCGCGTCCATGGCCATTGCTGCGGATGGCTCCGGGGAAATCATGCTGACGAATCTGGACGACTTCGGATCGCAACCGGTGGCGCTGGCAAAGCAATCTTTCGACGGCAAGTTTCTTGTCTTCAGCGCAACTGGTGCGAGCGGAGCACCGCTCAGCATGAAACTTCAACTCGATGACAGTGGCAGACACTTGCGCGGCAACGGCAAGCATGCCGGCTTCGGCGCACGCCTGGAACTTCAGCGCGCCGATTGAACGGGTAGTGCCCGAAAAAAGGGCGGCTCAAGCCGCCCTTTTTTCATTGACCGTGTGTTGCGCTAGTTCGCAGGTAAAGCCTTGATGAATTCGGCCAGCGCCTGAATTTCCTCCGGCTTCAGTTGCGATTTAAAGCCAGGCATCGGTGATTTGCCCATGCTGATTTGTTTCATGATCTGTTCCACTGTTTTTTCGGAGCCCGCGAGCTTCGGCCCGTCGGCCTGCTTCATTCCGTAGGATTGATGGCACCAACTGCATTTGGTGGCAAAGATCTTCTTGATGTTCACGCCGAACTTCTGGTCGATCATG
>JANNTE010000364.1:0-1990 GCA_031403365.1 Betaproteobacteria bacterium | reverse complement strand
GTCCGTCCATTTCCTGACTGCTTCGCCCTTGGCGAAAGGCTTGTTCCACCGCGCGATTGCCGAGAGCGGATCGAGTGTGGATCCCGGACCGAACGGCAGCGAGCCGCGACTGACGGAAGCCGAAGCGGCGGGTGCGAAATTCGCGGACGCCAAGGGCGCGCGTTCGCTGGCCGATCTTCGCGCGATGAGTTGGCAAAAGGTGGTTGAGCCGTTGCCTTCTGGAGCGATTCGTCTGCGCCCGATCGTCGATGGTTACTCGCTCACGGCACCTGTGCGCGAGGTGTTCGCGACTGGCAAGCAGAATGATGTCGTCACGATGGCTGGCGCGAACAAGGACGAATACGGAGCCTCGCCGAGTCCGTCCGTGACCGCCGCCGCGTTTCAGAAGCAGGCGCGCGATGGCCAACTGCAGCTCTATCCGGCCACGACCGACGAACAGGCGCGCCAGGCAGCCAACGATAGCGCTCGCGATCAGGCGCGCGTGTCGATGTATCTATGGGCGGCCAACCGCGCCAAGACCGCGAAAACCAAAGCTTATACGTATTTCTGGACGCACGCCATGCAATGCTTTCGTCGTAGTAGCGCTTCCTTCGCCTTCGTGGCCCAAGAACTGAGCGAACTTCGGTAGCGCAGTGCATCGGACGGAGGCACGGCATTTCCGTCTGTTAGGCCAGATCTGCTGCACTGGCGCGCGCTCCATCCTGCTACTTTTGATCATGTTCTAGCTTGAAAATCGCAGCCTTGGCTGAATTGGTTTCGGCCGCATTCGGATACTTGCGGAGAAACTCCTGATACTCTTGAATGGTGTTCAGCCGTTTAGCGAGCCGCCAGTCGATGTCGTACACCATGTTGTTGGGATGCTTCGCGCGGAAGTCTTGGTAGCTCTGCGCTGTGTCTATTCTTTTCGCCTCTGCATAGTCGGTGATCGAAGGATGAATGCATGAGGCGGCACTCAGCGCCAGGATGCAAGTGACCAAGGTCGTTAGAGAACGCGGCTGGTTGCGGTGAGTTGCTTCGTGGCGCACAAGACAGTTCCGGTAAATTGGAGTTACTACTTTACACTGACCATCTCCGACCTGTACACACCGAGTCACCGGATCGTCAGGTGGGTGGAACGCGCGAGTGCTGCGCTTGTGACGCCTAACGTGGCTGTAGAAAAATCATTCCGCAATCTTGCTCCCGTCATTTGCATCCTGCAATATCTGTGCATCGAGATTATGTGGAAAGAAATGCGCGATGCCCCGCTACAAACGAGTCGACACCGGCATGAAGATGCTGCCCATCGATCTTTCCGTGCAGTTGTTGCCTGGAACATTCGAGCACGCCCTGTCTCACCTGATCGATCACGAACTTGATCTGCGGGTGCTGGACGAGCGGTTCAAGAACGCCGAATCCGGTGCCCCGGCCTACGCGCCCTCGGTGTTGCTCAAGGTGGTCTTGTTTGCCTACTCCCGCGGCATGATTCGCAGCCGTGATATCGCCCAGGCCTGCCAGGGGAATGTGGTGTTCATGACCTTGTCCGGCGACAGCATTCCGCACTACACCACCATCGCCACCTTCGTGCGAGAGCTGCGGGACGAAGTCGCCAATCTGTTCACCCAGGTGCTGTTTTTGTGCGATGCCCAAGGGTTGATCGGGCGGGAGATGTTCGCCATCGATGGGGTGAAGCTGCCCAGCAATGCCTCCAAGGCCAGGAGCGGCACCCGGGCCGAGTTCGAACGTCAGGCCGGCAAGATCGAGGTCGAAGTCAAGAAGATGCTCGATCGCCACCGCGAGGCCGATGATCAGACCCTTGAGCCAAACATGGCGGAGAAAGAGAACGCGCGCCTCAAACGGCTCAAACAGGATGCCGCCCAATTACGGGAATGGCTCCAGTACAACCCCGAAGAGCGCCGAGGCGCCAAGGGCGCGATTCGCAAGAGCAATCTGACCGACAACAAGTCGGCCAAGATGGCAACCAGCAAAGGGGTCATCCAGGGCTACACCGGGG
>JANNTE010000363.1:0-6870 GCA_031403365.1 Betaproteobacteria bacterium | reverse complement strand
CGAGGGCGCCGCCGCCGGACTGCGCGCGCAGGTACTGGCCGGAGCACCGCGGCGATGAACGCGCTGCAATCCTGGCTGGCTTTGCGCGGTCGGGGATTCTCGGTGCGGCTCAATACGCTGGCGCGCGTGCTGCAGCTGACTGTCACGGTTCTGACCGCCGCCTTTTCCCGGTCCAGTTACAACAAGGCGACACGACTCGTCATCGAAAAGCAGATCTATTTCACCGCATGGCAGATCCTTCCCGGTTTCGCCGCGTTCTCGGCGTTGTTCAGTTTTCTCATCATCGATATCGTGGCATCGGCCGGACGAGAATACGGGTTGTACGAGTACTCCCTGGAATTGATCGTGCGTGTGCTGATTCTCGAGATCCTGCCGCTGATGACCGCCTTGTTCGTTGCGCTTCGCACCGGCGCGGCCATAAACACCGAAGTGGCCTTGATGCGAATTCAGAAAGAGCTCGACGCGCTTCAGCGCATCGGAGTAGACCCGATGCGCCTCGAGCTGCTGCCGCGCGTGATTGGCGGCACCGTGTCGGTGGCGGCACTGACCGGCGTCAACGTGGTGGTCGCGCTCTGGATATCGCATCTGGTGGTCATAGAGCTCAATCCGTGGACGCTGACCGCCGGCGATTTCACCCAGATGATGGGACGGGTGCTCGATGTCGCAACGATCGCAGTGCTGTGGCTCAAGACGCTGGCGTTCGGGCTCGCCGTAACCGTAATTCCGATTGCCTCGGGCATGGCCATACCTCAAAAGCTGTTCTACGCGCCAATCGCCGTGCTGCGCGGAATGGTGCGGCTGTTTTTTGCGCTCATGCTGATCGAAACCGTGGCGATCACCGTGCTGTATATCTGATCCCATGGCAACTGAGAGCGCGACGTTGGCAAAAACAAAAAGGGTGATTCTGGTGGCCGACGACGCCGAGCGCCGGCGGCTGATCGACGCGAATCCGCAGGCCGTGCTGGTCTCCGAAAGCCTGCCGTTGCGCGCGAATCTCTCGGTTATCGAAAACATCACCGTGGTGCTGCAGTTTCGAACCAACACCTATATCGGTGAGGCCGATGACAGGGCCTGGAACCTGTTGAGCCAGACAAACCATACCGGGTGCGCGGAGCGCCGCGACCCCGATCTTAGCTATGAAGAACGCTTTGTAGCCAAGCTGTTGCGGGCGATGGTGCTGGCGCCATCTATAATCATCATTGATCGTCCGGCGCAGCTGCTTCCGGACACCAACTATCCTTATTTTCTCAGCAAGTTGCTGCTGAAACTCGAAGGCCGATTCGAGCAGTGCTGGATACTGGACTACGCATGGAACGCCCCCCTGTACAGCCACCGCGGGTAGCGCACCTTGGCGCCAAGGTCGGGGCGCTGCTCATGCTCATTCCGATCCTGGCCATCGGACTGCTGCTCTACGCGCTGTACGCGCGCGGAGTGTTCGAGCGCACCCAGACGTTGACGCTGATTGCACCCGATGCGGAGGAAGTGGTGGTCGGCATGCCGATCATGTTTTCCGGATTTCCGATCGGCAAGGTGTCCGGCATGGCGCTCGATGAGGATGGCCGCGTGCGTATTGAAGTGCGCATCATCCAGAAGGATGCGCGCTGGTTGCGCCTGAGCAGCGAGTTTTCCCTGGAAAAGCAGATTCTGGGCGGGGCAAAGATTCGCGCTGTTTCCCCCAGGATGCAGGACCCAGGGCTGCCGGCCGGGTCGATTCGTCCGCTGGTGAGCAAGGACGCGGCCCAGGACATTCCACGGGTCATAGCCCGCGCGAATTCCATACTGCAAAGCATCGACGACATCATCCGGCCGGACTCGAGTTTCAACCAGACGATTGCCAATCTGAATTCGGTTACCGGGCGCATGGCCGGCGAGCACGGCGTGCTGGGCAGTCTGACCGGCAATCCGGATGACGCCGGAAAGGTGGTCGATGCCATAAACAACGTGAACAAGCTGCTCGCTTCTCTTAACGGCGTCGCCGCCCGCGCGGACGGCATTCTGCTGAAGGCCGACGACAGCATGTTTGGCGAGGACGGGGTCATGGACGAAGCGAAGAAATCCATATCACAGTTGAATTCCCTGCTCACCGAGGCCCGCGCAAGCCTGAAGCAGGCCGATGTGGTGCTGGCCGAGGCGCAGGCCGGCACCACGGCGATCACCAGCGCCGCCGGTAACATCAAGGATGCCACCGGCGACCTGGGAGCGTTGCGCGCCGAGGTTGATGAGAGCATTCGCAAGGTCAGCGCACTGATTGAGGAGATCAATCGCAAATGGCCGTTTGCGCGCAAGACCGGTGTTGCGCTTCCGTGAGGCACGTCGCACTCGTCGCGATGTTATTGCTGGCGGCCTGCGCCGGATTGCTTTCGGCATGCGCTGGCGGCCCGATGCCGCCGACATGGCAGACGCAGTCACACGCGGCCGTGGAGGCCTTTACGCGCCACTATCTCGAGGGCGATACCCGGCGCGCCGATTGGGAGCTGGCCGAGGCCAGGGCCGCGGTGGCCGCCACCGGCAGTCCCCAGCTTGCAGCGCGCGTGGAGCTGGTGCGCTGCGCACTCGCCACCGCCGCGCTTGACTTCTCTGCCTGCGCGCAGTTCGATGCCGCGCAGAGCGATGCCAGCGCTGACGATCTGATCTACAGGGCGTTTCTGGGCGGCAATTGGCGGGATCGGGACATGTCAGCATTGCCGGTCCAGTATCGGGCGGTCGTCGCAGCGGGCGACGAGGCCGGGCGCAACAAATTCATGCAACAGATCCATGAACCGGTTTCGCGCCTGGTGGCGGCTGGCGCCTTGTTCGGCCTGGCGCAATTATCACCGGAAGGACTGGACAGCGCCATCGACACCGCTTCGGCGCAAGGCTATCGCAGACCACTGCTGGCTTATCTGAACGTCCAGGCCAGCAAGGCGCAAGCGTCCGGGGATGCGGCGGCGCTGGCATCGATTCGCAAGCGCATCGAGCTGGTCTATCGGTCTTTGCCGGCTGCCCGGTGAGTATTGCAAGAGTCCTGCCCCGGACGTTGCCGCATTGAAATTTGCCGGATTGACGATCACCTGGTGGTTTTGCGGCTACCTTGCGACAGTAATCGCGACCGCCGCATTGCTGCATCATTTGCGCCGCATGCCGCGCTTTTTCAGCCTTGCATCGCTTCCTGGAACTATCGGCCATGAACTCCTGCACTTGCTGATCGGCACGCTCACCCTGGCCAAACCGGTGAAAGTTTCGCTGATCCCCAAATTTCATCGCGATGGCTCGGCAACACTCGGCTTCGTCCGATTTACCAATATTCGCTGGTACAACGCACTGTGGGTGGGCGCTGCTCCACTGCTTGCGCTGCCTGCCGCCATCTGGCTGGTGTATTACCGCGCGGCCCAGATTCCGCCCCTGGCCTGGCGTGAGCTTGCCTGGAGCTATGTCGCGGCGAGCCTGATTTATTCCTGCCTGCCGTCCAGCACTGATGTCGAAATGGCTTTGTCGAAACCGGTCGGACTCGCATTCTATCTGGCAAGCGCGGCGCTGCTGCTCTGGGCCTGGCTGAGCATGTCTGTTTGATCCGCAGGCGCGGTTCGATTCCAAGGAACTATAATCGTTGTCGGCGCCAGAATCGTTTCCAACTCCAGACCAGTTTCCCACGCCAGGCTATCGAGCCCCGAATGAAATCCAGCGCCTTCTCCACCCGTTTCCTCATCAGTCGCATGCGCCGGCTTGTCGAGCGTATCGCCAACCGGCTGAGAAGCAGCTTCTTTCTTTATCTGGCGGCGGTGATCAGCGTACTTGCGATCGCAGATGCATTCACCCTGCGCTCCGTAGTGGATATGCGTCACAAGGCTTACGACATCATGATGCGCTACCGGATCGTGCAACCGGCCGCCGACCAGCAGATCGTGATTGTGGATATCAACGAGGCGAGTCTGGCGGCAATGGCGGCGGACTACGGACGCTGGCCGTGGCCCCGGCAGGTGCTGGGCGAATTTCTTCAGCATCTGGAAACGCAGCAGCCCAAAGCGGTTGTGTTCGATGTGCTGTTCTCGGATGCGGATGTCTATAACCCTGACAGCGATGCCTACTTCGCCGATGCCGTTGCGCAAACCGACAATACTTACTTTCCCTGGCTGCGTCTGGCGCCGGCCAGTGACCAGCTCTCCCAGCTGACACCGTCGATGATTCCGGGCGCGAAGCGCATCGAGGGTGTACCCGAAACCCAGGGAACGCTTGCCGCCGTGCTGCCGTTTTTCAAGTCTGTGATGGAGGCGGGCCGCATCGGCACCCACAACATCTATCCCGACAGCGACGGCGTCGCGCGCAGCTATCGCATCTACCATGATGAACAAGGCTGGCGCCTGCCGTCATTGCCGCGGCGTCTGGCAGCGGATCTCGGGTTTACTGCACAGCCCGGCGCCAACATGCTGCTCAACTGGCGCGGGCGCCCGTTCACCTACCGCTATGTGACGTTCAGCGACCTGTTTCAGGACATGCAGAGCAAGGATCGCAAGCGGGCGCAGGACGAGTTCACCGGCAAGATCGTCATTATCGGATCGACTGCGCCGAGCCTGTTCGATATCAAGGCGACTTCGATGGCGCGCGAATTTCCCGGAGTGGAAATCCTCGCCACCGCCATCGATAACTTGAAGCATGATGACTACATCCGCGCTCCGGCATCCAGCGTCCCGAATCTGATCGTTGCATTGTTGATCGTTTGGGCGACCGCAATCGCGCTGTACCGGGATCCTGATTCCGATCGCTTTAATCAGATGTTCGGCCTGGCGCAGTTTGGTTTTCTGGGCTTTTCCTACGCCGTCATCAACCTTACGTCCTACAATCTGAATCTGGCCGGGCCGGTGCTGATCGGCTTTATCTATTTTTCCATGGCGAAGATGTATTCGCTTGCCACTGCCCGCGCGTTGGAGAAGAGCGCAGTGGCAACCACGCTGCGTGCCGGCCATGTTACTGGCGCGACGCTGGCGGTATTTCAGTTCGACGGCGGTGCCGACCCGGTGGGAGGGCGATTCCTGAAGCGCTTGCGCCGGGAAATGCTCAAGCGCGCGCGTGAGCCGATGCACGTGGACATGGTCAAGGGCGGACAGCGCGGTCTGTGGGGATTGTTCGAGGCCACGGTGACGGCCTCCTGGGCTTACCCGCTGGAAGACCCGCAGCGCAAGCAACGGGTCGACGAGGATGCGCGCAGTTTGCAGGACGCGATGCCGGCGCTGATCGAGCGCCTGAGTGGCGGCAACGAGACGCTGGTGGGCAAGGCGGTTCGTTCCGGGTCCGTAGGTGCGGCCGGAACCCAGACCGCGCGCGCAGAGTGGCGCGCCCTGTTTGCCACCGCAGTCGGAGCGGCCAGCCGGGGCGATGACTGAATTGATTTTCTTCAAGGAGCAGCCATGCGAAAAGTTTTTACATTACTGGTGAGTCTGCTGTTGGCGGCAACCGCGGCCAGCACACTCGCACAGGAAGAAAAAGGCGTTGTACTCAAGACCGATAAACTGGTTGCCGAGCCGTTTGCCGATGCCAAACAGGTGGGTACCGTGACCAAGGGCGATGCGGTGGTGATCTTGAAGAAAAGCGGTGGCTGGTTTCAGATCAAGGGCGCCGGTGCGCCGGGATGGGTGCGCATGCTCTCGGTGCGTCGCGGCGAAGCCGCCAAAGGCAATGCCGCCAAGGATATTGCCGCGCTGTCCACCGGGCGTGCCGGCACCGGGCAAATCGTGTCCAACACCGGAGTGCGCGGACTTGGCGAAGAAGATCTCAAGGCGGCACGCTATGACGAGAACGAACTGAAGAAAGCCGAGTCCTTCCGTGTCCCGAAGAACGACGCGCAAGCCTTCGCGCAGCAAGCCGGCCTGAAGACCCATGCCATCAATCATCTCTCAGTGACTGTGAAGTGAGGACGCACATGAAAAAATACATTCTGCTCGCCATCCTTGCCGCGACCGCCACTTCGTCCCACGCCGTTGATTTCGAAAAGCTGAAGAATCTGCGCGATCTGATCAAGAAACCCGCCGAGCAGGCGAAACCGGCACCTCAACCATCCGCCGCGTCCGATACTTCTGCGCCGCAGCTTCCCTCGATTCCGCCCTTTGGCAATGTTCCGGAAGCCGACGAGGTTCTGATCGGGCGGCACATCGCCGGCAACCTGCTGGGTGCGGCGCCGCTGGTGAACGATCCGGCACTGCAGGCCTACGTCAATCGTGTCGGCCGCTGGGTGGCCAGTTCCAGCGAACGGCCGGATTTGAATTGGACCTTCGGCGTGATCGAGTCTAACGATCTCAATGCATTCGCCGCGCCCGGCGGCTACATCTTCATAACGCGCGGCTTGTATAAATTATTTCGCGATGAAGCCGAACTGGCCGGAGTTCTGGGTCACGAAATCGGCCATGTCGTCAAGAAACACCACCTCAAGGTGATGCAGAAAAGCCAGGCCATCAGCGCGGGGAGCGATCTGATCAAGCGGCAGGTCGGCGACAAGAAAATCGCACAGACCCTGGTCGGCACCGGCGCCGAGATCATGGCGCGGGGTCTGGACAAGGAGGCGGAATTCGAAGCGGACCGGGTTGGCGTGGTGCTGGCCGCCCGGGCAGGTTACGACGCCTACGGCTTGCCCTCTGTGCTGCAGCAGATCAGCGATGCCGCCGTGAATAGCGGACAGGTTGCGCTGTTGTTCAAGACCCATCCGCATCCGGACGAGCGCCTTGCGCGCCAGGGCGAGGCCATGGGCGCGCACTTCGACGGGTTGAAGGACAGCAAGAACCTGGGAGAACGGCTCGCCAGACTGCAATAGGCCGCGATACTCGCGGATCGGACACGGGCGGAACTAGGCCACAGCGGAAACCGGCACAACCGCAAGGAGCAGCTCCGCGAAGTGCTGGTTAC
>JANNTE010000362.1:0-2686 GCA_031403365.1 Betaproteobacteria bacterium | reverse complement strand
CGCAATGGCGGTCAATCAGGGCCGCGACCTGTTCCAGAGCCAGCGGGCGCAAGGCGCGCAAGGCAAAGATACTCACGCAGCCGGCCAGCAAAATTACCAGCAGGATACTCAACGCACGCTTTACTGCTACGACATCAATCGCGGCATCGAGTATCTGATAAAGTGCAAACGCGACCGCCAATGCGCACGCCATCCATGCCAGTTCGCGCAGCATGGCGTTGAGGCGCAGTCGCGACGAGCAGGCCGCAAGTGCGAGGTACAGGGTCTCACGTTCGTTCATCAAACATCGCAACAATGGGAAAGCTGCGAAATGGTACCTGCTTCGCCGGGGAACACAAAATGAAATTGGCGGCGGTATGCCGGCATGTGTTCATCGCGCTTTTTCTGGTGTTTTCCAGCTCTGCGCTGGTCCACGCCGCAGGAAAACCGCATATTGTCTATCTCATGGCCGACGACCTTGGCTACAAAGATATCGGCTTTCAAGGCGGCACGATACCCACACCGCATCTCGATATGCTGGCTGCGCGCGGCGTCACTCTGAAGAATTTTTACGTGCAACCATTTTCGTCGCAGACGCGCGCAGCTCTCCTGACCGGGCGTTACCCGATGCGCTACGGCCTGCAGACCCTGTCCATTCTTCCATCAAGCCAGTTTGGCCTGCCCACGGACGAGCGCACCCTCGCCCAAGCCTTGAAAGAGGCGGGCTACAAAACGGCGTTCCTCGGAAAGTGGCAGCTTGGTCATGCCAGAAAGGAATTTCTGCCTGGCAAACGCGGTTTCGATTATTTCTATGGCACATTGTCGGGCGAGGTGCAGTTTCAAGTGACGAAAAACGCTGCCGGCGACTGGCGGCGCAATGAACATTCACCAAGAGAAGAGGGCGCAGTCACCTCATTGCTCACCAGGGATGCGGTGAACCAGATCAATAAGCATTCTCCCTCGATGCCGCTGTTCCTGGTCGTGGCTTTCACATC
Organism: Betaproteobacteria bacterium; assembly: GCA_031403365.1. Lineage (GTDB taxonomy): Bacteria > Pseudomonadota > Gammaproteobacteria > Burkholderiales > JACQAP01 > JACQAP01. The sequence continues at coordinate 1,712 of JANNTE010000362.1, read as the reverse complement.
GCCAGGTGCGGACGCCGGCGCGAAAACCGGAGGCGGCTACGCCGCCGGTGTCAGCGCGCTCGACCAGGCTGTCGGACAGATTGTCGAGGCGCTGGAGAAAAAGCAGATGCTGGCAAACACACTGATAGTGTTTCACAGCGACAATGGCGGTGGCGTGCCCACCAAGTTTTCTACTGGCGATCAGGATGTCGAGGCAAGCGCTGCGGACAACGGCAGCAGCCGTGGTGGAAAAGGCAGTCTTTATGAGGGCGGCGTGCGCGTCATTGCACTCGCTGCGTGGCCGGAAAGGATCCAGAAGAAAACCGTCGTCACCCGGCTGTTGCACGTGACCGACATGTACACCACGTTGCTGGGCATTGCCGGCGCACAGCTCGATCAGCCGAAGAAGCCGGACGGTTTCGACGCATGGGCCACGCTGGCCGCGGCTGGCTTGAGTCCGCGCGAAGAAATTCTGCTTGGCGTCGAACCGTTTCGCGGTGCCATCCGCGTGGGCGAATGGAAGCTGATCGTGCGTGCAACGCTGCCGGAAAAAATCGAGTTATTCGATATCTCCAACGACCCGGAAGAATCGCAGAATCAGGCCGACGCCTATCCTGATCGCGTCAAGAGTCTGCATAAGAAACTTAACGACTACGCCTACGAAATGGCGATGCCGAAATACCTGGAAGAAATTGGTCACGCCCGGACGCCGTTTTATTGGGGTGATAATCCGGTGCGCAGACCGGTAATCGCGCCTCCCTGAAGATGAGCTTGGCCAGTATCGCGGTCAGTGAATACTCGGAAGGAAATCGCGCAGCCGTCGTCTGGACGCCGCCCCGGTCCTGTGCGTAAGGCATAATCCTTTTCCTTTTCACCGCTGTGCTGCCGGTGAATTCCAGACATTGCATTGAAGGAGCTTGAAATCATGCGTCCGCTTGAAGGAATCACGGTTATCGGTCTCGAACACGTGATTGCCGGACCGTTCTGCACCCGTCAATTGGCCGAACTCGGGGCGCGGGTCATAAAGATAGAACGTCCCGGCGTGGGTGATCCGGCGCGCGCCTACGATAATCGCGTTCAGGGCCAGTCATCGCACTTCGTGTGGACCAATCGCTCAAAGGAAAGTCTGACGCTCGACCTCAAGCAGGAGGAAGCCCGCGGCATCGTGCGCAAACTGCTGGAAAACGCGGATGTGCTGGTACAAAATCTGGCTCCCGGGGCCGCCGCGCGCATGGGATTTTCCTTCGAGGGGTTGCGCGAGCAGTATCCGCGCCTGATCGTGTGCGACATTTCCGGTTATGGGGCCGACGGCCCTTACCGCGACAAGAAAGCTTACGATCTGTTGATCCAGAGTGAGTCCGGGTTGCTCTCGGTCACCGGCACGCCGGAATCGCCTTCAAAAGCCGGCTGCTCGATTGTCGATATCGCCTCCGGCATGTATGCCTACACCAACATCCTTGCGGCATTGATCCAGCGAGGTAAGACCGGCAAGGGGTGCCGCATCGATATATCGATGCTCGAAAGTATGGCGGAGTGGATGAGTTTTCCGCTCTACTACGCCTATGATGGCGCGCCGCCGCCGCCGCGTGCCGGCGCGTCACATGCCACGATCTATCCTTATGGGCCATTTCCGGTCGGCGACGGCAACGTGGTCATGCTCGGACTTCAGAATGAACGGGAGTGGGCGGTATTCTGCGACAAAGTGCTGGAGCAGCCGGAATTGAAAACCGATG
>JANNTE010000361.1:0-17022 GCA_031403365.1 Betaproteobacteria bacterium | reverse complement strand
CAATATCAAAACTCCAGATTGGGCCGAAACACCAGGCTTAATTCATTGCGATCGGAATTGGCCAAGGCGCCTTGATACTTCGCGTCGCGCTCGTAGATCAAGCCAATGCCCGCCTCCAGCGCGCACTTGCAGGACGTCAGGGGAACTTTCTTTCCGAACAGCAACTCCTGCCGAGCGAAAGTCAGCGAGTCGCTGGTGAATTCCGTCAGAAGGTTTACCCGGGTATTCTTGAGCCAGGACAGGAATCGCCCGCCGAAATCCAGGTTGGACCGACCGATTCCAAGGTAGACCATGTCCACGATATCGGGATTGCGGTGCAGCTTCGTTCCGACGCGAAAACTCCAGGACAGGTGCTCGCCGGAAAATTTTCGCTCTCCCTTCATTTTCCATTCCAGTTCCAGCCAGTCGTCATCGATCAGGACATCGTCTCGAATATGCTTTTTTCCGGCTGAAATCAGGTAACCCATGTAGCCGCGATTGGTGTCGATAGTTTCTTCACCGGGACGCGAAAATCGCATTTGATTGCCGATAAATGCCGATACCGCCCAGGGCTCCTGAAAACCCGCGGTCAGGGCCTGCACCAGATTGACGCGGTCGCCGGCGATCCAGGCATCCTGGTAGAAGCCCGGATGGTGGCGGCGAATCCAGGTGCCGAGAACCGGCATCGGGTAAACACTGGCCTCAAGCAGCAAGATCCGGGGCCGGAAAAAATTTTGCATCAGTCGAACATAAACTTCGGCCTCACTCATTTCGCCGCCATCTGGAACATCCTCATCGGTCAGGGGTATGTGCAGGCCGACGCTGGTGTAATAGGCGCTCCACTCCCAAACTATTTCGGTTCCCGGCTTCTTCACTTCGGCCGGGACCGCATCGGCAGGTGTCGTCTGCGCCAGCGACAGGGACGAAATCCCGAGCGCGATGCCGAGCAGGGAATTACGAAACGAGTTTGATAGACGCTTCATGCTTGCAGGAACCGGGGCTGATTGTTCTATTGATCATTCCAGAAATCACGACAGACAATAAGAGCGGTTTTTGCCTTACGCTTGCTCCGGGCTGCACTCCCTCACCCTCAGTCCCTCTCCCGGAGGGAGAGGGAAGCTAAATGCTTTTCCCGGGGGAGAAGTGCTTTTCTTCCCTCTCCCACCGGGAGAGGGATCGAGGGTGAGGGAAAGTAAAGTGTCATGAACTACGAATAGATCAATAGCAAATCCCGGCGCTATTCTGGCAGAGACAGGCGTAGCTCACTTCGCTTGCGCCGGACGGGCGGATATGGCGGCCTTTACCCTTCAGGGGCTTTGGGTACGGTCCACAATTTGTCAGAATGATCCGAGCCCGCTTCGTCGAGTCGCTGCCCCAGTTTGTCGTCGTCAACTTCAGCCAGCACGACCGAAGTCTCGATTTGCCGTTGCGAAATCGACCAGTACTTTTTGAGCAGTCGGGTTTTCTGGTCTTCGGGAACCAATTGGAAGCCGTGTTGCTCGTAGAAACGGATCGCCCAGGTTGCCGCTTTCCAGGTGCCGATAAGAATCGGCCGGCCGGCAAGGGCGCGCAAATGAGCGAGCAGCGCCGCACCGATTCCGCGACGCTGGCATGCGGTTCGCACGTAGGCATGGCGGATCAGCGTGACATCCGCGACATTCTGAATGCCCATCACCCCGATCAGCTTACCGCGTTCTTCGTAACCGTGGAACTTCACGCCGCTTGCAAGTTCATGGCGGAGTTCCGGTTCCGGCATGTACGGCTGTTTCAGGCAGTCATCCGGAATCGCGCCACGATAGGCGCGGGCGCCATCATTGATGATCGCGGCAATCGCTTCGAAGTCCGCATCGATGCAAGGGCGAATCATTGTCCGGGAGGGACGGACGAAGATGTGGGAGATCGATAGGGAACAGGCAGCCTTTCGGGCCGGCCGTTCACGGAATTGTTCATGCTGGCAGCTTGTGGCTAACGCGTATTCAGAGTTCGGAAATCATGCACGTGGTTGTGCCGTGCGCATAGAGTTTTCCATCCTCACCGACCAAACGACCTTCCGATGTACCGATGCGTCGGCCAACATGGATCACTTTGCCCTCGGCACGCACCGGGCCGGTTTGTTCGGTGACGGGTCGTACCAGGTTCACTTTCAGTTCCACCGTGGCATAGCCAAAACCCCGTCGTAATGTGGTGTGTATCGCGCAGGCCATGCAGTAATCCAGCAGCGTTGCCGCCCAGCCCCCATGAATCGTTCCGATGGGATTGCTGGCATCGAACGTCGGAGCGCCCAGAAATACCGCGCTTCCCTCCTCGAAATCCATCATGTAGAAATTGAGGGTCTTGCCGATCGGTGGCTGGGGCAATACCCCGGCCGCGATGTCTCGCAGAAACTCCAGTCCGGAGCGGCGCTTCATTTCCTCGATGGGAGCAACCCCGAACGACCTGATGCCGGCACGCTTGTCTTCTAGCTGCTTTTCCCAGGACTGCGGATTCATTGCGCGTCCTCTCCGGATCTCTGCTTCTTACTCTTCGCTCCCCGCCCCTCGCGCCGCGTACCGGCCACTGCAGGCAGCGGCAATGCCGTCTGGTACTTCACCTGTTTGAGTGCGAAGCTCGAGCGGATGTTACCCACACCCGGCACTTTCGTGAGGAAGTTCAGAATGAATACTTCCAGCATCTGGATGTCCGGCACCACTACGCGGAGCAGATAATCCGCGTCGCCGGTCATGAGATAGCACTCCATGACTTCCGGACGCTCGCGGATTGCTTTTTCGAAGGTACCGAGCGCGGATTCGATCTGGCGCTCCAGGGTCACATGAATGAACACGCTGACCTTGAGGCCCAGCCGCAGCGCGTCGAGCAGGGTCACGTAACGGCTGATGTAGCCGGCCTCCTCCAGGGCGCGCACCCGGTTCAAACACGGCGAGGGCGAAAGGCCGACCGACCGCGCCAGATCGACATTGGTCAGGCGCGCGTCCTTCTGCATCAGGCCGAGGATCTTCCAGTCTATCGTGTCCAGTACCAGTTCCGGCATTTTCTGCTGTGCCATAGGGATTCTCCATGTATTTATGCCGTATTTTACGATCCGGAGCACGGAAAACGAAACCCCATGCTTCGGGTTTCAAGCTAGCATTCGTGCCCTGACCATCAAAAATACGGCGCGCCGCCCATGGCAGGACGCCGGCACAAGGGAGAGCAATTTTCATGACCGATATTTCCGATATCAGCGTTTCCGGCCTGTGGCGCGTGCTGGCCCAGGATCTCGACCCGGTTGAAACCAGGGAATGGCTCGACGCCTTCGACGCCATCGTGGAGAACGAAGGCTCGGAGCGGGCAACCTTCCTTCTGAGAAAATTGCTCGATCACGCGCGCATGGTTCGTGTGCCGATGCCGCCGGTGCTGAACACGCCGTATGCGAACACAGTGTCGCTCGCCGACCAGCCGCAGTTTCCCGGCAATCCGGATATCGAGGCGCGCATTTCCGCGCTGGTGCGCTGGAATGCGCTGGCCATGGTGGTGCGCGCCAACCGCGCCAATTCGGAGCTCGGCGGCCACATTGCGACCTATGCGTCGTCCGCCGATCTGTTCGAAGTCGGCTACAACCATTTTTTCCGCGCCGGCCAGGATGGCGACGCCATTTACTTCCAGCCGCACTCGGCGCCCGGCGTTTATGCGCGCGCCTTCATGGAAGGCCGGCTGAGCGAAGACAATCTCGACAACTACCGCCGCGAAACCGGCGGCAAGGGGCTGTCTTCTTATTGCCATCCGTGGCTGATGCCTGATTTCTGGCAATTCCCCACCGGCTCCATGGGCCTGGGCGCCATCACCGCGATCTACCAGGCGCGCTTCATGCGCTACCTCGACGACCGCGCCATCCTGCAGACCAGGGCGCGCAAGGTATGGTGCTTCGTCGGCGATGGGGAAATGGACGAGCCGGAATCCATCGCCGGCCTTTCCATGGCCGCGCGCGAAGGTCTGGACAATCTGATTTTCGTGGTGAACTGCAACCTGCAACGTCTCGATGGTCCGGTGCGCGGCAACGGCTCCATCGTGCAGGAACTCGAAGGCTTGTTCGCCGGTGCCGGCTGGAATGTCGTGAAGGTCATGTGGGGTTCGGACTGGGATCCGCTGTTCGCGCGCGACCGCGATAACGTGATCCTCAAGCGGCTGCATGAAACCGTCGATGGCGAATTCCAGAAATACGCCGCGACCGACGGACGCTTCAATCGTGAAGCGTTTTTCAGCAAGTATCCGGAACTGCTGCAACTGGTGGCAAACATGTCGGACGCGGATATCGACCGGCTCAAGCGCGGCGGTCACGACCCGATGAAAATCTACGCCGCCTACCACGCTGCGGTTAACCATCGCGGCCGGCCCACCGTAGTCCTGGCCCAGACCAAAAAAGGTTATGGCATGGGCAGCGCCGCGCAGGGCAAGATGGCGGCACACCAGGCGAAGAAACTCGAGGACGACACGCTGCTCGCGTTCCGCGACCGCTTCGCGTTGCCACTGAGCAACGAGGATGTGCAAAGCCTGCGCTTCTACAAACCGGCGGACGATAGCCCGGAAATGAAGTACCTGCACGCGCGCCGCCAGGCGCTCGGGGGCTACATACCTGCGCGCATGCGGAAGTCCGCACCGCTGCCGGTGCCGGTACTACAGTCGTTCGCGCGTCTGCTCGAAGGCTCCGGCGACCGGGAGCAATCCACCACCATGGTGTTCGTGAACCTGCTCTCGCAGTTGTTGCGCGACAAGGAAACCGGCAGACACATGGTACCGATCGTGGCCGACGAAGCGCGAACCTTCGGTATGCAGTCCCTGTTCCGTCAGGTCGCCATCTATTCGCCGCACGGTCAGCTCTACGAACCGGAAGACAAGGACGAATTGCTCTACTACAAGGAAGCCAGGGACGGGCAGATTCTTGAAGAGGGCATCACCGAGGCCGGGGCGATTTCATCCTGGATCGCCGCCGCCACGTCCTACAGCGCACACGGCGTGCCGATGTTGCCGTTCTACATTTTTTATTCCTGCTTCGGTTTCCAGCGCATCGGTGATCTGGTCTGGACAGCGGCGGACTCGCGGGCGCGCGGTTTCCTGTTGGGCGCCACCGCCGGGCGCACCACGCTCTCCGGCGAAGGTTTGCAGCACGAGGACGGCTCCAGCCATATCCTGTTTTCCACGGTACCCAATTGCGTCGCCTACGATCCGGCCTTCGGTTACGAAGTTGTCACCATCATTCGCGACGGCATGCGCCGCATGCTGGAAAATCAGGAAGACGTGTTCTATTACGTCACGTTGATGAACGAAAACTACCTGCATCCGGCGATGCCTGCTGCCTCGGAAGAAGGCATTCTCAAAGGCTTGTATCGGTTGAGCGAGGGACGCGGGACAAGGGGTGAGGGACGAGGTAAAAAAGAGACGCCACAAGTCCAATTGCTCGGATCGGGAACGATTCTGCGCGAAGTTCTGGCAGCCGCCGGATTGCTGGAAGCCGACTGGAAAGTCGCCGCCGATATTTGGAGCGTCACCAGTTTCACCGAACTGCGCCGCGATGGCTTGGGGGTTGAACGCTGGAACCGCCTGCACCCTGACGCGCAACCCAGGCAATCCTGGGTGGAAACCAGCCTGGCCAAAACCTGCGGCCCGGTCATCGCCGCAACCGACTACATGCGCGCGCTACCCGACATGATCCGCGCCTGGGTGCCACGCAAGTATGTCGTGCTCGGCACCGACGGCTTCGGCCGCAGCGACAGCCGCGCCGCGCTGCGCGATTTCTTCGAGGTGGATCGCCATCACATTGTCGTGGCCGCGCTCAAGGCGCTGGCCGACGAAGGCTCGATCGATCGCAAAATCGTGGGGCGCGCGATCGAGAAGTACGGCATCGCGGTGGATCGGCCCAATCCCTGGGACGTGTAATTTTGTGAACCACCCTCGCCCACAGGCGGGGGTGGTTCACGCCCGAGTCACTTTTCGCCCCAGCAAAACCACATCGCGCTCGACACCGTCGAGCAGCGTAACCCCGGGCAATTCACCCCAGCGCTCGAAACCGAGTTTGGCAAGCAGCTTAAGGCTGGGCTGGTTGTGGCCAAAAACGAAACCGATCAGACGGTCAACACCGAGAGCGGGCGCGTGGGCGATGGCCTGCCCGATGAAATAAGAACCCAGGCCGAGATGACGAAACACATCGCCGACGTACAAACTCAGTTCGGCGGTCTTGTCATAAGCCGGGCGCGGATAGAAGTTGGAAAAACTGAGCCACCCTGCGATGCGTCCGTCACGCTCGGCCACCCAGATCGGGCGAGAATGCGGGCGATGCTGCTCGAACCACTCGACGCGGCTCGCCACTGAAACCGGTTCGAGGTCGGCGGTGACCAGACGGGAGGAGACCGTCGCGTTGTAGATATCGACAATAGACGGCAGATCTTCGCGAGTGGCCAGCCGGTGCGTCCACGACATGGTCGTCGCCTACTTCAGCAATTCATACTTGCCGCCGCGCTCAATCGCCTTCCGGTACGCAGGCCGCGCATGGATGCGCTCCAAAAAGGCCATCAGCTTCGGCCGGCTTTGATCCAGCCCGCCGCGCACGCTGGCCGCTTCCAGCGGAAAACTCATTTGAATGTCGGCAGCGGAAAATTCCGATCCTGCAAACCAGGCCGACTTGCCGAGTTCAGCTTCCAGGTAATCGAGGTGGCGTTTGAGGTTCGGTTCGATGAACGAGGATTTGACGTTCCGCGAGATGGCCCGCGCGATCGGCTTGGCGAAAAACGGCATGGACGCTTGCTCCAGCCGATTGAATATCAGCAACATCAGCAGCGGCGGCATCATCGAGCCTTCCGCGTAATGCAGCCAGTAGGTGTAGCGCAGTTTCTCCGGAGAATCGGCGGCGGGAACCAGGCGGCCATTGCCATAACGCCCCGTCAGATACTCGATGATGAAGCCGGACTCGGCCAGCACGAGATCGCCATCGGTGATGACCGGCGATTTTCCCAGCGGATGAATCTGGCGCAACTCCGGTGGCGCGAGCATGGTCTTGGGATCGCGTTCATAGCGCTTGATGTCGTATTCGACGCCAAGTTCTTCGAGCAGCCAAAGTATGCGCTGGGAACGCGAGTTGTTAAGGTGGTGGACGGTGATCATGGGCGCGAACCCTTCGCGAAAAAATCAGGGAGCTTGATTGGCTCCCCGTGCCTGCGGGACAGAAGAAAGAGCGCGTGCCGCTCAGGACTTGCCGAGAAAATCCTGCTTGCCGATTTCCACGCCGCAGTGACGCAGAATGGAGTAAGCCGTGGTGACATGGAAATACACGTTCGGCGTCACGTGGTTGAGCAGATACGGCAGGCCTTGCATGGTGCGCGTCGAGGTTTGCGTCTTCCAGGAAACCGTCTTGTCTTCGGAACCGTCAATCTGCTCCGGCTTGAAGGTTTCGAGGTAAGCCGCGGTCTTGCGCAAGCGCGTGACGAGATCCGGGATGCTCGCCTCGTTGTCGTCGTACTTGGGCGGTTCGGTTCCGGCCAGTCGAGCCACGCCGCCCTTGGCGCTGTCGGATGCAATCTGGATCTGTTTCGAGAACGGCAACATGTCGGGAAACAGGCGGAAGTTGATCAACGCGGTCGGGTCGATCTTCTTCGCTTCGGCATGCACGGCGGCTTTTTCAAGTATGGCCGCCAGATTATTGAGTACACGCGCGAATGTGGGCACCGAGGCCTGGTACATTGAAATTTTCACTAGTTTCTCCAGAGGGTATTTTCTGCATCGGCAAAGCGCCGATTGCGGTGGCCATTCTATCGCGTTCACCCCTCAGGCTTGCGCCATACGCTCGCTAGCCACGGCTGATCTTCGCGTGGCAGGCCCGCCGGGCGGTAGTAATGATCGATTTCGACGAATTCCGCTGCGGCCAGATGCGCGCGCCAGGTTTCCAAGTCGTGATAGACGCCATAGCGGCCCTGATTCCAGCCTTCTTCATTGTTGCCGCGCGGGTTGGAGCTGAACAGCACGCCGCCCGGTTTCAGCGTGGCGTGCAATTGATTCAGCACGCGCGGCAATTTGCGCGTGGGCACATGAAACAGCGAGGCGTTGGCGAACACGCCATCGAAGCGCGCATCCGGCAATTCGAGATTCAGAAAATCCTGCTCCCAGACTTCACAGCCGCTGTCCGCCCGCGCCATCGCCGCGAAACGCGCCGCGCCCTCCAAGCCAATGGCAATGTGGCCAAGCGCGGTGAAAGCCCTGAGGTCCCGCCCCGGGCCGCAGCCAAAATCGAGTATGGTGAACGGCGGTTTCGCTTCGACGCGACTTAACAAAGCCGCGATGTTCTGACGCACATCGTGATCGCGTGTGCCTTCCCGAAACGGCTCCGCGCGCTGGTTGTAATGCTCCAGAGTCTGCGCGGAAATCTTATCCAGGTCAGCGGAATGCATCGGCCGCTATTTCTTCCTGCGCATTCGCGCAGTCAGCACCCGTCCGGCCAGTTGCTCCGCAAGCCCGAGGCAATTCACCGGATCAAGCAGACGATCCAGCTCAGCGGCATCAAGATGCCTGCTCACCACCTCGTCGCGCGCCAGCACATCGCGCAAAGGCCGCCGTTGCGCGGTTGCACGCAAGCAAGCCGCCTCGATCAACCCATGCGCGGTCGCCCGGCCCAGCTTCGGTGCAAGGGCCGCGGAAACCGCTTCGGCCACAATCAATCCCTGCGTGGCATCAAGATTGCGGCGCATGCGCGCAGCATCGATTTCCAGTCCTTCCACGACGTGGGTGAGTTGCGCCAGGGCGCCGGCCGAGAGCAGGCAGATTTCAGGCAGCGTTTCCCATTCCGCATGCCAGTTGCCGAGTCCGCGCTCATGCTCCTGCCCCATCGCCGCAAGCATCACCGACACCAGGGACGGCACTTTGTTCGCTGCGGCCAGCACTGCGGCGCAGCCGACCGGGTTACGCTTGTGAGGCAGCGTGGATGAGCCTCCACGCCCGGGCGCAGCAGGTTCGCTCACTTCGCCGATTTCGGTCTGCATCAACAGCGCAAGGTCACCGGCGATTTTTCCGAGGGTGCCGGTGAGCAGCCCCAGCGTGGTGGCCACTTCGGCAACGCGGTCGCGATGCGCATGCCAGGGCAGATCGGGCAGACTCAGCTTGAGCTCGCGCGCGAGCGCCTGTGCAACGTCCATGCCGCGATCGCCGAGAGAAGCCAGCGTTCCAGCCGCGCCGCCCAGCTGAACGACCAGCACGCGCGCGCGCATTTCACACAGCCGCAGCCGGTGCCGTTCCACCGCATCCAGGGCGCCCGCTGCCTTCAGCCCGAACGTGATGGGCAACGCCTGCTGCATCCAGGTGCGCCCAGCCATCGGTGTGCGCTTGTGTTTTTTCGCAAGCCGAGTGAGCGCACGCGCGAGCCGCTCCAAATCCGCATCGAACAATTCCAGGGCGCTGCGCAGTTGCAACACCAGCCCGGTGTCCATGGCGTCCTGACTGGTTGCACCCCAGTGCACATAGCCCGACGCTTTCTTGTTTGTTGCCGCGACCAGCGCGGTCAGCGCCTTGACCATGGGAATGGCCGGATTGCCCGCCAAGGCGGTGGCACGCGCGAGCTTCTTCATGTCGAACAGTTCCGCCCGGCAGCGGGCCGCGATCGCCCGCGCTGCTGTTCCGGGAATCACGCCGATACGCGCCTGTGCCCGCGCCAGCGCCGCCTCGAAATCGAGCATGCCTTGCAGACACGCCTGATCGGAAAAAGTGCCGAGCATGGCATCGGTGCGAAATAACGCGTCGAGCATCCGGATCACGATTCTCGATGACCGGTCATGACTCAGTAGTCGAAAAACACGGTTTCGTTTTCCCCCTGCAGGATCACGTTCCATTCCAGCGCATCGCCCGATGTCCTGGCGATCAGGCTCGCGCGCCGCTGCACCGGAACCAGGTTGAGCACCGGGTCGATGGCATGATCGGAGTCTTGCGGAAAGTACATTCGCGTGACCAGCTGGATCAGCAGTCCGCGCATGAACAGGGCGACGAGAATATGCGGCGCCTGCGGCATGCCGTGCGGCCCGGCCACGCAACCCGGCTTGATGGTGCTGAAACGAAATGCGCCGTCCGCGCCGGTGGCCACGCGCCCGAAACCCCTGAATCCCGGTGTGACGGCTTTAGCGCGCACATCCTCGGGATGGGCGTAAACGCCTTGCGCATCAGCCTGCCAGATTTCCAGCACCGCATCGTTCGCCGCTTTGCCCTCGCCATCGAGCACCCGGCCTTGAATGGCGATTTTCCCGCTCGCAGGTACATGCGGCGCGAGATCGTTCACATACAAGTGCTCCAGCCCGATGCGAAAAAACGGGCCGACGGTCTGCGCTGCTGTGGCCGGGAGGTTCATTTCCTGTCCATCGGCGTTGCTTCGCGTCCGCGCAATACGATATCGAAACGATAACCCAATGCGAATTCCGGCGTGGTCGTCTCCCAGTCGAAATCGGCCACCAGGCGATTGCGAGTGCCTTCGTTGGTGATGGCATTGAATATCGGATCGTGCAGAAGCAGCGGATCGCCGGGGAAATACATCTGCGTCACCAGTCGCGTCACGAATGCGCGGCCAAACAGCGAGAAGTGAATATGCGCCGGGCGCCAGGCGTTCGCGTGGTTGCGCCACGGATAGGCGCCCGGTTTGATGGTGAGTATCCGGTAACGCCCCTCCTGGTCTGTGAGCACGCGCCCGGCACCGGTGAAATTCGGATCAAGCGGCGCATCGTGGTTGTCGTTCGCATGACGATAGCGGCCCGCGACATTCGCCTGCCAGACCTCGATCAATGAATTCGCAACCGGGTGCCCATGCTCATCGCTTACCCGACCGCTCACGATGATGCGCTCTCCGAGCGGCGCGGCTTCGTGCTGGCGCGTGAGATCAGCGTCTTCCGGCCGCACATCGTCCGCGCCAAACAAGGGGCCGGTCACTTCCGACAACGTATGCGGCAGCACAATCAGCGGCTGCACCGGCGCGCGCATGCGCGTTGAGGCATAAGCCGGATGCAGGTACTCGGGCTGCGTACCCTTGTGGGGTCGCCGGTAAGCGGCAACATCGGTCATGCGTTCGCCCTCCGAATCGTCTGTGTCAATGGTCTGCCAGAGAACCGTGCAATGGCCGGGCCGTGAAACGCGGAGAGTATCAGCAAAGCGGGACGCCGAATGTGCCACTCGCCGCCGATACGCTGTCACGCACGATGCCTTATGCTGCGCAGGCTCGAAGCACCGGCAGAGTGCTTTGGCCCACCCGGTCTGATCCCAAGCGTTGACCCCAATCCCCGCCCCTCTCAAGTAATGAACCGCAAACCCCTGGATTCCATTGCCTTTACGACCATGGTGCTGTGCTGCTTTGTCTGGGGCTTCACCAATGTGATGACCAAGCTCGCGGCAGAGGACATTTCACCGGTCATGCAAAGCGGTCTGCGCTCCATACTTGCCACCGTACTGCTGATGATCTGGGCGCGCCTGCGTGGAATCGCGTTGTTCGAACACGACGGAACGCTCATGGCCGGAACCATCGCCGGCGCGCTGTTCGCGGGGGAGTTTCTCTTTCTCAACGCGGGTCTCGCCCACACCGGCGCATCGCGCAAGGTGGTGTTCGTCTACACCGCGCCCTGTCTCACTGCGCTCGGGCTGCACTGGTTCGTGCCGGGCGAGCGGCTGCATGCGGGGCAATGGTTCGGCGTGTTGCTGGCTTTCGCGGGCATCGTTGCCGCATTCGGCGATGGCTTTGCATCCTCGCCCGCGTCGCTGCTGGGCGATGCGTTTGGGGTGATCGCGGGGATGCTCTGGGCCGCTACGACGGTGTGGATTCGCGCCTGTGGCCTCACCCGCGCCAGCGCGGCCAAGGTGTTGTTCTATCAACTCGCGGTGTCGGCCATCCTGTTGCCACCCGCATCCTGGCTGATGGGCGAAGCCGGTGTAGTCGCCGTTACGCCGCTGGCGATCACGAGCCTCATCTACCAGGGCGTGGTGGTTGCGTTCGTAACCTATCTGGCCTGGTTCTGGCTGCTCACGCGCTATCTGGCGGGACGGCTGGCGGTATTCGGATTTCTCACACCCTTGTTTGGCGTGCTGATGGGCGCAGTCGTGCTGGGAGAGCCACTGCGTCCGGCTTTTCTCGCGGCGGTGGCGCTGGTGGGCATCGGCATTTTTCTCGTCAATCGGACCCCACCGGCAGGGTAAACGATCAGACTCTTTCGTTTTTCGTCGCGGAAATCTGGAAACGCCCAATCAGCTTCAGCGTAGCCTCCATCGCACGAATGCTGGTCATGACGACAATGGCGGTAATTGCCACCATGATCCAATTGACCTCGCCGGTGTCGAGCGTTTGCGCCACGGTAACGAAAACTCTCATGAGTGAGACGAGCAGCAGAGTGACCGCAGCCAAAGCGCTCTTGTACCGCCACAGCAAGATTCCCAGGATTGCAAACAGTCCGACATCGAGCAGACTGCGCTCGCCTTCGAAGACAAAGAGTCCGGCGAGAAACGCGGCAACCAGCAGAAACACGACCGATGCGTCGGTTACGACATGGAGCGCGTCCTGACGACTTTGAATCAGCGATAATATTCCCCTGCGTCTGGCTTGCGACAAACCGTGCTCCCTTGGCATGCCGGACCGCCCCGGCGAGGCCGAATCATACCTAATGAACACGATGCAGACCGTTAAAGAGAGAACCTCCTCTTGAGCGATCCGGATTATTTCTATATATTTTTTCCTGCACTGAGACGTTACTGCGGAAGACTGCTCGCTATTTGTAAAATCTCAAGACCAGCATGACAAGCTTGAACTGGAAAGACCGGGTACGTGCCAGCGCGATTCATCTTTGCATCAGCCTTGCGGTCGCGGTGCTGGCCGCGCTGCTGGTGTTTCTGGTCTGGTATCCCGATCCTTATCGCGAAATATCCGGTGGACGCGAGCTTTTTCTGATCCTGGTAACCGTTGACGTTATCCTCGGACCGCTGATCACCCTGTCGATATTCAACCGCGCCAAGCCATGGCGGGAATTGCAACGCGACCTGGCTCTGGTTGGCCTGATCCAGTTGATAGCACTGGCCTACGGCATGTGGACCGTCTTCGTTGCGCGCCCGGTGCATTTGGTTTTTGAATACAACCGCTTTCGCGTGGTACATGCAATCGACGTACCTCAACAGTTGCTCGAAAAGGCACCGGCCGACTTGCGCATACTGCCTTTGTCTGGGCCCACAGTGCTGGCTTTGCGTCCCTTTCGCGACGCGGACGAAAGCATCTCAGCGACCATGGCAGCATTGGAGGGGCTGTCTCTGAGCGCACGCCCCGATCTCTGGCAACCTTACTCCGAGGCGCGCCTTGCGGTACTGCAAGCAGGCAAATCGGTCGCGGAACTCAAAATTCGCTTTCCTGAAAAGAGCACGCAGATCGACCAAGCGCTCTCGCGCACCGGTCGTCCCCCTGAAAAAGTGCTCTATCTGCCGCTGGTTGGGCGAAAGGTGTTTTGGACCGCGCTCCTGGATTCCTCGACTGCCGAAGTCATCGGATTCCTGCCGCTGGATTCCTTCTAAGCGCAATTGCTACCGCTCCGGCAGTGCGGGCGCGACCCATGCGCCGCCTTGCTTCAGGGCTTCCACACCGCCGGGCTCGCACGCACGTAGTTCGGCGCATACGGTGCCTCGGCGCCGAGTTCGCGCGCCGCATGCCAGGCCCAGCGCGGGTCGTCCATGGCCGCGCGCGCGATGGCGATCAAGTCGGCTTTTCCACTGGCAATGATGTCTTCGGCTTGCGCCGGTCTGGTGATCATGCCCACGGCCATGGTGGCAATTCCGACGCCTTTCTTGATTCTCTCGGCGAACGGGACGTTGTATCCGGGTGCGAACGGAATTTGCTGCCGCGGATCCAGCTGGCCCGAACTGACATCGATGAAGTCGCAACCGCGGGTGCGCAATTCGCCCGAAAACACCAGCGTTTCTTCCGGCGTCCAGCCGCCGGCAATCCAATCCGTCGCGGATACCCGCACACCCAGGGCCCGATCCCGCGGCCAGACCGCGCGTACAGCCTCAAATACCTCGAGCGGAAAACGCATGCGATTCTGGAACGAGCCACCATAGCCATCCGTGCGTTGATTCGAAATCGGCGATAAAAACTGGTGCAGCAGATAACCATGCGCGGCATGCAGTTCGACAAGATCGAAGCCGATGCGCAACGCCCGCGAGGTGGATTCAACGAACTGCCGCTTCACGTCGATGAGGCCGCTCGCGCTCAGCGCCTCGGGCACATGCCAGCCCGGACCAAATGCCAGCGCGGAGGGAGCCACGGTGGTCCAGGCACCCTCTCCGGAGCCCAGCGCCTTGCCCCCTTCAAAAGGCGTGTGCGCCGAGCCTTTGCGGCCGGCATGCGCAAGCTGAACGCCGATTTTGGCCACGCCATACTGACGGCAGAAATCCACCACGCGCTTGACCGACTGCTCGTTGTCGTCGCTGTAGAGCCCCATGCAGCGCGGCGTAATGCGCCCGATCGGCGACACATGCGTAGCCTCGGTGATGATCAGGCCACCCGCACCCATGGCGTACTGGCCGAGGCTCATGATGTGCCAGTCGGTAGCAGAGCCGTTTTCGGACATGTACTGGCACATGGGGGAGACGACGATGCGATTTGGCAACGTCACCGAGCCCAGAGTTAAAGGCGTGAAAAGCTGAGCGGTCATCGGGATTTTTCAGGACTTGCGGGTTTTAAGGTGGCGCGATTCTAACAGCAGCGCCTCCGGGGACGCACCACCGGAGACGCGCCCTAAGACGATCCAAACTGAATTTTCGCCAAGTTCGCGTAGAGCGGACTGGTTTCGAGCAACTGCTCGTGCCGGCCAACCCCGATCAGCCGGCCCTGCTCGATGACCGCGATGCGATCGACGCTCTTTACTGTGGAGAGCCGGTGCGCAATGATCAACGTGGTGCGCGAAGCCATCAAACGCTCCAGCGCCATCTGCACCATGCGCTCGGATTCGGAGTCGAGCGCAGAGGTGGCCTCATCCAGTAACAGGATCGGACGCTCCGACAACACCGCGCGCGCGATTGCCAGGCGCTGGCGCTGGCCGCCGGAAAGTCGCACTCCGCGCTCGCCCAGATGGGTATCGAACCCTTCGGGCAGGCGCTCGACAAATTCGGTGGCAAATGCGGCGTCGCAAGCCAGCCTCACCTGCGCATCGGAAGCCACGGGCCTGCCAAAGCGGACATTCTCGGTCACGCTGGCGGCGAATATCGCCGGCTCCTGCGGCACCAGCGCCATGAGCCGGCGCAATTGCGCGGGATCGGCGCGACGTATGTCGATGCCGTCGATGCGAATCGTGCCGCTTTGCGGATCATAGAAGCGCAGCAGCAACTGGAACACCGTGGACTTGCCGGCTCCCGAGGGGCCGACCAGCGCCAGTTTCTCACCGGACGCGACCCGCAGCGTGAATTCCGCCATCGCCGCGGTTGCAGGCCGGGACGGATAGTGGAAACTGACCGCATCGAACTCGACCGCTCCCGGCGACGGTTCCGGAAAGGCGAGCGGGTGCGTGGGTGGGACGACCTCGGGCTTGGTATCGAGGATCTCGACCAGGCGCTCGGCGGCACCGGCACCACGTTGCAGATCACCCATGACTTCGCTCAGCGCCGCGGCTGCACTGGCGACCATCGCCGCATAAAACACGAACGCGGACAACTCGCCCGCCGTGAGCTTGCCGGCCAGCACGTCATGCCCGCCGATCCAGAGGATGATGCCGACGCCCGCGAAGACCAGCACGATCACCGCCGAAATCAGCGACGCGCGCACACGGATGCGCTTGCGTGCCGTGTCGAAAGCCGCTTCGATGCGTTGTCCAAACTGATTGCGGTCAGTTTCCTCGTGGCCATAGGCCTGGACGGTGCGAATCTCATGCAGGGCCTCATCCACATAGGCGCCCACATCGGCGACCCTGTCCTGACTGGCGCGTGCGAGTTTGCGCACACGGCGCCCGAACAACAGAATCGGAACGATCACCACAGGCATGGTCAACAACACCAGAGCCGTAAGTTTCCAGCTGGTCAGCATCAGCATGACCAGTGCGCCGGCGCCAAGCAGCGCATTGCGCAGCGCCATCGATACACTGGTGCCCACCACCTGCTCGAGCAACGTGGTGTCCGCGGTCAGGCGCGTGATGATTTCGCCGGTTCGTGTCTGCTCGAACCAGGCCGGCGACAAATTCAGCAGGTGGGAGAAAACCGCTCGGCGAATGTCGGCGACCACGCGCTCACCGACCCACGAAACAAGGTAAAAGCGCACCCACGTTGCGCTGGCCATGACCACAATCACGGTCAGGAGAAAGATCAGACCCTCATTGAGCGCGGCAGCATCACCGCCGGAGAATCCGCGATCAACCACCTGTTTGAGTCCCTGACCGATGACCAGAAAGCAACCTGCGGAGACGATCATCGCCAGACCGAAAAGCATCATGCGCCGGCGATACGGCAACGCGAACTTCAGCAGGAATCCCAGCGCGCGCAAGCGTGCGACTGTCGCTGGCCTGGATGTCGTGAAAGGCTCGCGGGATGGTTTGGTCACGGCGGGAATCGGCACTATTTCACGAGGACACAGGAAGAAGCATAATCACAGATGAATGCCGGGCAGCGCCATCTTAGCGGCTAAGCGGCCGATGAGTCGGCCGGGTGCTGCTCATGAGGTTTCCCCGGCACGCATTTGCAGTATTGCATTCACTTTTGAAACGTATGGCTTTCTAAACCACGGGAAGGAACATGAAAACGACACGCTTGAAGTATCCGGGCACGTGCTTTACTGCGCAACTGCGACTTGCCATGAGCATGCTGCTGCTGGCCGCTTGCTTTGTCGCGCTGCCGCTGCCGGGCCTGGCTGCGGACCCGTTTGGCCGAGGCAGCCTCACCGGCTCGATCAATTTCGGTTCCGGCAGCGCGCTTGACCGGCATTACACGGTGCTGGGAGGCACACTGGGTTACATGGCCGCTGATGGCTTGATGCTTGCCGTCAGCGCCGAGAAATGGTTTGGCGAAGATCCGGACATCTTCAAACTCACCCCGGAAATG
>JANNTE010000360.1:0-5197 GCA_031403365.1 Betaproteobacteria bacterium | reverse complement strand
ATCCCAGGAACCATGTGCTTCTCGTAAGCTTCTGCGGCCGTCGTGTCGACCGGCTGGTTGGTTTCTGCCATACGCGTTATCCCACCTTTCTTTCGATCGCTCCGGTTGCCCGCCTAACGTGAAGTCGACGGCGTAAACGCCGTGTATCCAGGGGACACCCTGACCTGAGTGCTGGAAAGTCCTTGATTTTCTTCGTTAACCGATTGACTGTTCATATCAACAGCCCATTTGAAGCCGGGTTATTTGCCGCCGTAAAGGAAATAGGCGGCTTGGAGATGGAGCATTCTTAACGGAATCAAAGTCTTCGTCAAGCGCACCTCAAGGCCCCCGGCTCCTGGATAGGCTGCGTTGGCAATCCGGCGCAATGCAAGCGGATGGCGCTCAGGCTCGGACTCCGATTCGCTTCTCCTTTACCCGTACCAGGGCGTTGATGTCTTCGTTGAACGGGGTTTGAACGTTGACGGCGCGGCCGGCGGGCGGAATCGCGCCATTGATGGCTTCGATGTCGGACATGCGCCCGGCCATGTGGTCGAGCAGCATCGAGGGTCTGTCGTCGGGAATTCTCGATCCGAAGTTACGCACAGAGGCAACCGGATCGTCGCAGCTGGCGTCAGGTCAGGCGCAAACCACAACCAGATTGAACACCCGGCGAAAATCTTCAGGGCCAAAGGCGATGGCCGGCGATGATGGAATCGGAAGCAGCGGCCTTATTTACTTACCTGGTGCTTTTGTGTTTTCTCCGCGCGCGCGCCTCTGCCCGCGCGAAGCCTGCGCCGATCAGGCCTCTTCACGCAACATTGAGCGCAGCCGGGCAATGGCCTGGGTGTGAATCTGGCATACGCGCGACTCGCTCACACCCATCACATCGCCGATCTCGCGCAGGTTCAGGTCCTGTTCGTAGTAAAGGCCCATCATGGTTTTCTCGCGATCGGGCAGTTCCTTGATGGCTTCGATGAGGCGATCACGCATGTCGCCTTCGAGCAGATCGTCGAGCGGGCTCTGGTGGGCGTGTCCGGTGTGGCGGTCGAGAAAGTGTTCGTCGTCGCCTTCGCTGTAGTCCTCGAAATAGACCAGCTTGTGGCCTCGCGCTTCCTGGAGCATCTGCTGATACTCGTCCAGCGGAAGATTCATGTGTTTGGCGATTTCCTGCTCACTGGGCTGACGGCCCAGGCTTTGCTCAAGCGCGTGCATGGCTTTTTCAATCGTGCGCATGGATTTTCGGATGCCGCGCGGCAGCCAGTCGCAACTGCGCAGTTCGTCGAGCATGGCGCCGCGAATGCGCTGTGCGGCGTAACTTTCGAATTGGGCGCCCTGCGTTTCTTCGTAACGGCATACCGCATCCATGAGACCGATCATGCCGGCCTGGATGATGTCGTCCACTTCGACGCTGGCCGGCAGTTTGGCCATGATGTGGTGGGCAATGCGTTTGACCAGCGGGGCGTACTGCTTGATCCACAATTGCCTGTCCTGCGCTCCGGTTGCTGTATACATATCTACCTTTCCTTGCGTACCTTTGCCCGCGATGTGCGCCGGGCGTTTGCTCTCAGGCGAACGAGAGCACCGTTGTTTCTGTTTCCTTGCGACTGCCTTGAACTGGCGCAACAACCAATGAATTCACCCTGTTTGACCTGTGAGCCTCGGCCGGTCGCGTGGCCGCCCAGCCTGATCCGGGCCATGCGTGGCGAGCTTCGAGCAACCAGGGCACGAATACGACGCTGGGCACGGATACGAATCTAGGCATGCATCAACGCCATGGGTTGTCGGACCAGGCACTGAACCAATCGCTCCATCCCGTGTTTTGCTTGCCGCTCCTGCGGCCACTGCATGATTTCCTTCGCAATCTGGCGCCAGCGCATGGAACTGGAGGCTTGCGGAAACATCTCGACCACGCTGCGCCCGGCGCGCGCGGACTGGGCCATGCGCTCATCAAGCCCGGTGGCACCAAGCAGTTCGATGCTCGCACCGAGCCGCCGCTGCGCAACATTGGCCAGGTTGTAGTAGGTCGCCTCGCCTTCGGCTTCCGAGCGCGTCATGCAGATCAACAGGTGCAGGAAACGCGCACCGAATTCGCGATGCATGAGCTTGATCATGCCCAGCGCATCGGCCTGGGCCGCGGCACCGGTATTGGCGATCAGGATGGTTTTCTGATCGGAGTTAGCCAGTGGCAACAAGCGGCTCGATGCGCCAACCGCGGTATCCACCAGGATGAAATCGAGGTTTGCGCAGACACGCGCAAATCCGTCCACGATTCTGCCGAGGGCGTTCTCGTCAATGGACGTACGCAGTGCGCGCGCAGCCGGCAGGATCACAATGCCCTCGGGTCCGGACACCAGGGTTTTCTCCAGTGCGCGGGTTCCGCGGACGGTATCGATCATTTCAGTTTCGGTCCGGATGCCCAGGGTTGCGGTCACGTTGCGTGGACCGGCGTTCTCATCGAGCAGCAGCACGCCTCGTCCGCACTGCGCGATCGCCACCGCGAGATTGATCGCGGCAGAGGTCTTGCCCACACGTGCGCCGCCGGAAACAAAGGCAATTACCTTCGGAATCTGCTTGCCCAGCAGTCGCCTGAGTCCTTCGGCTTGATCGTTTGCCTGGTGGCTCATCTGCTCTGCCTCAGACGGCGAACTGCGCGCCCATCAGGGCGGCGGGAAGATCGTGCTCGCTCAGAGCGCGGGCCGGATGGTCGGCGCCCGAGGCGAGCGCGCGGTGAAGCAGATACTCGCGGTTCACCGGGTGTATGTCCTCGGGCACGCGCTGCCCGTTGGCGACGTAGTGCACCGTCAATTGGTGGCGAATCGCGGTGTCTAGCACGGCGCCCAGACTGGCGGCCTCGTCGGTCTTGGTAATGATGCATCCGGCAAGACCGTCACTGCCAAGCTTGCTCCCAGCTTCGTTTTTTCCCTTGCCCTTGTAGGCGTTGACAACGTCTTCCAGCGTGTCCCCCTGGCAGGTGGCGTTGAGCAGAAGCACGCGCTTGATGCCGATTGGCTGAACGCTGAACATGGCGTCCTGTTCGGCGACTTGCTCCGCCCGCTGGCTCATGCCCACGGTGTCGATGAGCACGACGTGCTTGCCGCGCATCTCGGCAAGCGCGATTTCCAGATCGGCAGCATCGCGCACCGCGTGCACAGACACACCCAGAATGCGCGCGTAGATGCGCAGATGTTCATGCGCTCCGACGCGGTAATTGTCGGTGGTGAGCAATGCCACTTTGTCCGCGCCATGGCGCACCACGCAGCGCGCGGCCAGTTTTGCGGTGGTTGTGGTCTTGCCAACGCCGGTGGGTCCAAGCAGCGCATAGACTCCGCCCTTGTTCACGATGTCATCGGCGGCGCTGACCACGAGATTCTTGTCGAGGGCCTTCTTGATCCAGGTGCGCAGACTCGCGGCCGTGCCGCCATGAGGCGCCTTTTCCAGCAACCGGCGCGACAGGGCTGGACTGAACCCGCTGGCTAGCAGCGTGGACATGATGCGCAACTTGTCCGGCTCGCGACGCTGCATTTCACCGAACATCAGCCCGGAGAGTTGTTCATTGATCAATCCGCGCATCGACTGGATTTCCCGGATCACGGTGCGCGCGATCTGCTCCGCAGCCGGTGCCGGGCTGTGCGCGGCGGGTGCCGGATTGGGTGCGGGTGCGAGTGCGAGTGCGGGATTGGGTGCTGGCGCTTGGTTGGGCACTGACGCGGCGCGTTGCACCGCATGCGCAATAATCGGCGTAGCGGCGGCCGGGGGCGACGGGCGAACGGATTTGGTACCGGAAGACGGAACCGGACGCGAAGCAGCGGATGCCGGGGCAGATGTCCCAGGCATTTTGACGTTGATGGTGCGCGATCGCGTCGCCACCGGATTGTTGGTCGCCGTGCGCACCATTGGCGGCGGGGCTGGTTGCTGCTCGCGCGCCGCGTTTTCGAGGGCACGCGCATCGGCATGGGGTATGGCGAGAATTTCCACACCGCCGTCAACCCGGCGATTCGACAGGATGACCGCGTCGGAACCGATCTCGCGCTTGACCTGTTGCAGCGCCTCGCGCGCGTTGGTGGCGAAAAATTGCTTCACGTTCATGACCTGCCTCCAATTATTGAAGCCACGCGGATCTTGTGGTTGTCCGCAATTTCAGTGTGCGCAATCACGCGCAAATGCGGGCACGATCGCCGCAGAAAACGAGACAGCGAAGCGCGCAGTTGCGGCGCGACCAGCAATACCGGAGCAGCCCCCAGTTGCTCGAGTCGGGCGGCCGCCGCTGCGGCTTCGCTCGCCAGCGAGTCGGCGAGCCCGGGCTCGATGCCGGGCGCCCCGCCGCTTTGCATGGCCTGAATAAGCAAACGCTCAAGATCCGGCGACAAGGCCAGCACCTGAATTTCGGTGCTTGCCGGCGCAAGCTGCCGGGTGATGGCGCGGCCCAGCGCGATGCGCACCTGGGCCGCCAGTTCGTTCGGGTCCTGAGTGCGCGTGCCGTGCTCGGCGATGGTCTCCAGAATCGAGCGCATGTCACGGATATGCACGCCTTCTTCGAGCAGCGACTGCAGGGTTTTCTGCAACACCGCAAGGGAAACAATCTTGGGCACCAGGTCCTCGATGAGCTTGGGCGCATCCTTGGCCAGGTGATCGAGCAGTTGTTGAACTTCCTGGCGGCCGAGGAGTTCGGCGGCATGCTGCTGGATGATGTGGTTCAGATGGGTGGCGATGACGGTGCTGGCGTCCACCACGGTGTAGCCCAGCACTTGCGCGTGCTCGCGCTGGGACGCGTCAATCCAGACTGCCGGCAGACCGAATGCCGGATCCATTGCCGGGCTGCCCTGCAGCGTGCCGCTGACCCGGCCGGGATTGATGGCCAGAAACTGTCCGGGTATCGCATCTCCGCGGCCGACCTCGACACCCTTGAGCGCGATGCGATAAGAGCCCGGCTTGAGTTCGAGATTGTCGCGAATGTGCACCGCCGGCGGCAGGAAACCGATGTCCTGCGCGAATTTGCGGCGAATGCCCTTTATCCGCCGCAGCAACTCGCCATCCTGTGCCTGGTCCACCAGGGCAATGAGCCGGTAACCCACTTCCAGTCCGAGCATGTCCACCGGTGTGACGTCGCTCCAGGACGCATCCTGGGCTTCGGGCGCATGGGCAGGCGGCGTTGGCGGGGCAGGCGATGCGGGCTCGATGGTCGTGTTCGTGCGCATGGCATAAGCGGTGCCGGCCATCA
>JANNTE010000359.1:0-4610 GCA_031403365.1 Betaproteobacteria bacterium | reverse complement strand
GCAATCGCCGCAACCTTCGCACACCAGATCGTTGATGAATGCGCGCTTGGCGGGATCAGGGTACTTGCCGCGCTTGCGGCGGCGGCGCTTTTCCGCCGCGCAGGTCTGATCGTAAACAATGACCGACAACCCGCTGACTTCGCGAAATTCCCGTTGTACCGCGTCGTAATCATCGCGATGATGAATGGTAACACCGGGCGCCCATTGCGTGCCGGGTGCATATTTTTCCGGCTCGTCGGTGACCACGGCGATTTTCTTCGCTCCCTCGGCATACACCTGCAGGGTAATTTGGGACACGGTCAGATTGCCATCGAGCTTCTGCCCGCCGGTCATGGCCACCGCATCGTTGTACAGAATCTTGTACGTGACGTTGACGCCCGACGCCGCGGCGGCGCGCACCGCCAGCAGACCGGAGTGATAGTAAGTGCCGTCGCCAATGTTCTGGAACATGTGCGAGGTCTTTACGAACGGCGCTTCACCCACCCAGCTCGCGCCCTCCCCGCCCATCTGAGTGTAACCCTGCGTGTTGGGATCAGTCCATTGGATCATGAAGTGACAGCCGATGCCGGCGAGCGCGCGCGAGCCTTCCGGCAGCTTGGTACCGGAGTTATGCGGGCAACCCGAGCAGAAATACGGCGTGCGTTCCATCGCCGGGGATTCGAGCGCGCGTGTTTCCAGCCGCTCTTGTTCGGCCACCCGTGCCGCGAGTTGCGCCTCGTTCGCGCGAGCCAGCAGCCGGCGTCCTATCGCGATGGCGATTTCATTGGGATCGAGCGCCGCGTTGGAACGCATCAGCGCTTTACCCAGCTCATCGCGCTTGCCGACGATTTCCGGCGCACCGGCCTTGCGATAAAGAATGTCCTTGAGCTGGGGTTCGATCAGACCGCGTTTTTCCTCGACCACCAGAATTTTTTCCAGACCTTCGGCGAATTTCAATACACCTTCGGGTTCCAGCGGCCAGGTCATGCCGATTTTGAACAACCGAATGCCCAGTCGGCGCGCCTCGGCATCATCGATGCCGAGATACTGCAGGGCCTGGCGCACGTCCATGTAGGATTTGCCGCAGGTGGCGATACCCAGTTTGGCGTCCGGGGCATCGATCACCACCTGGTCAATCTGATTGGCGCGCGCAAAGGCTTTTACGGCCTCGAGCTTCCAGTTATGCAGCCGCGCCTCCTGTTCGAGTGGCGTATCCGGCCAGCGGATGTTGACGCCGCCCTCGGGCATGCTGAATTCTGCTGGCGTCAGAATACGCACCCGCTCCGGACTGACATTCACCGATGCGCTGGCATCGATGGTGTCCTTCATCGACTTCAATCCCACCCAGCATCCGGAGTAGCGCGACAAGGCCCAGCCGATCAACCCGTAGTCAAGCAGCTCCTGCACGCCGGCGGGATTCAGAATCGGCATCATCGCGTCGACCATGGCGAATTCGCTTTGGTGCGCCGTGGTGGACGATTCGCAGGTGTGGTCATCGCCCATCAGGCAGATAACACCGCCCTTCGGTGCCGAGCCGGCCAGATTGCCATGGCGGAAGGCATCGCCGGTGCGATCCACGCCCGGCCCTTTGCCATACCAGATGGCGAACACGCCGTCGTATTTGTTGTCGCCATCGAAGTGCGCCTGCTGCGTGCCCCAGCATGCGGTGGCAGCCAGGTCTTCATTCACGCCGGGCTGGAAAACGATGTGATGCGCCTTGAGATGTTTTTCCGCCAGCCACAACTGCTGATCGAACTGGCCAAGCGGGGAGCCGCGATAGCCTGAAATATAGCCACCGGTATTCAGGCCCGCCGCCACATCGCGCAGCCGCTGCATGATCGGCAGACGCACCAGCGCCTGCGTGCCGGTAATGAATACGCGACCGGTTTCAAGGGAATACTTGTCGTCGAGCGAAACTTGCGTGAGAGCCATGGATTACCTCGGATTGATGCCCGGCGCCAAGCCGCGCCAAGTCAGAAACCCACCGGGTTGCATCACCACAGCGGGCGATAACACCGAACTCAAAACGGAATATCGTCCTCAATGTCATCAAAGCTGCCAGCCTTGCCGGCCGCCGGTTTTTTCGCGGGCGCGGCGCTGGCCGAAGGCCTGCCAGGCGCAGAAGAGGATTCGTCATCCGGTGCAGACATGCGATCCGAGCCGCCAGAACGCGAACCAAGCATCTGCATGCGATCAGCCTTGATTTCGGTGGTGAAGCGTTCCTGGCCTTCCTTGTCGGTCCACTTGCGCGTTTCCAGGCGGCCTTCGATGTAGACCTGCGATCCTTTTTTCAGATATTCGCCGGCAATCTCGGCGAGTTTGCTGAACATCGACACCCGGTGCCACTCGGTCTTTTCCTGTTTCTCGCCCGCCTTGTCCTTCCAGGTTTCGGTGGTGGCGATGCTGATATTGGCCACCGCGTCACCGCTGGGCAAATAGCGCACTTCAGGGTCTTTTCCAAGATTGCCGATCAGAATCACTTTGTTTACTGAAGCCATGGTTCAAGTCTCCCCTGCCAGTAGTTTGATGACATTTTGTTCGTCGAATCCCTTGCTGTCCACCTTAAGGTAGGCCACGCTCTCGCCGCTCAGGTTTACTTCACGCACTCCTGGCAGACCCGACAGGCCAAGCACGAGTCCGGAAGTGGTCTTGGCATCCGACCGGGGCAGTTGGTAGCGTCGCGTTTCCAGGCTGCCTGGAACCCGCATGCCCAGGGACAACAGCAGCCACGCCACGGCCAGCAGACCGCAGAAGCCAAAAACCGTCGGCGCCCCGTAGTGCTGGGACAACCACCCGCCGCTTGCGGCGCCAACGAAAGTGCCGATGAATTGCACCGCGCCATAAACGCCGATCGCGGTTCCTTTGGCGCTATCAGGTGCGAGCCTGGAAATCAACGAAGGCAGCGTCGCCTCGAGCAGATTGAACGCGACAAAGAATACCAGCATCCCAAGCACCAGCGCGGACAGTTCCGCGCCCGAGAAAAAGAACACCGCAAGTGCCGTGATGAGCACGCATACCGCACCGATGAACACCGGTTTGTGCAGGCCTTTGCGTTCCGCGAGGATCATGGGAGGGACCATGAGCACGATCGCGCCCAGCATCACCGGCAGATACACGCGCCAATGAGCGGCCGACGGGATGCGGGCCTCCAGCGCAAACGGCAGCACGACAAAAAGTGCCATCAGAATCGCGTGCAGGGCGAAGATGCCGTAGTTGAGTCGCATCAACTGGGGATCGAGCAATACCGACTTGAACGACGCCGGCGCGACCAGCGCCTTGGAAACCGGCACGTGAGGCGGCTCCGGAACGACAAACCGCACAACAATAATGGCCGCGATCGCCAGATACCCGGTAAGCGCAAAGATGCCCGGGACGCCGATCATGCGATCGAGCACCGGTCCGGCTGCCATGGACAAAGCAAAGGTGCCGCCAATGGTCATGCCGATGATGGCCATGGCCTTGGTGCGCTGCTCGTCTCGTGTGAGATCCGCCGCCAGCGCTATCACCGCCGCGGATATCGCTCCGGCACCCTGGATGATGCGTCCCAGGATAACCATGTTGATGTCTTGCGCCGTCGCCGCCATGAAGCTGCCAAGTGCGAATATGACCAGGCCAAGGTAGATGGTGCGCTTGCGCCCCCAGCGATCCGACAACCATCCGAAAGGTACTTGCAGGCAGGCCTGGGTAAGACCGTAGGCGCCGAGCGCTATCCCGACCATCGCGTGACTGACGCCCCCCGGCAGTTTCGCCGCATAGAGCGCGAACACCGGCAGGATAATGAACATGCCCAGCATGCGCAGGCCGAATATGCCAGCGAGACCGAAGCTCGCGCGCAACTCCAGGGGGGTCATGCGGTCTGATGTGGACATTCGGGAACGCAACCGGAAATCAGGTTGGGAATTGCCTATGAAGTCCAGTATATTAACAGGTTGACCTGATACCTCACCCAGCGCATGGAATTCAGCCGGAATGAACTGATTCGTGTACGCGGCGCGCGCACTCACAATCTCAAAAACATCAACATCGATCTGCCGCGCAACCGGCTGATCGTGATTACCGGACTCTCGGGATCGGGAAAATCCTCGCTTGCCTTCGATACGCTCTATGCGGAAGGCCAGCGGCGCTACGTTGAATCCCTGTCCACCTACGCGCGGCAATTCCTGCAACTGATGGAAAAACCGGATGTCGATCTGATCGAAGGATTGTCGCCGGCGATTTCGATCGAGCAGAAGTCCACCAACCACAACCCGCGTTCGACTGTCGGCACCGTCACCGAAATTCACGATTATCTGCGCCTGCTATTCGCGCGCGCCGGTACACCGTATTGCCCGACGCACAATTTGGCGCTCGAAGCGCAGACGGTGTCGCAGATGGTCGATACCGTTAGCGCGATGCCGGAAGGCACCAAGCTCACACTGCTGGCCCCGGTGGTGGTGAACCGCAAGGGCGAACATCTGGACATGGTCGAGGAATTCCGCTCGCAGGGGTTTGTGCGCCTGCGCGTCGATGGCAAAGTGATCGAGATCGATGCGTTTCCGAAACTAGACAAAATGAAAAAGCACACCATCGAAGTGGTGGTGGATCGGCTGAAAATTACCTCCGATGGTTTGCCGGGTTCGGCCCAGGCGTTG
>JANNTE010000358.1:0-6490 GCA_031403365.1 Betaproteobacteria bacterium | reverse complement strand
CGGATTTTAGAGCTCGATACAGCAAAACACAGGAGTTACTACGTGCCTATTCAGAGCAACATAGTCGTTACTAATGCGCTATTGAACCCACCGCCACCGGTGCGCCGCCCAATGAGGTCACGCTGACCCCGCGAATCCTTGCATGCGCAGTGATGCTTGCTTTGCTGTCCATATCGACGACTCTGCGCGCGCAAACGCTGGAAGCCCAGTATCGCGGTTGCGAATCGAAAGGCTGGTGCCGATTCTGGATGACCGCATCCGGGGCTGTGCTGCGGGTGCGTCCTACGGGCGTGCCGCAGATCAGCGGCGATGAGGATATTGCCCTTGCGCTTCGCGACCGGCTCAACGCGCTCCTCGCCAGCATGATCCACCAGCACAAGCGTATCGAATTGCATGATTTGCGCGAACTGGACGATGGCACATTCGCGGCGACGGTCACGGTGAACGGCGTGGAACTGGCGATAGACCCGATGCTTGCGCAATTGGGGGCGAAAAAAATCCGGCGGCCGCAGCCGCCGGATTGATCAGATCACGCCTGAGTTACTGCTTGGTGATGGTCCACACCACCGCCGACTTCGGCGTGGTGTAGAACGGCGACTCCATCTGATAGTTCACATAGAGTTCGCCGTAGTCACCGACGTACATGGTCTTGCCGTCCATGCTGAACTCGACGTCGTTGGTGCGCTCGAAGCCGCCGCGATTTTCCTTCTTCTGGTAGGCATTCGGACCGGGGTCAATGTTCTCGGCGAAGATCGACCACTTCACGCCAGCCGGATTGAGCAATTCGACTTTCACGATCGCCGGCCACATCGGGCGCAGGCTCTCCGGCCCGTTGTCGATGATGCCGAATACGGCGGTAAATATCGTGTCTGTCGCGCCAAACGCTTTTGGCGACCAGGCCAAGCCGTCCATCGGATTGTTGGTGTCCCATTCCATGATCGGATTGATGTATCCGTTCGGGTTTGGATTGGCCACGATCAGCGGTGTGCCGCGCACGCCGATGGAGTGGTCGATGAAGCGATACGGCGGCAGCGCCGGAATGAATGGCTTGTCCCCGATATTCAGTTGCGGATTCGGCCGTGTCGGGTCGAATTTGTTGCCGCGATAGACATCAGGTCCGGAGCGCTTGATGTTGACGAAGTTGACGCCGTCCTTGTCCGGGAAGCCGGCATCCTGACCTTTTTCGGTCACGATGAACAGCCGCTCGGCGGAGTTGGCCACGCGCCGGTTGCCCTTGTCGTTATGCCCGTTGTCGCTCACCGCCAGGGCATTTTCGAAACGCGAACCCTTGGGGCCGAAAGCTACGCCGGAGGAATTGCGCAATCCCTGGGTATACAACTCCCAGTCATCCGTCGTGTAGTTGCTGTCGGCTTTCAGCCGGGCGCGGTGAATCGCGCCACCGCATGGCTTCTGCGCTTTGATGACCTGACCGGGCTTGGACGGCGTGCCTTTGGGCAGGTAGGCGCCGGTAAGATTGCCCTGGCTGTCGCGGATATTCAGTCCGGTCAGCACGATGTCGCGGCAAGGCGGGTCACGCGGCAAGGCCGGAACACCGGCGGGTGTGCGCTTTTCCCAGTACGGATCGATCGCATCGGTCCAGCCATGGATATCCGGATCGGAGAAGCCGGAGTTGGACGGCGCACCAACGGCGTAATAGAGCCAGCCGTCACGGCAGGTGATGCCGCCCAGTGCGTGATCGCCAATCGGCACTTCGTTCATGATCAGCTTGGGTGTGCCGTTGACGCCGTCGATTTCCCAGATGCCGTAGCTGTAGTCACCGACGTAAGTGCGGCCGTTTTCGTGGCAATAGCCAATTTCATTCAGAGCGAACGATTTGAAAATGCCCAGGCCGACGTTGTCCTTGATCAGCTTGCCGGACTTGTTGAAGATTTTCACGTGCGGCTTGTCGATGCCCTCCGGCGGGAAGCCAAAGGTATTGCCGGAAATGGCGACCCAGACGTTGTCGGCCTTGTCGACCGTGATCGACGTGATGGTATCCAGACCGGCGGCGAACACGCCGACCTTGTAGCCGGGCGGAACCTTGATCTTGCTCGGGTCCGGCGTGACCGGCACGCGTGTTGACCATTTTCCTGCCGGGCCGCCGGGTTCCGCTTTCGCCCGGTCCTGCGCGACGGCGGGGCTCGACAAGAACCCCACTGCCGCGACGATTGCCGCATATCTCAGTATGTTCATTTCTCTTTCCTCCTCGGTTGAAATGCCACTTCTGCTTTTAGTACCACACCAACACCATTGTTTTATTGATTGCTGCTCTTTAAAGATTCCCGTTGGCACCCAGTCAGACCTCGCCGCACCACGCCCGGACGGCTCATTTGGTGAATGTCCGCATGTGGGCAACCAGTCCGCGAATTTCCTCATCCTTCAGCCGCTTTTCCCACGCCGGCATGGTGGCGATTTTTCCCATGAACTCGCCACCTTTCCTGACGATCATGACAAGGTAGTCGTCCGGCACGCTCGCCATGTAAACCTTGTTGGCCAGTGTGCCAATGCGCGGCACGAACCCACTCTTCGTGCCTTCCTGTCCATTACCTTCGGTGCCATGGCAACCCGCGCACATCTGGTCAAAAATTTGTTTGCTGGTGCCTGGATCAATCGCCGCGGCGCGGGCACCGGAATCAGGCTCCGCCTGGTCCTGAGCGGTGGCTGCGAACGGCACAATAATGGCCAGCAGCAGCCAGATTCTTATGTGAACTTTCATGCGGGCCCTCGAAACCCGGCGGGAACCGGGCTGGCGGATATACAAGTCGGTACCGTATCACGTGTCATCCGGAGGCTCAAGGGACGGTGCGCAATGGCGCTGCTAAATCCGATCCGGCACCTGGCCCGCACCGACTGCCCGAGTTCATTCGTATTGTGCGTCCGCAGCAGAAGGCCTGGGCCCATAGGACTACGGGTCAGGCAGCGGACTGGGCATCTCGGCGCACATCCCGGCTGCTTCAGCTTTGTTTCAAGCCTGCCCATCATCTGAAGGAGGGTTTCCGCGTTACGCCCGTCACTGAAAACCGTCTTGAATCTGCGGTTTCAGATACGTTTCGGCCATTCCCGTGCAGCCGTGCAGCCCGGGACCTGTTGCAGGCTGGCGGCGCGTTTGCGGGACGCAAAAACAAGAATGCGGCCCTCAGGCCGCATTCTGTGCCATCCGATTCTTGCGCGACTCAATGGAAGGCGAAAGTCAGGTCCAGCATTTCATCCATCACATTGATGAACGACTGGTCAATTACGTACAACACCGGGAGAAGTTCAGGAGGTTCGAGTCACGCGGCACGATGGCCGGGCACCTCATCGCCCATGCTTTTGCAAAGCCTTAAGGGTGAATTCATTGGTCAACGTAGCGGAAAAATCCAGTTTTCCGGCATCTTTGACGGCTGGCTCGAATGCGCGGAGCACTGTGTGCCACGCTTGCGCGCTCCCGGCCGGAAACAGGCCGTCTTTCGAGTAGCTTTCCCGGTTGCGTTTCAAGGCCGCCAAATACAGACTGCGATCGCCCAGCAGGTACTGCGCTGGCACCACATTGGCGATTTCATCGGGCGAGGCCTTGCCCAGCCATTTCAGCGCCCGCACCATGGCATTGGTCAGCGCCTGCACCGTATTCGGGTTGGCGTTGATGAATTCATCCCGGGTATACAGGGACCCCGAGGGCAGAGCGCTGCCGAAAGCAGATTTCGCGCCCTGCACCGTGACGGTTTCCAACACGACCTTGATGGTTCCGGACCGTTCCAGCAGCGTGATCGTCGGTTCAATATTGGCGATCGCGTCCAAATGACCGGCGCGCATATTGGCCACCGCGCCAGGTCCGGTGCCCACGCCGATGATGGACACGTCATCGGATGACAGACCGACTGATGCCAGCAAGTGATTGACGAACGCATGCGTGCTTGAACCGGGCGCGGTTACGCCGATCTTCATCCCCTTCAAGTCCTGCGGCGAGCGGTAACCTGCGGCACGCGCCGTGGCAACACCGAGCGATATCCCCGGTGTCGCGCCTTGCAGCACGAATGCGCGCAGCTTCTGGCCCCGCGCCCGCATCACCATCACATGATCGAAACCTCCGGACACCACATCGGCGCTGCCACCCATCATGGCCTGCAGCGCTTTGGCTCCGCCGGCGAAATCGAGAATCTCGACCTGCAATCCCTCTTCGCGGAAAAACCCGCGCTGCGCGGCAATGGCGAGCGGCAGGTAAAACAAGGATGCCTGGCCACCCACGGCAATGGTGACGTTCGGTTTTTCCGGCCCTGCGCCCTGCAACGCCGTGGCGCAAAACAGAGTACCCAGAGTCAGGACGGCGGTACACAATCTTTTCATGGGTGTTCC
This sequence comes from Betaproteobacteria bacterium, assembly GCA_031403365.1. Taxonomy (GTDB): domain Bacteria; phylum Pseudomonadota; class Gammaproteobacteria; order Burkholderiales; family JACQAP01; genus JACQAP01. The sequence continues at coordinate 2,158 of JANNTE010000358.1, read as the reverse complement.
CGGGAATGCGGGTTAATGTTGGGGAATTGTAGCGTGGCGCCTCCGCACAACGCGGGCAAGTCAAGCTTGCCAAGTGTCGTTAAACTTGGAGCGCAGCCGAAACCATTCGGGTAAGGCTGAATTCAAACACCCATGAGGAGGCCGCATCGTGATTGACCTGTACCTGTCGGGGACCGCAAACGGATTTCGCGCCAGCGTCGCGCTGGAAGAAGCCGGTTTGGAATATCGGGTCCACAAAGTGGATCTGGCCAAGGCGGAACACCGCCGCACGGAATTTCTGAAACTCAACCCGGCGGCCTTGATTCCGGTCATCGTTGACCAGGACGGTCCCGGCGGCCAGCCACTCACGCTGTCGCAGTCCGGCGCCATCATTCTCTATATCGCCGAGAAAACCGGCAAGTTTCTGCCCCGGGATCCGGCGAAGCGTGCACTTACCTTTCAATGGTTCATGCAGGGGGCAACCGATGTGGCCCCGACCAGCGGAGCGATCTTCCGCATGGAAAACAGCGTCCCGGAAAAAATCCCCGCCAACACCGAGTACTTCAACCAGCGGCTGCTGAGTTTCTTCTCGGTTTGCGACGCGCGCCTTGCCGGGCGCGAGTTTCTGGTCGACGAATTGACGGTCGCCGACCTCATGCTGTATCCGAACTTCGCGGCCCGAAAAGCGCTGGTCGACCGGGCCGGCGGATACGCCAACCTGCAGCGCTGGGGAGCCGGCATGGCCGCCCGGCCCGGGGTCCAAAAAGGGATGAAGGTGCTCGGCTGATGTTGGCTGCACTAAAAACGCTGTTTGCCGAGTTCTCGGTCGCCGGCGGCACCACGCCAGCCAGCACGGACCAGCGCCAGCTCCAGTTGGCCGTTGCGGCATTACTGCACGAGATGACGCGCGTCGATGCCAGCCACTCGGAACGCGAACAGGAAAGGGCCGTCCGGGCGTTGGTGGCGATGTTCGGCCTGCCCGAAGTCGAAGCGATGGCGCTGCTCACCGAAACCGGTGCGCAACGCTTGACGTCCTACTTCGACCCTGCGTCCATCATCAAGCGCATGCTGTCGATCGAGCAGCGCTGCACGCTGGTGGAAAACCTCTGGCAGGTCGCGTTTGCCGACGAGGATCTGCACATTTACGAAGACCAGTTCGTGCGCAAGATCGCGCACCTCATTTACGTTCCCAACACGCAATGCATGCTGGCGAGGAAGCGCGCAAGAACCCTGGCGGACGCGGAGGACGGGAACCCTTCACGGCAAGATCAGTGAGGTTGTTCAGTTCTCCGGCGAATCGGGAACTGGAAGGCCGGGCGGCGGCTCGAACGCCTGGTCGTCTTCGGTGCAACGGCCCGCCGATCCCATGAACAAGGCACGACGTGCCGTACCGGCCCCCGAAAGATAACGATTCTGAATTTCGTAAGCCTCGATTTCTTCGGCGATCCTTCGGCTGCATGCGCTCGTGACTTTCTCAAATTTTCCGGTCGTCTTTTGCAGATGATGAACCAGTTCATGCAGGAAGATGGAGCGATCGAACGCATTGTCATGAACATCGAGGGCTTCGTCGACGAAAACGCCCTGATCCGGATGATAGAAGGCCTTGATGCTGCACGGCCTGCCGTCACACAGGCGGCGCTGAATTTCGGTTTTCGAAAGGCGATGCAGCGCAGGCAATTCGACGGGAACCGGGTAGGTGGAAACGAGCCTGATGGCCACAAACAATTCAACCATCAGGGAAACCATTCCGGACTGATCCACGGCAAATCCTTTGCGGGCGCCACGCGCGCGCCTGAGTCGATGACACCCTACACAGAACCGTCAACTGTCGCAACGGGCACGCCAGGCGTTGACATTTACGCGATGGGTGCTGTGCACCTGCTCCAGATAACGGTTCTGAATCTCATAGGCCTCGCGCTCGGCCGCATACCAGCGGTCGCACTCGGAGGGCATATTCTGAAACCGGCCGCCAACCCGCTGTAAGTGGTGAACCAGCTCATGCAACAGCACGGAGCGGGCGAATGCGTCGTTTGCCAGATCAAAGTCAACGTCGAGATAGACCCCCTCGTCGGGTTTGTAAAACGCCTGGGCTGCGCATTTTCCATGACAGAAACGCTGGCGGATTTCCGTGAGCGGGATCTGGTGAATTTCCGGCAAGTCCCTGGTTTCCGGAAAACTG
>JANNTE010000357.1:0-31677 GCA_031403365.1 Betaproteobacteria bacterium | reverse complement strand
CGTTGACCGCCGCGCTGGCAGCTCTGGCGGTGGCCTTTTACACCGACCGCTTCGATCGGCGCAAAACGCTGCTCCTGCTGTATGCGGGCTTCGTGATATCGACACTGCTGTGCGGCATCGCGCCGGATTACTCCAGCCTGTTGGCCGCGCGCGCGGTTGCCGGTGCTTTCGGCGGCGTCGCCGGTGCGACCGTGCATTCCATCATCGGCGACACCATTCCCGAGCAGCGCCGGGGTGCGGCGACCGGCATGATCATGTCAGCGTTCGCACTGTCTTCGATCATCGGCGTGCCCATCGGCCTGGTTCTGGCCGCGCATTACTCCTGGCGCGCGCCGTTCTTGTTTCTCGCCGTCGTCTCAGTATTGGTTCTGGTGTTGATCTGGAAAATCCTACCACCCCTGCGCAGCCACCTGGTTGAGGGCATGGCGCATCGCCCGCTGGCGCAAATGAAGGACGTGTTGAGCGGCGCCAATCACCTGCGCGCCTTTGCTTTCATGTTCGTGCTGATGTTCGCGGGCTTTTCGGTCATTCCCTTTATCAGCCCCTACATGGTCGCCAATGTCGGGTTGAAAGAAACCGACCTGCCCTACCTCTATCTGTTCGGAGGACTCGCCACCGTTTTCTCCTCGCGCTACATCGGCCAGCTTGCGGATCGGCACGGCAAACGCCAGATATTCACCGTGATCGGGCTAATCTCGATCGCGCCGCTGCTCATCACCACCAATTTGCCGCCGGTTCCGGTGCCGGTGGCGATCATGGCATCGGTGATCTTCATGGTATTCGTCTCCGGGCGTTTCGTGCCGGCCATGGCCCTGGTCAATTCCAGCGTCGAACCGCGCCTGCGCGGTGGCTTCATGAGCATCAACTCCGCGATCCAGCACCTTGGTCTGGGCGCGGCCTCGCTGCTGGCGGGATCGATCATCGGCCACGGCGCCGATGGCGCGCTGACGCGTTACTGGCTGGTGGGATTGCTTGCCGTGGCGTGCACACTGATCGCCATCGGGCTCGCCTGGCGCATTGCGGTCAAGTCGTAGTCGTTAATGAAGCGCACGCACAATGAAACCGGTCGCGATCAACGAACGCCTGCTGATAGTTGTACTGGCCAGCATCCAGTTCACCCACATGATGGATTTCGTGGTGATGATGCCGCTGGGCCCCCAACTCATGCGCGCCTTGCACATCGGCCCCGGGGAGTTCGGGCTGCTGGTCTCCGTCTATACGCTGGCGGCAGGATGCGCCACGCTGCTGGCCGGCTTTTACGTTGACCGCTTCGATCGTCGCACCACGCTGCTGGTTCTCTACACCGGATTTGCCCTGGCCACTCTTCTGTGCGCGCTGGCACAGGACTACCATGCCTTGCTGATTGCGCGCGCCGCTGCCGGCACCATAGGCGGCGTGATCGGCGCGACCATCCAAGCGATTCTGGGCGATGTCATTCCCGATCAGCGTCGCGGCGCTGCCACCGGGGTGGTGATGTCCGCATTTTCCATAGCGGCAATCACCGGAGTGCCAGCCGGACTCTGGCTCGCCAGCGTGTTTGACTGGCACGCGCCGTTCTACCTGCTCGCCGCCATTTCGCTGCTGATACTCGGCGGCGCGGTGCGCTTCGTACCGGTCCTGCGCGGGCATGTGCAGCAGGGTCCGGCGTCGGGGCCTCCCCTGCGTCAGGCGCGCGCGGTCTTTGCCGATACCAATCACCGCCGCGCCTTCTGTCTCGCGGCCAGCCTCGATCTGGGCGGATTTCTCGTCGTGCCCTTCATCGGCACCTACATGGTCGCCAACGTCGGGCTGAAGGAACACGAACTGGGCTATTTGTATTTATTCGGAGGGCTCGCGACCGTATTTACTTCGCGCCTGATCGGGCGGCTCTCCGACCGCTACGGCAAACACGAGACGTTCACCACTGTAATGTTGATTGCCATTGCGCCACTGCTTTTGCTCACCCATCTTCCCCCTTCGCCGCTATGGGTCGCGGTTTGCACAACCGCGGCTTTCATGGTGTTTTTTTCCGGCCGCTTCGTTCCCGCCATGGCGCTGATCAACGCCGCTGCCCAGCCCCGGTTGCGCGGCGGTTTCCTGAGCTTCAACGCCGCCATTCAACAGTTCAGCCTGAGCATCGCCGCGTTGATCGGCGGCATGATTATCGGCATTACCGAGACCGGTGCCCTGGCGAATTTCGGCAGCGCCGGATTCCTCAGCGCCGCTATCGCACTGCTGTCCATCGCGCTGGCGTGGCGCATACGCGCCGTATCCTGAGACGAAATCTGCCAGCGCTCCGGGCCTGCAGGCGCAGAGAGGCTACGGCAAGCAGCGCCGGAGCCGCCATCAGCGTCGCCATCGCCCCCGGTGTGCCGTCATGCATCCAGTCCAATAACGCCTCCGGCCAGATAACCGGCACCAAACTGCAGAAATCCCGCGAGCGCGGAAGCTGCTCCGATGCGTTCCGGCTGGTGCGCCGGTGGCATTTCGCAAGATATGGATATCTGCCGGCGCGGCAATTACACGAACCACGTGCTACTCCGCAATCACTACCGCTTCCGCCCGGTCCGACGATTTGTGTGGCAATCTGGTCTTGCCGACCAACAGAAGTATTGGCAATGCCGCGAGTGCGACGATTGCGAATATGAGAAAGTCCCCGGTGAAACCGGTGACCATGGCTTGCATATCGATGTCGCGCTCCAGTTGCGCAAGTGCCCGCGTATTAGCCAAACCCCAGAATTCAGTACCCTGGGCCTGAAGTGCCTGGTTAAACGGCGTGATGTGTTCGGCGAGTTGTGCGTGCGAAGTGCTGTTTGCACGCACATACATAGCCAGCGCACCCGACACGCCGATACTGGCGCCGAGACTGCGCACCAGGTTGTAAACTGCGGTGGCTTCATTGCGCCGATGCGGTTCCAGTGCGGGAAACGCAATGACCTGTATCGGCACCAGAATGATGCCGGCACCGACGCCTTGCATGAAGTTGGTCCATACCAGCGGCCATTCGCCGACTTCCGCGTTCCAGGAGGACATCTCCCAGCTCGACCAGGCAAGACAGAGCAAACCCAGTGCAATCATCTTGCGCGGATCCGTGGTTCCGGCCGTGCGCGCGCCGATGATCATCGCCAGTATCATGCCCATGCCGCGCGGGGCTTGCAGCAGACCGATGGCATCAATGGAATAACCGCGGACCTGATCCAGGAATCCGGGCATCAGCACCATTGGCGGCGTGGTCAGAAAGCCATACAAAAAGGCGAATACCAGGCCGAAAAAGAAACTGCGCCGTGCCAGAAGGCGCGGATCGAGAAACGGCTGCTTCGCGGTGAGGCAATGCACGTTGAACAGATACAGGCCCAGCACGGCGAGGGCGGCTTCGGTGATGATCTCCCAGGATTCGAACCAGTCGAGCTGTCCGCCGCGATCGAGCATGAGTTGCAGCGAACCGATCCCCAAAGACAGGCTCAGAAAACCAAACCAGTCGAGCGGGCGCGCGGGATCGCGTTTGGTTTCCGGCAGGAAAGCCGCGCAACCGGCGAGCGCCAGTGCGCCGAAAGGCACGTTGATGTAAAAGATGTAGCGCCAGCTCAGATACTCGGTGACATAGCCACCGATGGCCGGACCGAAAAAAGAGCCCGCTACCGAACCCAGTCCCCATAGCGCCATCGCCTTGCCCTGCTCTTGTGGCGGATAGGTATCGAGGATGATGGCGTGCGAAAGTGGAATCAGAAAAGCGCCGCCCAAGCCTTGCACAATACGCGCGAACACTTCCATCGTGAGCGAATCGGCCGCGCCGCAACCCACCGAGGCCACCAGGAATACGCTCGTCGCCCACATGAACACCCGCTTGCGACCAAAGCGCAGACTCAGCCACCCTGCCGCCGGGATGGACAGAGCAGAGGCCACGATATAGGAGGTGATGACCCAGGAAATCTGATCGGGCGAAGCCGAAAACGTGCCCTGCATGTGCGGCAGTGCGACAGCGGCGATGGTCCAGTCCACCGAGTACAGAAAACTCGCCAGACCAACCGAGGCGGTAATCAGCGCCGGGTGGCGCGGTGGCGCCGTCATGCTATCGATGCGTCTCGGCCACGGCTGGGGATGGCTCGAGAAAGCGCGGCAACCAACCGCTATCGACGAGCTTCTGCACTACGCGCGGCAGTCCGCGTGGGCGCCCGGTGTCCACCGCCACCGAGACCGTCATGCCGGCGCGCAGCACCGGATTGCCGCCCGCCTGCACGACCTGAATTCGCACCGGAATGCGCTGCACGACCTTGACCCAGTTGCCGCTTGCGTTTTGCGGCGGCAGCACGGCAAACTCGGCGCCCGTGGCCGGCGCAATCGCCTCGACCACGGCCTGCCATTCGTGGTCCGGGTAAGCATCCGCCTGCAGCGTCGCCTTCTGCCCGACCTGCATGTGCGTGAGCTGGGTTTCCTTGTAGTTGGCTACGATCCATGGCGTACCGCTTTCGATCAGGCTGAACATCGGCGCGCCACGCGGCACGAACTCGCCCACGCGCAGTTTCAGGTTGCTAACCACGCCGGCGACCGGCGCCCTGATCTCGGTGCGCTCCAGATCGAGCAGGGCGGCATCGTAAGCCGCGCGCGCTTCAGCATGGCGCGGGTGACGCTCGGCCGGCAGATTCGGGTCCCCGGACAATCCCGCCAGCACGCGATTGGTTTTTTCACGCACGCTGTCCAGCCGGCGCCTGGCGGCCTCGAGATGGTGACGCGCCTCGTCGTAGGTATCGCCGCGCGTCATGCCTTTTTCCTTCAGCAGCTCCTGACGCTGCATCTGTTTTCCGAGAAAATCGATACGCTCGCGCGCCTCGGCCGCCTCTTGCAGCGTGGCGCGGTATTCCGCGCGCAGCGACATGACTTCGCTGCGTACCACGTCCATTTGCGCCTGCGCTCCGGCAACGGCGATCCGGGACGGCTCCGGGTCAAGCCTGAACAACAACGCCGCAGCCTCGACTGACTGATTGTCACGCACCAGCAACTCGATCACGCGCCCGTTCAGGGAGGCGCTGATCGGAACGATGTTGGCCTTGACGTAAGCGTTGTCGGTGCGGACCTGTTGGCCGCCGGTGGCATAAACAACGAGACCGGCCACAACCGCCATCAGCGGCAAGACCGCGAGCAACAGCACGCGCGCGGCGCGATGCACGACGATGACAGCGGTGGGGCTCCCGGACATATCAGCGCCTGGCCTTGCGCGTGCCATTGCCATTGGCGCCGTTATCCGCCCGCGACAGATTCGCCTTGATGGCGAGCAAGGCATCGACGAATTGTGTCTGCTGCGCGGCCGACAAACCGGCCATCGATTCGCGCCGCACCTCGGCCGCCGCCGCGCGCATGGTCTTGATCGCGGGCTCAACTTCGTCGGTCAGAAATACGCGCTTGGCGCGGCGGTCGTCCGCATGGCCTTCGCGGCGTATCCAGCCTTTCTGTTCCATGCGATCTAGCAGCCTGCCGAGCGTCGCCTTCTCGATTTCGAGAATCTCGGCCAGTTCGGACTGGGTCGCGCCGTCGTTGCGAAACAGATGGTTAAGCACCCACCATTGCGAGCGCGTCAGCCCGAGCGCTTTCACGCGCCGGTCAAAGGTGGTGCGCATGAGCCGGGCGACATCGTTCAGGATGAAGCCGAAATTGCGGGACAGGTCTTCGCGAAACATGGGAAGGGTATTATATCTGATATTGGTAGGCTAGCTTACGATATGCCAGGCTATCATCTGCCCGCCATTTCTCCGCACTTCGCAGCCGGTGGCGTCCGCACAAGGCCTGCTAGAATCCGCTGCACCTGCCGGGACATTGACATTTCAGGGAACCGCCAAATGCAGATCACCGCCGTCGAAACCATCCATCTCGCCGAGTTTCCGAACCTGCTCTGGGTCCACATCCACACCGACGAGGGCATCATCGGCCTGGGCGAAACCTTCTACGCGGTTGCACCGGTGGCCGAGCACATCCACGAAACCTGCGCGCCCTGGCTGCTTGGCAGGAATCCGCTCGAGATCGACAAGATTTCGCATCACTTCCTGAACACCTATCTCGGGTTCAACAGCGTCGGGGTGGAAATGCGTGCGGCATCCGCAATCGACATCGCGCTCTGGGACGTGTTCGGCCAGATGACCGGGCAGCCGATCTGCCAGTTGCTTGGCGGGGCGTCCCGCGACAAGGTGCGCGTCTACAACACCTGCGCGGGTTACGAATACGTGCGCGCCAAGCCCACCCAGGGAACCGAGAACTTTGGCCTGCCCGCGAAAGCCGACAAAAAGAACCGTCCTTACGAAGACTTGCTTGCGTTCAAGACCGATGCCGGAGAGCTGGCGCGCTCGCTGCTCGCCATGGGCATTACCGGCATGAAAATCTGGCCCTTTGACGAAGCCGCGGAAGCCTCCAACGGCAGCTATATCTCGAATGCCGATCTGAAAAAGGCCATGCGTCCTTTCGAGCAGATTCGCAAAGCCGTCGGCGACAAGATGGATATTCACGTCGAATTCCATTCCATGTGGAACCTGCCCACCGCAATCCGCATTGCCGAAGCACTCGAGCAATTCGACCCGTTCTGGTACGAAGACCCGATCAAAATGAACAACATCGACGCGGTCGCCGATTACGCCCATCGCACCAATGTCTGGGTTACTGCCTCGGAGACATTGGGTACGCGCTGGGGTTTCCGCGAGTTGTTTGAGAAGCAGGCGGTGTCGGTGTGCATGCTTGACGTGGGCTGGACCGGCGGCTTGTCGGAAGCCAAGAAAATCGCCACCATGGCTGAGGCCTATCAATTGCCGGTTGCGCCGCACGACTGCACCGGTCCGATCATGCTGACCGCTTCGGTACACTTGTCGATGAATTGCCCAAACACCCTGGTGCAGGAAATGGTGCGCGCGTTCTACTACGACTGGTACGGCAAACTGGTGACGGAATTGCCGCCGGTGAAGAACGGCTACATCACCGCACCCAAGGGCCCTGGCCTGGGGACAAAGTTGCAACCAAGCGTGCTCAAGCGCAAGGATGTCACGCGGCGCATTTCGAAATTGGGAAAATAGCACGAACAGAGGTACAACAATGACCGCAATCGCAACCGATACCGATCCGCGTGTGCTAGTCCTGGCGCCGGGCGACAACGTCGCCATCGCCAAAGCCGACATTGCGGCGGGCGCGACTTTGCAGGTCATGGACATTACGTTAACGCTCATAGCGGCAATGGAAGTCGGCCACAAGTTCGCCTTCAGACCAATCAGGAAGGGCGAGACCATCATCAAGTACGGCGCCCCGATCGGCGTGGCGACGCAGGACATCGGGCCCGGCGAATCCATGCACATCCACAACATCGCGAGCGACTACATCCCGACCTACACCCTCGACGAGGGTCACCAGTTTTTCAAGGAGCACTGATCATGATCAACGCCTATCTCCGGGCCGACGGCCGCAAGGGCATCCGCAACACCATTGTGGTGGCCTATCTGGTCGAATGCGCACACCACGTCGCCCGCGAAGTCGTCTACCCGTTCCGCGAGAATGGCGTACACCTGATCGGCTTTCCGGGCTGCTTCCCCAACGTCTACTCGCACAAAATGATGGAGCGGCTGTGTACACATCCGAACGTGGGCGGCGCGCTGCTGGTGTCTTTGGGTTGCGAAGGATTCAACAAGGGCAAGCTGCAAGAGACCATTCGCAAATCGGGTCGCCCGGTGAAACTCATCGAGATCCAGGGCACCGGCGGCACGCGCAAAACGATCGCCGAGGGCAAAGCGTGGATCGAACAGTCGATGCAGCAGCTGGAAAATACGCCGCGCGTCAACATGGCGCTCGACGAGTTGATTGTCGGCACTATCTGTGGCGGCTCCGACGCAACGAGTGGCCTGACGGCGAATCCGGCCATGGGCCGCGCCTTTGATTTTCTGGTGGAGCAGAACGCAACGTGTATTTTCGAGGAAACTGGCGAACTCATCGGCATGGAACACTGGATGGCGAGGCGTGCCGAGAACCCCGCGCTCGGAGAAGAAATCATCAAAACAGTGGCCAAGGCGGCGAAATACTACGCAGCCTACGGCCACGCCAGCATCGGCCCCGGCAACGCCGACGGCGGCCTGACGACCATTGAAGAAAAGTCTCTCGGCGCCTATGCCAAATCCGGGCAGTCCGCCATCTCCGGCATCATCAAGCCGGGCGACGTGCCGATTCGCGGCGGGCTGTATTTGCTGGACGTGGTACCGGACGGCGAACCACGGTTCGGCTTCCCGAACATCAGCGACAACGCCGAGATCGCCGAGCTCATGGCCTGCGGCAGTCACCTGAGCTTGTTCTCAACCGGACGCGGCTCGGTGGTCGGTTCGGCCATCGCGCCGGTGATCAAGGTTTGCGCCAACCCGCATACTTTCAAGCGCATGTCCGATGACATGGACGTCGACGCCGGGCGCATTCTGGAGGGCCGCGCCACGCTGGATGAAGTGGGCCGCGAGATTTACGACCTGATATTGCGAGTGTGCAACGGGGAACAGACCAAGTCCGAAGAACTCGGGCATCAGGAGTTCATTCTCACCTACAAGAGTTTCGAGCCGATTGGGCCGGTTTGCTTCCCGTCTGCTGCGTAAGATCGGGTAGTGGCACTGCTTCAAGTCCTGCAATGAAGCTTGCCTCCGCGATTGTATGGAAGCGGCGGTCGCGAAGAAGCAGCATTTGCTGCGCCCCATAAAAACCGAAAGCTTCAGCCTCGGCAAAGTCGGCTCGCTTGAGGCCAGCATCGAAATCGTGCAGGCCAGACTTCGGGCGCGTGGGTGCACGCGAAAATTTGCTGGCGCTCACGGTGGGTGGCAGAGCCGCGACGCTGGCGGGTTGCTGCTGGATCAGGCTATTTGAACAGGTCAGTCCGGTACGACGTCCAGTGTGTGCTTGTTTTGAAAATCTGATGAATCTGGCCGATCTTGGCAACACCGGGTCAAGTCTTGGCGAGCTGCGCCAACTCTACGGCGGTGGGCCGATAGCCGAGACGCAGGCGCTGATCATGCAGGCAAAAAGATTCATGGACGCACCCGGACTGGCGATGGATGGCTGCGAAATGCATCGGAAACTACTGCAGGCGTGCGGAAAGATAATCGCGCGGATCACCGGATCGGTGCACCAGGCATCCAGTCAGGCTGGAGAAAATTTCCGGTTTTACAGCTCCGCACGTTGCAGCTAACGCTCCTGTGCACAGACTTTTCTTGACACACAAAAAACGAAACCCCGCCGCAGCGGGGTTTTTTTTGCAAATCCGGATATCGAGCTTTAAGCGCCCATGGTTTCGTGCAGTTTCCTTCTGCGTGCCACAAATCCCATCAATCCCAGTCCAACCGCCATCATGGCGTAGATTTCAGGCTCGGGTACGGCAGGAATGTTCTGCGACAGCAGATCGCCAGTTGCACGAAGATCGCCCGCATTAGTCAGGAACTGCACCTTCAAGTGCGGCGCATCGAAATTCAGGTTGGTACCGCTGAAGCGGATGGTAAAGGTCATTCGGTCGGTCAACGCAACCGCCGTCGGACTGTAGAAGCAGGCGCCCGGCGTACCCCCGGTTTCGCAGCCGGCGGCGCTCGCAAGCCCTTCCTCCACGTTGACCTGCCATCCATCCAGGGAGGCGCCAGTAACGTTGCCCACATCCTTGATTTCAAATGCATTCAGGTAGTTTACGTCTGACCAGTTCCCGGTGCCGCCGCTCAAGGCATTGGTGATGGTCAGCTGGAGTGTGTTGCCTGACGCCAGAGTCTCAAATGTAACACCTTGAAATGTCAGGCTATTTTGTGCGACGACCGGCGTAGCAAACGCCAATACCGAAACAACAGTGAAAGCTAACGCAGCTCTGCGGAGATTCATAGTGCCTCCCTTGAATAGTGATGTAACAAAAAAACCATTCCACGCAATACGACTCAGGACCGCAGTGTGCGATACCTAAACCTCAGGCTCGCCTCATTCTCACGTTCCTCTATTGCAATTCCTGTGCTGGCGACGTCAGTCTAACTAATCTGTCGCCGAAAGGCGACTAAAATTATTTAAAAAGTTCCCCGGCGCGCTAGTATGAGGCCATGCAAAAAGCGGCTACGTTGCCCAATGAAATATGCAAACTATTGTTTTTTTGAGATAATATAGCCCTGCAGCCCAAATCGCATTTCCTTGCGCTTGAGGCCTGCATCGAAGAACCCAGCCGGAGACCAGCAGGAAATGCAGCGTGATTTGGTGCCGGAAGCCATAAACTGGTGCTGCACAGCCCGCGTCAAAGTTTTGATCGACCGGGTTTCATCGTCGAGTCTGGAGAATTCGTCACCCTGCAGGACTAGGACTTTGGCCTACGAAATACGGAAGTTCTGCATGCCAGGACTCGGCGAGAAGACCGTTTGACCATCAAGGCGCGCAGCCTGGCGCTTGTGCTACCTTTCACCCCGATTCGCGACGGATGCAAGCCGCAGGCAAATTCTAAGTGAAAATTCAATCGACACTCGACGCGATGGTTTGCGGGTCCGTCGACTTGGTTCCATAAGTTATTTCCTACGCGAAACTTTGGCAGTGCTTAACTTTCAGACCTCGCGAAGCGCAATTGGCTTCGAATGGCTCCCGATTCTAGCCGGGCTGTCTATCCTGTTCGTCCCCACTTTCTACACTCTGGCCATCAACTACTGGGGTCAAGACGACTATGCCCATGGCCCGATCATTCTGGCGGTCATAGCCTGGCTAATCTGGGACAAGCGGCGAATGTTGCTGACGGAACCAAACGCGATTGCGAAGGCACCCGGATACGCGTTGCTGATTTTCGGTCTTCTTCTTTATGTTCTGGGCCGTTCGCAGCGGGTATTCATTATTGAGATAGCTGCCCTGGCTCCCATCCTCGCCGGGGTTCTGCTAGTCATGCGTGGCTGGTCCGGCCTGCGCGCTTTCTGGTTCATGCTGCTCTTCATCGCGTATCTTGTCCCGCTTCCCGGCATGTTTCTGAAAGTCATGACCGGACCTCTCAAACTATACGTATCCAGGATTGCCGAACAGATTCTTTATACCGCCGGGTATCCGGTTGCCAACTCTGGCGTCATCCTCACGGTCGGTCAGTACCAATTGCTCGTAGCGGACGCGTGTGCAGGCCTGAATTCGATGATCAGCCTGTCGGCACTGGGACTGTTGTACCTTTATCTGATTGGCCACAAGAACTGGCTGCATAACGGCCTGATACTTGCCAGCCTGGTGCCCATAGCCTTCTTGGCGAACATCGTGCGAGTGCTTGTCCTGGTGCTCGTCACTTATTATTTCGGGGATGCGGCGGGGCAGGGTTTTGCACACGGATTTTCCGGTCTGGTGCTGTTTGTCATCGCTTTGGCGGGCATACTGGCTCTCGATGCGGCTCTTGCCATATTCTTCAAGTCGAGAAACCGATTGGTCGCCCAATGATCACAAATAGGATGCCTTTTGTAATCGCGACGCTGATGCTGATGGCCAGCGTCAGCTCGGTTGTCGCCCGTCCCGACCGGGCAGATTCGTTTTCCGGAGCGCAAATATCGTTGGAGGCTCTGATACCGAAGAACATCGGTGATTGGCGCGAGGAACCGCAGCGCATCCTGCAGGTGGTCAATCCGCAGGCCCAGCAGGCCCTGGAGGAGGAATACAGTCAGGTGCTGATTCGTAGCTATGTAAATGCAAATGGTTACCGGATCATGCTCTCGCTTGCCTATGGCTCGGATCAACAACCCAGCTGGAAAATTCATGAGCCGGAGGTTTGCTACTCGATGCAGGGCTTCACTCTGCATCGGACCGAAACTTCGCGGCTGGTGACGCCGTACGGTGAAATTCCCGTCAGACGGATGTTTGCCAGCAAAGGCCTGCGTGAAGAGCCGGTGACGTATTGGATCCGGGTCGGCGACAAGGCGGTGGGGGCAGGCCAAAGCAGGCTCACGCAGTTGATGTACACGCTGAGTGGACGCAGTGCCGACGGCTTGTTGTTTCGAATCTCTTCGATCGACTCCGATCTGCCTCACGCGTATCAGTTGCAGGATCAATTTATCAACCAATTGATCGCAACCGTGCCTGCCGGCGATCGCAAACATCTGAGCGGGCTTGGGGATTCATAGCGGAGCCGGAACACCTGGCGAAGCGAGAATACCTGATGCAGCGGGGATACCTGGCGAAGGCGCGGAAAGACCAATCCCGCATCTGTATAACGGGTTTATGTGAATTGCCAGGCTTGCCCTAGAATGGGACTTTACTTTTTAGGCAGGAATGCCGGGCAACCGGATCTTCAATACCGACACAACATGAACAATCGCAACCAGAGTTTCCCGGCGCGTATGGCCTTTGCTGCACTGCTGCCGGCACTTGCCTTGGGCACCGCCTGCGGCAGACACGAGGACAAGCAGGTCGCCACCCAAGTGGCCGCCAAGGTCAGCGGCGACGAGATCACCGTGCATCAAATAAACTATGCCCTTGCCCAGCGCGAGAATGTCACCCCCGAACTTGCAACCCAGGCGAAGCGCGAGATTCTGGACAGGCTGATCGACCAGCATCTCGCGACTCAAAAGGCCATCGAGAACAAACTCGACCGCGCGCCCCATATCGTGCAAGCGATCGAAGCGACAAAGCGGGAAATCCTTGCGCGCGCGTATCTGGAGCAATTGGCCGCGAAATTACCGCGAATTACCCCTGCGGAAATCGAGACATTTTACGCCGAGCATCCCGAGTTGTTTGCACAGCGGCAGGTGTTTGATATGGAAGAGTTCGTACTGGTGACGCAAGCGGACACTGGCGAAGGGTTGCGTCAGAAAGTTGCGGAAGCTCGCTCCATGGGGGAAGTGGCGATCTGGTTGCGCTCCCGCGAGGTCAACTTCGTGGCGAACTACGGGGATCGCACGTCAGAACAAGTATCGGTCGATATGCTGCCCGCGATAACGGCCATGAAGCAAGGAGAGATTCGTCTGTTTGACGCCGGCGGCAGTAAGTACCAGGTGATCCGGCTGGTGAGCGCCAGACCAAGCGCGATGGACGAGACCAACGCTTCCCCCCGCATCGAGCAATACCTGATCAATCGTCGCTCCGGCGAATTTCTTGCCAACCAGATGAAACTGCTGCGAGAACAATCGAAGATCGAATTCCTCGGAGAGTTCGCGAGCGGCGCCTCCAACGGCGCAACCAGGACCAAGCCAGAAGGTGAGGCAGACGCACTTCCGGCGGCAAAATCGAAACCCGGCATTGAAGGACTGATCAATCCAAGATAGCCCGTACCCGGAGCGTTAATTCAATCACCCTTGAAAACCAACTACGATTCGATCGCTTACCAGAGTGCGCTTTCCAGGGCGCAGGCCACTATAAAAACAGCGATCCAGCGGCATCAGCTCGATCCGCTGCGCTACATTGTCGAGATAGATGCGGGACTACCCATTTTCGAAACGCGCGACACTCACCAGTTGCGAATCGGATACAACCGTTTCCAGGCTCTAACGATGGAAACCACCATTCCCCACGAATGGTTGCTCGAACAGACGGGAACCGGCCACGAGAGCTTTTTGCTCGCGGTCGACAATCTGGTCTTGGCACTGAAAGACAAAGTTCTGGCGGCCGGGCGGCAAGTCTAGGCCATACGAACCGGCACGCCGCTCCGGCTTGCGCTTATTCGAGTACGTTGATCTTGCCGCCGCGCACCAGGAATTTTCCGCCGTATCGCGCCAGTGTCGCAGCAACAATTTTTTTGATACTTGTAATAAATGACGGAGTCATGAACTTCGATTTCAACGATCACACAGGCGGACATTGCGCGGCTCCCGGTTTCGATACTGCGAAAGCATAAGAAATCAAGCCTGCAAACCCGGGAAAAACTTGTGTATTGCATTTCGCTGAAGTGACCTAATCTAGACCAAGAAGCGGCTGCACCGGCCGTGCGTGGACCTCTGCCGATGAAATACAAGGACTACTACGAGATTCTGGGCGTCAAACGCGATGCCAGTGCGGATGAAATCAAGAAGGCCTACCGCAGGCTGGCCAAGCAATACCATCCGGACGTTTCCAAGGATCCCAAAGGCGAGGAGAAATTCAAGGATGCTTCCGAAGCCTACAAGACCCTGAAAGATGCGCAGACGCGCAGCGCGTACGATCGGCTGGGCAAGCATCGCCCCGGTGAGGAATTTCAACCCCCTCCGAACTGGGGCGGACAATTCGGCGGCGGCCAGTTCTCGTTCGATGACATTGACCTGTCGGACCTGTTTGGCGGACTTCGAGGCGGCCGACCTCGTCACGGCGCACGCGGCGGCAACCGTCCTGTTGCCGGGGAGGATTTTGAAGTCAGTGCCCCCATCTCAATCGAAGACGCCTATAGCGGCACCGAGCTTGAACTCAAGCTGAGCGTGCCGGAGTACGATTCCCAGGGCCGCGCGCAACAGGTTCCCCTGGCCTTCACAGCCCGTATTCCCAAGGGCGTTACAGACGGTGAAAGGCTGCGACTGCCAGACAAAGGCGGCAAGGGGCGCAATGGCGGACCAAACGGCAGCCTGTATCTCAACATCGCGCTGAAGCCGCATGCGCTCTACCGCGCCAGCGGCCACGACCTTTACCTGGATCTGCCGCTGGCCGCATGGGAGGCCGCGCTCGGTGCCACCGTGGAAGTGCCCACACCGGGCGGACCGGTGCGTCTCAAGGTGCCGCCGGGAACCAGCAGCGGCCAGAAAATGCGACTCGCCCGACGCGGCTTACCCAGGCGCAAGGAAGGCGAAGGCGACCTGTTCGCGACGGTACAGATTGTCGTGCCTACATCGCTCAACGAGCGGGAAAAGTCATTGTTCGAGAGCCTGGCGGAATCCTCAACCTTCAATCCGCGCGCTGCATTTCCGCTCCAGGGCGGAACGTAAACTCGCAGGCGTCAGTGAAGGACAGCGATCCGGCAGTCATCCGCCACTACAAGGGCGCGATCAATGCCTGCTCAGCACTCGGCCAGGTCTTGCGCCGGTTGGTTTGCCCTCTTGCCAGACCATTGTTCCGTTAACAATGGTCGCGTCGATGCCGCGCGACGCCTGAATCGGCTTTTCCCAGGTCGCGGTTTCGTCCACCGTCTTCGGATCGAAAACGGTGATGTCCGCGTAAGCGCCCTCTTTCAGCAGGCCGCGATCTTTCAACCCGAAGGTCTTTGCCGGCAAACCAGTCATCTTGCGCACGGCGGTTTCCAGCGAAAACAGTTTCAGATCGCGGCTATAGTGGCCCAACACCCGCGGGAAGCATCCCCACAGCCGTGGATGCGGAGCGATATCGTGCGGCAAGCCGTCGGAACCGACCATGGTGTGCTCGAAGGACAAGATACGCTGCACGTCGGCTTCATCCATGGAGAAGTAAATCGCCGAGGCTGGTTGCAGTTTCGCAACCGCCGCTTCGACTGGCAGGCCCATGTGTTTCGCCACCTGGTCGAGATCCATGCCGGAGAACTGCGGATAAGGCCGTGAGGAACTCACGATCACGCGCGAGCAATTCAACGTCCGGGAATAACTCAGCATGGTTGAAGACGCCATGTAGGGATAACAATCCAGACACACCTCTTGCGTGCGCATCGCCTCGGCGATGCGCGGCAAGGTTTCCCTGGAGCGACCGTGGCTGCGCGTGCCCACGACTTTGTGGTGCGAAATCACCACCGGTACGTCCAGTTCGCGCCCGACGCGAAAACTTTCATCGAGAGACTCCATGACGTGTTCAGCCTCGTTGCGCATGTGCGTGCAGTAGATGCCATTGAATTCCTTCAGCGGTCTGGCAATCTCCATGACTTCCATGGTCGGCGCGGCATTCGACAGCTCGTAATAAAGGCCGGTCGAAAATCCAATGGCCCCCGCCGACAAGGCCTCACGCACCAACTCCCGCATTTGCGCAATCTCCGCGCCATTGGCCGCCCGGTCCAGACGATCCATGGTCGCCACCCGCAGCGTCATATGCCCGACCAGCAGCGCGCTATTGGTTGCCGCCGGATGGGCACCGAGCTCTTCGACATAGGCTCCAAAAGTCGGAAATCGGAACCACTTGCCATCGTTATCGAGCAGGTCGAGCGGCGACGGCACGGCGCCTTTCATACCGCCGGGCATGGGCGACAGGGAAATGCCGCAGTTGCCCGCCACCACGGTGGTAACCCCCTGGCTCACCTTCGGCGCCATCTCGCCGGCGGACAACATCAGCCGATCATCATGCGTGTGTGCATCAATGAAGCCGGGCGCAGCTACTTTTCCGGAGGCGTCGACTTCAAATTCGGCTTTCGCCCGATCAAGCCGGCCGATGCTCACCACACGCTCGCCGCGCACACCGATGTCGCCCTCGAAACGCGGCGCGCCGCTGCCGTCGATAATGCTGGCATTGCGGATCAACAAGTCGAAATGCTCATTCAATTCACTCTCCCCTTCATTCGATCCTGACCCCTGCCCTGCGGATGACGTCCGCCCAGCGCGGCCGCTCTCGCCTGGCCAGGGCCAGAAATTGCTCCGGCGTGCCGCCATCAACCTCCGTATCGAGTTCGGCGAAACGGCGGCTGACCGCCGGTGAACGTACGGCAGCGACGATTTCCTGATTAAGCTTTGCGACGATCCGCGCCGGAAGATGGGCGGGACCGATCACCCCACCCCAAGCCACGGTTTCGTACCCGGGCACCCCGGCTTCCGATATGGTTGGCACGGCCGGAAACAGCGGCGAGCGATGCGGACCGGATACAGCCAGAGGTCTCACCTTTCCGGCTCTGGCGAATGCGGCAAGCGAGGTCAAATTGTCGAACATCACGTTTACCCGGCCTGACATCAGGTCTGCTATCGCCTGCGAGCTGCCTCGATAGGGCACGTGCAGCATCGAAATCCCGGTCATGGTCTTGAAGAGTTCTCCGCCCAGATGACCCGTCGTGGCATTGCCCGCGGAGGCCATGAACAGGTTGTCGGGATTGCGCTGGGCATACTCGATCAGTTCCCTGACGCTGTGTACCGGCAGGTCGTTATTGACCGCGAGCAGATTGGCAACGCGCAGGCAATTGGAAATAAGACTCAGGTCTTCCAGGCGATACGGCACGTCTTTCATCAACGCAAGAACGATCGCCAGCGAAACAATGTTGCCGTAGCCGAGCGTGTAGCCGTCCGCAGGTGCGCGGACGATCTCCGTGGTGCCAAGCACGGCATTCGCTCCCGGCTTGTTGATGATCACGATGGGAACAGCAAGGCGCTTGGACAACTCCGCGGTCAGGATGCGCATCAGCACGTCGGGTGAACCTCCCGGAGCCGACGGTACGATGAAACGGATCGGCTTGTCGGGGTACTCGGCGGATGCCGGACCGGCCATCGGGGCCAGCAGCAAGGCGAGGCACAGCATTGCGCGGTATCGCATGATCCGGAGACTACGCGTGAGGCAGCGCGGAGTAAACACGAAAATCGGACACTTGCCTCCACCAGTCCCGATCCCGGGCGTCAATACGGCTCCCGTCCGGCAGAGCACCATCCGTTCACATTGATTTCGATTGACGAAGCCCAGGCTGGGCGCTAGGTTAGCGAGTGGGATTTATCAGCGCGATTCAGGTTCCCTGTACTATCTCCAAGATGCAATCCTGCTCATTTCGAATACCAGTAGAAGCGACCTTCGTGTACCGGACCGCGAGTTTGCGCGGGTTTGGTCCAGCTGCAGAATTCACTTACATAGGTGGTCAATGAGTCACTCGATCCTGGTCGCCGCGATGGTCGCGGTCACATCCACGTCCGCGATTGCACAGTCCCACCGGCCCGATCCACTGCTCAGCCGGCAAGGCTGGGAATTGGGCGGGCAGATCGCGAATTACCACTATGAGGAGCCGGATATCCAGACTGGGTCGGGTGACCGGATTGATGTCGTACTGTCCGGAAAGCGCGCTGGTGCCGTTGGGGCATACACCGCAATTCTTGGCGATCACGTCGCGTTTATCCGCATGGATGGCCGCGTTTCATATGGCTCACTGAAGTACCGGGGATCGGGCACCAAGACCAATAATGAGGACTTGATCACGGAGTTGCGCGCCGTTCTCGGCCGGGACCTGCGCCTGAGCGACAACGTCTCCCTGTCCCCGTATATCGGACTTGGCTACCGCTACCTGTACAACGACTTGCGCGGAAGGACCTCAACTGGCGCGGTCGGCTACCGGCGATACTCCGAATACTTCTATGCGCCGGTGGGAATGGCCCTGCGTTTCAGGGCAGGCGGCCAGTGGGTCATCGCACCGACCATTGAGTACGACATATTTCTCAGCGGAACCCAGCTATCGAAGTTGAGCGATACTCAACTTGGTTTTTCCGACGCGACCAACACTCAGGACAGCGGGCGCGGCGCCCGGGTGTATCTGATGCTGGAAAACGGCAATTTTTCATTTGGTCCTTGGGCGCATTACTGGGACATCAAAGACTCGGACGTCGTACACATCGGCAGCGGATTCGGCGCCATGGAACCGGCCAATTTCACGCTTGAGGCCGGGTTCGAATTGCGTTACCGGTACTGAGGGCCTCGCGCGAAAATTGGCGCGCGAAAATCGCTTTCAATTCCCTGATGGCATGTCCGCTACCGGAGCAGGCATCCGTAGACCTGCTTCTCAAAATTCAGATACAGCGGCAGCGATTTCACGTCGGCAAAAGGCAGAATCTGTGTCAGATAAACCCCGCCGATACCACTGAGCGGATCGATCCAGAAAAAGCAATTCGATAAACCCGCCCAGCCCAGGCTGCCGGCGCAACGCCCAGTCGGCGCGCGCTCGTGATTGATCATGAATCCCAGGCCCCAGCCCTTGTCCAGCCCTGGAAAAAAATCGACATCGTTCGATTTCGACGCATCGGTTGTGCGCATCGGCGCGATGCGCCGCTCTCCCAGGTGATTGCAGCACAGCTGTTGCACGGTGTCGGCCGCAAGCACGCGATTGCCGTTTTCGGTGCCGCGATTGAGGAACATGCGCACCAGGGCCAGGTAATCGGCCGCCGTGGAGTACAGGCCGCCACCGCCCATTTCGAACTCCGGTTCCTGTGGCACTTCGAAATCGCCGGCAGTGAGCGTGCCGTCCGCAGCGCGCTCGTGCAGGCGCACCATGCGTTTTCGCATTGAGGGCGTAATGCGAAAGCCGGTGCTGTGCATGCCCAGCGGTTCGAGCACGTTTTTCTGGAGATATGCACCGAGCTTGCTCCCGCTGAGCGCCTCGATGACCTTGCCGACCATTTCGATATTGATGCCGTAATTCCAGCGCTCGCCGGGGTCGAACAGCAACGGCAGGCGCAGCGCAGCGTTCAGACAGCTCGAAGCCGCCGGCAAGCCGGTGGTCTCCATGTAGCGAGCAATCGACTGATTCCACATGCCATAGCCGTATCCCGATGTATGGGTCAGCAGATGGCGAAGGGTGATCGGATTTTTGGGCGCACGCAACCGGGGCACGCCTGCGGCATCGAATCCTTCCAGCACCTGCACTGATGCGATCTCCGGCACCAGGCGGCCCATGTCGTCATCGAGGCCGACTCTGCCCCGCTCCACCAACTGCATGACGGCAGTGCAGGTGATGGGCTTCGTCATTGACGCGATCCACATCACCGAGTCGATCGTCATCGGCTTGTTCGCGCCCAGCCTGCGCGTGCCGAACGCCCCTTCGTAAAGCGTCGCGTCCCGATCGCAGACCATGGCCGCCACACCCGGCACATCACCCCCATCGACGGCCCGACGCAGCAGTGAGTCGGCGGCCTGTTTGAGCACCGCGGCAGCAGACATGGTTTACCTGCCTTTGAACACCGGTTTGCGTTTCTCCATGAAGGCGCGGCGGCCTTCGATGTAGTCTTCGCTCTTCATGCAGCGCAAAATCGCGGCTTGCACCTCGGAAAA
The DNA here is from genome assembly GCA_031403365.1 of Betaproteobacteria bacterium. Taxonomy (GTDB): domain Bacteria; phylum Pseudomonadota; class Gammaproteobacteria; order Burkholderiales; family JACQAP01; genus JACQAP01. Next base: position 11,871 of record JANNTE010000357.1, on the reverse strand, counting down.
ATCCCCCGCAGGCTCCACCAGCGCATTGATTACCGCCTTGGACGCGGCGATGGTCATGGGCGCGTTGGATGCAAAATCGGAAGCGACCTGCTGCACATAGGCATCCAGGCCGGCGTCCGGCAACACGCGATTCACAAGACCCATGGCCAACGCCTCGGCGCTATCGTAACGGCGCGCACCGAACATGATCTCGCGCGCCGCCGCATGGCCGACCGTGGCCACCAGCCGGCCGGTGCCGTGCACGCCGTAACCGAGCCCGAGGCGCGCCGCGGGTACGGCAAAGCGGCTGGACGCGTCCGCGTAGCGCAGATCGCAAGACAGTGCAAGCGCCATACCACCGCCAACGCAAAAACCGTGGATCAGCGCGATCACCGGCTTGGGTGCCGTCTCGATCGCAAGATGCGCCGCACCGGTTGACGCTTCGTATTCTTCGACCTGATCCTGACTCGAACGGTTGGTCTCAAATTCGGAAATATCCGCTCCAGCCGCAAACGCCTGGATGCCTTCGCCGCGAATGACAATGCAGCGGATCGCATGGTCGGCGTTGAAGCTGGCGATTGCAGGCGGAATGGCCCGCCACATGTCGGCGTTGATCGCATTGCGCCGCTGCGGATTGTCCAGCACCAGGCGGCCCACCGGACCATCGCGCTCGACGCGCAGCTTGCCCTTGCTCATGCATTCTCCTTTGGTCACTTCGTGATTGTTCCAAGGCTCGCGCCGCTCAGATGATTTTCGCCGAGCGCAACGCGGCCATATCGGCGTCGCCGTATCCGATCTCGCGCAGGACTTCATCGTTGTGCTCGCCGGCCGCGCCGGCGGTGTGTTTCATGCGCGAGGGCGTGCGCGACAGGGTGATCGGCTGACCGACCAATGTCAGTTCACCGCCTTCGGACCTGGGCACGGCCACGGCCATGCCAAGATGCCTCACCTGCGGGTCGGCGAATACTTCATCCATCTTGTAAATCGGTCCGCAAGGCACTCCCGCGGCCGCGAGCGATTCAATCAGCGCCGCCGAGGTGTAGCGCCGCGTGTGCCGGGCAATGGCTTCGTTCAGTGCGGCACGATGCTTTGAGCGCAGGCTTGCGCTCACGTAGTCCGGATGCCGGGCGAGTGCCGGGTCGCCGAACGCTTCGCACAAACGCGCAAAAATGGGATTTCCCGAGGCAGCGATGTTCACAAATCCATCGCTCGTCGGATAGACGCTGGTCGGCATCGAGGTCGGGTGGTCGTTGCCTGCCTGTCCCGGCACCTCGCCTTCCATCAGCCAGCGCGCGGCCTGGAAATCCATCATCGCGATCATCGAAGAGAGCAGAGAACTCTGCACCCACTGACCTTTGCCGGAGCGGTTGCGTTCCTGCAATGCGATCAGAATACCAATGGCTGCGAACAATCCGGCACTCAAATCCGCGACCGGGGTGCCCGCGCGCACCGGCCCCTGCCCCGGCAATCCAGTCACCCACATGATCCCGCCCATGCCTTGCGCGACCTGGTCGAAACCGGCGCGTTCGCGATACGGCCCGTCCTGACCGAAACCTGAAATGCTGGCGTAAATGAGTTTCGGATTGTCCGCCGCGAGCGTTTCGTAATCGATGCCGAGCTTGTACTTGACGTCGGGCCGGTAGTTCTCCACCAGCACGTCGGCGGTTTTCGCCAAACTTTTGAACACCTCCAGCCCGCGCGGGTCCTTCAGATTCAGCGTGACCGAACGCTTGTTGCGATGCAGGTTCTGGAAATCGGAGCCGTGCCGCTCTCCGAGCATATCTTCACCATCGGGCATTTCGACTTTGATCACGTCCGCGCCCCAGTCGGCGAACTGCCTGACGCAGGTCGGCCCGGCGCGTACCCGCGTAAGGTCAATGACACGTAAATGGGATAAGGCTTCCATTCAAGGGCCAGGGGCTAGAGAGAAATCGCCCTTCCCCCTCCGGGGCAAGGGAACACTTGAAGCGGAGCAGAAGGGATGGGAATGAGGGAGAACTTTAACGTAACAACACTTCATGACCTGTCCCCCGGCGGCCAGCGCCCGGATTCAACCTGGTGAAAGAAATCTTCCAGCAGGCGGTTGAACAACGCCGGGTCTTCGAGATTGGTCATATGGCCGCAGCCCGGCATCACCGCGAGGGTCGCACCGGGGATGCTGCGTTTCATCATGACCGAGGCATCCAGCGCGCCATCGTCCGCATCGCCCAGCAAGATCATCAGCGGCGCCGTGATGCGCGCCATCTCGGCCGTGAGTTTATAAAGCGATGGCCGCCGCCCCTGATAGCCGAGCATGGTATTGGCGGAACCCTGCGCCGAGTGCTCGGCAAACTGGCGCTCGAATTCCGCGAAGCCGCGCGGGTCTTTCTGCTTCAGTTGCAGCCGGCCCGGCCCGTGCCCGTAAGTCGCCGCAACATGCACCATGCCTTTTTCCAGCATGGTCTGCGCGAGCTCTTTTGCCTGGGCCTGGAATTTTTCGTACTGATCGGGGTGCGCGCCGTAGCCGCAGCCGGCCACCACCAGCGACAGCGCGCGCTGCGAATACGCCATGCCGAAATGCAGCGTGGCGAACCCGCCCATCGAATTACCCACGACATGCGCCCGTTCGATCTTCAGCGCATCCATCACGCTGCGAATGTCGTCGCGGGCGCGATCCTGCGAATAACGCTCGAACTGTGGCGGCACATCCGAGGGCGGATAACCGCGCGCGTTGAAGGCAACGCAGCGATAGCGGCGCGAGAAATGCCGCATCTGCGGCTCCCAGGTGCGCAAGTCGCTGGCGAATTCATGCACGAACACGATCGGCATGCCGGCACCGCATTCCTCGTAGTGAAGTTTGACGCCATCATCAGTGCCAAGGGTCGGCATGCAGATCACTCGCTGGGCGGATAACAGTGCCGGGTTGTGGGTCGTGCCGCAGACGCGGTCGATTTTCTCCGCACATTATCAGATAATCCACCGCCAAGACACCAGGCACTCAAGCATTGCGGGGCCTTAAGCACATCAGGATCAACATGATGGAGATGCAGTGACCAGGATCAATCGAGCCGTGCTCGAACGCGACGGCGTGCGCCAGGCGGTGCGCGATTCCGGTCACGCGCATTTGCTGATGTCCGATGAGGCGGTCGCGCGCTCATTTGCCGAAACCATGGCCACGCATCGGCCGGGGGCTCCGATCTGGATCTTCGGTTACGGTTCGCTGATCTGGAACCCGATGATGGAATACGCCGTGCGCGAACCGGCGCAGGTGCATGGCTATCATCGCGGCTTTTACATCTGGTCCAAGATCAATCGCGGCACACCCTCGGTTCCCGGCCTGGTGCTGGCGCTCGACCGCGGCGGCTCCTGCCGCGGCATCGCCTACCGCCTGCACCCGCACAGCGCTGCGGAGGATCTGCGGTTGCTGTGGCGGCGCGAAATGGTGGCCGGGACTTATCGCCCGGTCTGGGTTACCGTGAACATCGGCAATCGTTCCCTTCGGGCCATCGCCTTCGTGGTGAGGCGAGATCACCCCGGCTATACCGGCAAGCTCGATGACCGGCGCATCGTGTCGATCGCCCGCACGGCAGTCGGCCAGTACGGCCCCTGCGCGGAATACCTGATGAATACCGCGGCCGGGCTGGAAGCCGCCGGCATTGCCGATGCGCGGCTATCAAGGCTGGCAAAAAGCGTTGCGCAAGGACTGGACACCACGCCGCAATCCTGAGCGCGAATCGGCAGCCGCGTCCCGCGCTTGCCAGCCCCTTACATCTTACCTGGCGTCCGTTGCCCGTTGCTCGAGCCTCGTCTCTCGCCTGTCGCTCCCGCAATTTTCGCTTCCAGCGCCAGCAACATGCGCTTGCGATCCAGCCCGCCGGCATATCCGGTGAGAGAGTTATCCGCGCCGATCACGCGATGGCAGGGCACGATGATGGAAATCGGATTGCGCGCATTCGAGTGCCCGACAGCGCGTGACGCCGTCGGCCGGCCGATACGGCGCGCCAGTTCAGCGTAAGAAATAGTCTCGCCATAAGGGATATTGCGCAATTCCTGCCACACGGTCATTTGAAACTCCGTGCCTTGCGCCGCCAACGGCAGATCAAATGCGGTAAGCCGGCCTTCGAAATAGTCCCGCAGTTGCGCTTTGACTTCCGCGAACGGGGCTGCGTAATCATCGCGAACCCAGCCGGGCTCAACAGCGGGACGATGCTTATCGTTGTCGGTATGCAGTCCGGTCAGCGAGGTTGCGTCGGACAGCAATAACAGTGGCCCGACCGGGCTTTCGAAGGTCGAATAGGAAGTCTTCATGACAGGGTTCTCCAAAGATGCATGGCGGCATAGCCGCGCCAGGGGCGCCAGCCTTCCGCGACAGCCAGAATCTCGCGCTCGCTGCCCATGCCAAGCGCCTTGCGAATTCCGAGATCGGTCGCCGGAAAAGCATCCGGCCAGGAGAAGGCGCGCATCGCCAGATATTGCGCCGTCCATTCGCCGATGCCGGGCAGTTCTTTGAGCCGGGCCATCGCTGCATCCACATCGGCTCCGGGCTCCAGCAATTGTGGGTTGCTCACCATCGCCCGCGACAGCTCCAGCAGGGTACGCGCACGCGCCGAGGTCACGCCGATTTTCGCCAGCGCCGCCGGTGTTGCTCTTGCGACTCGATGTGCACTCGGCATCAACAGGCTCAATTCCGGAAACGGCAGTTCGACCCGTTCGCCGAAAGTCTCGGCAAATCTTCCGGCGATGGTCGTTGCCGCCTTTACGCTGATCTGCTGCCCGAGCACGGCGCGAATGGCCACCTCGTAGCCATCGAACGCTCCGGGCAGCCGCAAGCCGGGGCAGGGTGCAGCAAGTTTACCCAGACGTTTCGCGATACGCTCCGGCTCAGCAGCGAGGTCAAACAACCTGCGCACCCGCGCAAGCACCGCCGGGATCACGCGCGAAAGTTCCGGAGCAATTTCGACCGAGAGCGCATGGCGCTGCGCATGGCGACGCACGCGAATCCAGCCGGTGTAACCGGCAATGCTGACCGTGCGCAAATAAGCGTCATCTATCACGGCCTCGACCCCCGCGTAGAGCCGCCTGTCCAGAAACCCCAGCAAGGCGTCCCAATCCAGCGGCGGCCGATAGGCCAGATTGAACTGAAAATGGTCCTCTCGCTTTGCGCTGCCCGCGCTGCCCCGGAACTGGCTCGGATTCAAACGGTAATGGGATCTGAAGGCGTCGTTGAAACGCCGCAGACTGGCAAATCCGCTGGCATAGGCGATCTGAGTGACCGGCAACGCGGTATCGGTCAGCAAAAGTTTCGCGCTCAACAGCCGCTGTGTTTCCAACAGCTGGTTGGGCGACACGCCGAACTCGCCCTGGATCACGCGCCGCAGATGGCGGTCGCTGATGCCCATTTCCCGGGCCAGTTCCGCAACGCTGAGTTCGTTCAACGCTCCGTCCTCTATACGCCGCGCCAGCGCCACGGCCAGCCGGTTACGCGAATCCACCCGGGAATTGCCGGGCGCCAACTCCGGCCGGCAACGCAGGCACGGTCGAAAACCGGCCAGTTCAGCCGCGGCGGTGTTTGAATAAAACGTGCAGTTGCGCTTCAGTGGCCGGCGCGAATTGCAGATCAGCCGGCAATAAATACCGGTCGACGCGACGCCGACATAAAGCAGCCCGTCGAAACGCGCATCGCGGCTGGTCAGCGCCTGGTAGCAGCTTTCCGGGTCGAGTTGTGTGGTGAAGTCGAGTTGCATGGCGCAATCGTGCACCGGTTCCGGCGCTGACGCTAGCCGTTTTCGGACATGCAGTTTCTGCGATTTGAGCGGCATCGGCCCGGCATCGGATGAACAGAAAAGGCACCACCGTGGCCCGGTCGAACGAATGCTGCTGCGTCTGGGCTTGCAATATGTCCGGCGCGGCAAGGTCGTGCGCACCACGGTTCAGGACAAGGTACCACCCTGTCGGCTGGGTCATGTCAATCGCCAGTTCGATGCCGATTACACCCAGCCTTCCCCGCCCAAGCCAATACAGAACCTTCAATGAGCGATCGTGGCGTAAGCTACGAAAATGCCCTGGCGTAAACCATGATATCGGCTCCACAAGGCCGAATTGATTCACCGACATGCCTCCTGGAAAACCAGGGAAGCCGTGGAATCGGCGACTCTGCAATGGACGTCCCGATCCAACCACCGCCGACTGCTGGAGCCCACAGGCAGTTTTCCAAATGCCGAAGCTCAGGCAAACTGTTATCGGCAACTCGCCGAGAATTCCACCTCGGTGGCATTGACTTAATGCAACTGGCCTCCACAAAAATCCCGGGGAGACTCAGCTTCGGTCCGGCCGTTTTCAGACGCAATGGGACCGGGCACAGAAAAGAACTCCACGGGAGGAAACAGAATATGTCGGCTTCTCACATTGAGTATTCGGCGCAGGGTTCGGCGAGCGATACCCATTTGTCTTTCTTGAACGGCAAGGCCGAAGACCCAGCGTTGATTATTGAGGACGGTACCACGTGGAGCTACGCAGAACTGACACAGCGTGTCAAAGCGTTCTCCACCCGGTTGGGCCACACGCGCTCGCTTTTGCTGATCCAGGCTGAGAACGCACCCGAAGCCATCACAGCTTATCTGGCTGCCCTGTGCCACGGCCACGCGGTGATGCTCATCCCGCCCGGCCACCCCGACGATCTCGAACAAATCAAGGCCACCTTTGCTCCCAACTGGATTTTCGCCGAGGTGAACGGCGAATGGAAACTGTCGGCCTACAGTTCCGCAACCATGAATCTGCACCCGGAACTGGCGGTATTGCTGCCGACTTCCGGTTCAACCGGAGCGGTGAAGTTCGTACGCTTGTCGTACGCCAGTCTCCTGGCGAACGCGCGATCGATAATCGATTACTTGCGCATCAAGACCGATGACCGCGCGCTGATGACGCTGCCGTTTCGCTACTCCTACGGCCTGTCGGTTCTCAACAGCCACTTGCTGGCCGGTGCGACGTTGCTGGTCACCCGACAATCGCTGACCGAACCTGCCTTGTGGCACTTTTTCAAAGAGCAGAGTGGCACAAGCATTTCCGGCGTGCCGCAAAGCTACGAACTTCTGGACAGCATCGGCTTCGAGAAACTCGATCTTCCCAAGCTCCGTACCCTCACCCAGGCGGGGGGCCGCCTGCCTCGGGACAAGGTACTGCGCTTCGCCAAGCTGGCGCAGCAGCGGGGCTGGCGGTTCTACGTCATGTACGGGCAAACAGAAGCGTCGCCGCGTATGGCCTACGTGCCGCCGGAACTGCTGATCGATAATCCCGATTGTATCGGCATGGCCATCCCGGGCGGGTTGTTGCGTCTGTTGGACGCCCAGGGCCGAGAGATCACAGAAGAAGGCGTCGAAGGCGAACTGGTATACGAGGGCCCGAATGTAATGTTGGGTTACGCCACCTCCGCCCAAGACCTCGCATTGGGTCGAAACACCCAGCGTCTCGTGACTGGCGATATGGGTTGCCGTACGCACCAGGGCCTATTCAAGATCACGGGTCGCAAGAGCAGATTTCTCAAGCTCTTCGGCTTGCGCATCGGCCTGGATGAACTTGAACAATACCTTGACCAGGAGGGCTACCGGGCTGTGTGCGGTGGCAGCGATAGTGCGCTGGTCGTTTTGACACTTGACAGGGGGAAGGCGGGCGCTATTTCAGGAGCCCTGAGCGCCAGGTGCGAACTTCCGGCAAGCGCCATCCAGGTGCGAGAGGTCGACGCGTTTCCGCAGTTGTCGTCTGGCAAGGTCGATTACCCTGCGATCACACGCATGCTGGTGCATCCCACAAATCGCGGCTCCCCGGCAAGTGCGCGCCGTCTCGACAACGCGGGCAGTGCTTCATCGGCAAGGTCCAAAACCGAGAGTGTTCGCTCCCTTTACGAAAGGCTATTTCCGGGCAGTACCGTGCAAGGTCACGACACCTTTGTGAGTCTCGGAGGCGATTCTCTGAATTTCGTTGAAGCCGCAATGGTATTGGAAAATATTCTGGGCCATTTGCCGGAGGATTGGCAGGATCTTGAGGTTGACGCGCTGGAAAGGATCCATTCGCAGCGGCTGTTCTTGCACCAGGTTGACACGGCTTCACTGCTGCGGAGTCTGGCGATCACCGCGATAGTGTCAAATCATTTTAATCTGACGAAGATTCCTGGCGGAGTGTATTTGCTGTTGGTGATCTCCGGGTTTAACTTCGCCCGATTCCTGTTGGCCAGAATAGTCAAAACAAACTCGGTGATGCCGGCGATCTCAACCGTGCTTCGGATTGCCGTTCCAACTGTGCTGGCACTGGCGGTGCTTCAGGTCAAGAACGGGAGTTTTGATGTCCAGCAGTTGGCATTGCTGGGGAACTGGAAAGCCGCAAGCCAGCAGGAGTTCGGGTTCTGGTATCTGGAGGTATTGCCTCAAATCTTTCTTATAGTGGCGGCATTGCTTGCGGTTCCCGCGTTCAGGGCACGCGCACAGGCCGACCCATTCCGCTTCGGCTTGGGCATGCTTCTGGTCCTGATCGCCCTCATGCTTCTGATCCCCCGGATATGGAGTGCCGAGCACCTCTACAATCGAGTGCCCCATATGTTGATGTGGCTGTTTGCGTTGGGTTGGATGTTGCAGTGCGCCGCCTCGCGACGGCAAAAGATCATCGCCGTCTGCGTCGTGTTCGCGCTGTCGACTGTTCTGCTGGGCTGGAATCCGTTAGCGGGGCAATCGATCCCAAGCCCGGTGGCATGGATGTGGATTGGATGCATGGCCCTGCTGTTCGTAGAGAAGGTGCGCGTGCCTTACCCGGTGAACAAAATCATATATCTGGTATCAGGCGCGTCCATGTTCATCTTTATCATGCATTACACCGCTCGGAATATTTGGAATCGAACGGGCATCATTCAATTCCCTGCTTTGGGTGTGCTGGCGGGGATTGTCGGAGGCATTGCGGCATGGTGGTTATGGGAACGAGGCACTCGCTTCGTTCTGCGAAACCTCTCGAAACGACGCTCCGCGCCAGGCGAATGAATCAGGCAGATGAGCCGGGCGACACCATCGTGTCAATGGATGTCCCTGGTTGTGTTGGAACCGGCTCCGTTTGTTTGAGATACCTTCCCCGATTCATAAAGTGAACTCCGGGCCAATTGGCACAAGTGCTGAACGGGCCACGACGATGTTCCTCGCGATTGCAGCAGATTGCCGGCACGGCTCCAGGCATCCACGCCGCCCTCGCAAAGCAGCCTGAATATCCAGATGCTGTCGCCAGCTTCGGCCTTGATCTGAGGCAGCCGCAGCGGGTGCAAGCCCTGAAGGATGTGCCGTGCCCACTGAAGAAGATGTTAGTAGCAGCCCGTCGAAGCACGCATCGCGGCTCGCCAGCGCCTGGCAACAACTTTCCCGGTCGAGTTGCATGGCGCTGACCTGCGCCGGATCGAATTTCATGGCGTTAGGCTGCACCGGATCGACTGTCTGCGCCAGTCATTTGCGGACATGCGGTTCCGACTCGTCCCTGGCCGCTCCATGACTGCAACCAGCGTGACCCGGCTTTCGCTTTACCATCCTGACTCTCGATCACGTTCTGACCGGTCTTTGCCTTCGTGACTTTGCACCAATCGATGAAATCAGTCGCAAGAACCATTGGATTCTCGCTATGTGCGGCCCTGCTGTATACAGAGGGCGCAGCGCATGGCGTGGAATTCTCCGGCAAGGTGATTGCCGTTCTGGACGGCGACACGCTGCTGGTCCTGCAGGAGAACAACCCCGTCAAAGTTCGTCTGGCCGGTATCGACGCGCCGGAACTCGCGCAGCCATTTGGAGAAGAAGCACGGCAGTCTCTGGCCGGATTGGTCATGAACAGGCAGGTACAGGTGATCAGTCGGGCCATCGATGTTTATGGACGCATGATTGCGGATGTGCGCATCGGCAACATCAACCTCAGTCATGAGCAAGTGCGCCTCGGCATGGCATGGGAATCGTCGCGCTTCCACAACAATCAAGAGCTGATCACATTGCTGCGCGAAGCGCAGAATGCCAAGCGTGGATTGTGGGCGGGAGACCAAATGATCGAACCCTCGCAATGGCGCAAGCTGCATCCATCGCACTCCGCAACCCAGGCGCCCTTTCCCGCCACAACCGAGCCTTTGGCACCGAAACCGGAGCCGGCATGCGCCAAAAGGTTTTGCTCCCAGATGACCGACTGCGACGAAGCCCGGGATTACCTGGCCCGGTGCGGCATCAGAACCCTGGATGGCGATGGAGACGGCGTTCCGTGCGAAGCACTATGCGTGCCGCGGTAAACCATCGGGTGTGAATCGGGTTCAAGGTCGCGCTGGCAAACGTAATTCGCCATCGTGAAGAAACTGCTGCCCCTCGCTCGCTGCTGAACACCGCGCGTGTGATGAATGACAACCCGGCCGCGCGCAAGCGGACCAATAAACGGGTCCCATGTTCGGCAATCAGAATCAGCGCTTGCGCGCGACCAGGCAGAAGAGCGCGATTAATCCCTGATGATCGCTCGGCACCGCCCGCATGATCGAGTCCTCATCCTGTTCGGGTGGGCGATCCAGGACATAGTCGCGCAGGAGGTCGTCGCTCTCGGGAAGGAGCTCGGCGCACTGCACGTCAACCAGCCCGGTTTTTTCCCAGTGCAGCTTCCACCACTCCACGCTGTGCACGTACGACCAGTGCTTCGCGTACTGCGGGCGCAAGTATTCCGGCGCATCCTCGATAGACCGAAGCTCGCGCGTGAATGCGATATCCACCACGCCGATGAACCCGCCGGGCTTGATGAACTGGACAAGGTAGCCCAGGTAGCGCTCGTCCGTGCCGAAGTAGAGGAAGGAGTCAATGGCGATCACGGCGTCGAAGAACTGCCTGGCGAATGGCAGACCATGCGCGTCCACCCGCAAAGGAAAAACGCTCCTCTCGCACTCCATCTCGATCGCGCGCTTGCGGTTCTCGGTCGGGGATGTCGCCCCATCCGCAGCCCATGCCTCAATCCCGAATTCGCGCGCGAGGAAGATCGAGCTCGTGGCCTTGCCGCAGCCGAGATCCAGGACGCGCATCCCGGCGCTCAGTGGAAGGCGGCGCGCCAGGCTCTCTACCTGGCATAGGGCGTTCTCGCCGAGCGCGTTGTCGCGAATCCATTTGGGGTCGTACTTCGCCGTGAGCGGGAATGCGTCCGGCGAGAGCGTGGTGCGATTCACGGGATCTGGTCCTCATGTTGGCCGACTTGCTCCGCGCGCAGCCGCCCCCTCGTCTGCGTCGATGGCTATTGGAATCGGTAAAACCGATCGTTCAGGAATAGGCAGCTACTTTGGCGGACGCTGATTCTTGCGCACGATGGGCTTGCTGGGCGGCGGCCCGTCCTGAATCACGCATTTTGACTGATCCGAGTCGCGGCGCGCGCAGTACTCGGGATCGGGCAACGGCGGCTTAGTTTCTTCCGCGGCAGCGGCAACGCTCGCAAAGGCGCCAAGCCAGGACAAGAGGAAAATCACGATGAACTTCATATCCGTCAGACCTGTGGCTAGGCACTATGTTCCCGGATGACTGGATCACGAACTATAGGCCCGCCCAGGAATTCCGCCCATCGATTGCCCGCATAGCTAGGCCATCGTCCGGGGTTGAACAGGCAAAAGGCAAGGTTTCACCCTGCACTCAAGTTGCGGAAGAGGCTTTGGTGCGATGACATGCTGAACTCCCTACTTTCGCTGGAAAGTCGAACTAACGCAGCGCAGCATCAAGTGGCTTCAGATCTCCGGATTGACTGAAGTTCAGACGCCTTGATGGCAAATCAGTTTGTTGTCAAGGTCAGACCAGTGCCGTATGTGATGGCACATCTCAGACCGCTTGCGCCGGCAAGACGCGGCCTCAAGCGCCTAGTTGCGGCTTATGCCGAAGCCTTTTCTCCAGCAACTTC
>JANNTE010000356.1:0-6509 GCA_031403365.1 Betaproteobacteria bacterium | reverse complement strand
CCCTGCCGAGCGTCGCCACGAGCTCCAGCTGATCAAGAATCTCGTCCATGAGCACACCCGCCATCTGGCGCTTTACCGCTGCGAGAGCTGCGGCTTCAAGGCGCGCCAGTTTTACTGGCGTTGTCCGGCCTGTAACGGTTGGGAGACCTATCCCCCGCGGCGCTTCGAGGAAAGAGAGGCCGCCGGATGATCTCTCGCGTGATTGTCGCCCTTGATTTTGTCGATGCCAGGTCCGCGAGGAGTTTGATTGACCGGTTGGATCCCGCGGACTGCAAATTGAAAGTCGGCAAGGAGTTGTTTACCGCAGCGGGTCCAGATTTCGTCGCGGAAATTGTCGGGCGCGGTTTTGAGGTATTTCTTGATTTGAAATTTCATGATATCCCGACCACGGTGGCCCAGGCGTGCAAGGCAGCTGCTCATCTCGGTGTATGGATGATCAATGTGCATGCCCTGGGCGGACGGGCGATGATGAGCGCAGCGCGCGCGGCCATTGACCCCATGCCCCATCGACCGAAGCTGATCGCGGTTACCGTCCTCACCAGCATGTCGCAGGAAGACTTGCGCGAAATCGGCATTGGCGCAAGCCCGTTTGACCAGGTAATGAGGCTGGCCGATCTGGGCGCGCAATGCGGACTGGACGGGGTGGTGTGCTCCGCCCATGAAGCGGCCGGCATCCGTGCGCGGCACGGCAGTGGATTCTTGCGAGTAACGCCGGGCATTCGTCTGCCCGAAGATGCAACAGGCGACCAGAAACGCATCATGACCCCGCAAGCAGCCATGGCAGCCGGGGCCAGCTATCTCGTAGTTGGCAGATCGGTCACGCGCGCCCCCGATCCGCTTGCAGTGCTGGCGCGCATCAATCGCGAGATTTCGATTTCCGGGGGACTGAATTGAAGATAACGGTTATCGGCAGTGGTTATGTCGGCCTGGTGTCGGGCGCCTGCTTTGCCGATCTCGGAAACGACGTCGTTTGCCTGGATGTTGACGAGAAGAAAATCGCGCTGTTGCGTGGGGGCGGCATTCCCATCTATGAGCCCGGATTGCAGCAACTGGTCAAGCATAACGTCGCTGCGGGACGCTTGAGATTTACCACCGACGTCGCTGAAAGCGTGAACCATGGTGCTGTTCAGTTCATTGCGGTAGGCACGCCGTCGGACCAGGACGGTTCTGCCGATATGCGCTACGTAATTGCCGCCGCCCGCAATATCGGACGCAGCATGACCGACTATCGGGTCATCGTGAACAAATCCACGGTTCCGGTCGGCACCGCCGACCGGGTACGCGCGACCATCGCCGAGGAACTTGGCAAACGCAGGCTCGATACGCCGTTCAGCGTGGTGTCCAATCCGGAATTCCTGAAGGAAGGTGCGGCGGTCGCGGACTTCATGCGACCTGACCGTATTGTTGTGGGCAGCGCCGATGAGCGCGCCACGCAGATCATGCGTCAGGTTTACGCGCCAATCTTGCGCAACCATGATCGCCTGCTCGTCATGGATGTGCGCTCCGCGGAGCTCACCAAGTACGCCGCCAACGCGATGCTGGCGACGCGAATTTCCTTCATGAATGAACTGGCTAATCTGGCGGAAAAACTCGGTGCCAATATCGAATCGGTGCGCAACGGAATTGGTTCCGACCAACGCATCGGTTATGACTTTCTGTATGCAGGGGTGGGCTATGGCGGCTCCTGCTTCCCCAAGGACATCCAGGCCTTGCAACACACCGCCGGTGAATACGGGGTGCAGATGACCATCGTCGATTCCGTGGAGAAGGCCAATCGCAATCAGAAGCAGCGACTGCTGGAAAAAGTGCGGATGCGTTTCGGCGAGCAGCTTGACGGCCGAAATTTTGCGATCTGGGGACTTGCGTTCAAGCCGAACACTGACGATATGCGGGAGGCGCCCAGCCGAGTGGTGATCAACGGACTGTTGTCGCGGGGCGCACGCGTCAGCGCTTATGATCCGGTGGCGATGGGTGAGGCCGGCAAGATATTCGCCAAAGAGCCGGGTGTGCGGTTCGCGTCCTCCACGGTAAGCGCGCTTGATGGCGCGGATGCGCTGATCATTGTTACCGAGTGGAAGGAGTTTCGCAGTCCCGACTTCGATGACATGAAGAGGCGTCTGAAGACTCCGGTGGTTTTCGACGGGCGCAATCTCTATGATCCGATGGCGATGCGCGAATACGGCATCGAGTATTTTTCGATGGGCAGGCCATAGCGCGAGCGAAGAGGAGCGGAAGGAGACGGCGTGAAGCGTGAAGCGTTGGCAAAGGCGAGAGTGCTGGTCGTGGGCGATGTCATGCTCGACCGTTATTGGTTCGGCGATGTCAGTCGCATCTCACCCGAGGCACCGGTACCGGTGGTGAGGATAGGACGTACCGAGGAGCGCCTTGGCGGCGCGGCCAATGTGGCGCGCAACATTGCGGCGTTGGGAGCCGAGGCAAGCCTGCTTTCCGTTGTGGGAGAGGACGAGGCGGCCACGCGTATTCTGGATATGTTGCAAACCGAAGGTATCGATGCCCAGCTGCACCGTGATCCCGCACTGGCCACAACGATAAAACTGCGCGTCATCGGCCGGCAGCAACAGTTGTTACGCATCGACTTTGAAACCGAGCCGGCGCATGAAGTGCTCATGTCCAAGCTCGCCGACTTTGAGACCCGGCTGGGCAACGTCGATCTGGTTATCATGTCCGACTACGGCAAGGGCGGACTGAAGCACATTGAGCGCATGATCGCTTTGACGCGTGCCGCCGGCAAACCGGTGCTGGTCGATCCCAAGGGCGACGATTATTCGCGTTACCATGGCGCCACGCTGATTACGCCCAACCGGTCCGAATTCCGCGAGGTCGCGGGGCGGTGGAGGAATGAGGAGGATCTGACGGCCCGCGCGCAGAAACTGCGCGCAGATCTCTCGCTCGAGGCGCTTCTGGTCACCCGAAGCGAGGAGGGCATGACCCTGTTTCGCCAGGGTGATCGTCTGCATATTCCTGCCGTGGCGCGGGAGGTGTTCGATGTCAGCGGCGCCGGAGACACGGTGATCGCCACTCTGGGGGCCATGCTGGCTGCAGGTGCCGACTATGCCGAGGCACTCCGGCTGGCAAACAAGGCGGCGGGCATCGTCGTTGGCAAGCTTGGCACCGCAGTAGTCAGTCCTGGCGAACTTTTTTCCTGAGCCCATTATGCGAATCGTTGTCACTGGCGCGGCCGGTTTTATAGGGTCCAATCTGGTAAGAGCCTTGAATGCGCGCGGCGAAACCAATATTCTCGCGGTTGACAATCTGAGTCGCAGCGAGAAATTCCGCAATCTGGTCGACTGCGAGATTGACGACTATCTGGACAAAGACCACTTCCGCGCCGCGCTGGACGCCGGCTCATTCGATGACGAGATCAGTGCGATTTTGCATCAGGGCGCCTGCTCGGACACGATGCAAGCCGATGGCCGCTACATGATGGATAACAATTTTCAGTATTCGTCTGATCTGTTGAGATACTGCCAATCGGAATCGGTGCCCCTGATCTATGCGTCGTCCGCTTCGGTTTACGGTGCCGGTCCGGTATTCAAGGAAAAGCGCGAGCACGAGAAACCGCTCAATGTCTACGGATATTCCAAGTTCTTGTTCGATCAGACAGTGCGGCGACGCTGGGAGGAGAACAGTGCGCAGGTGGTCGGATTGCGCTATTTCAATGTCTACGGCCCGCGTGAAACGCACAAGGGCAGGATGGCATCAGTGGCGCTGCATTGTTTCAATCAGTTTCGCGAGGCCGGAAAAGTCACACTGTTTGAAGGCAGCGGCGGGTATGACGCTGGCGAGCAGCGGCGCGATTTCATTTCGGTTGACGACGTGGTGAGGGTCAATCTTTACTTTCTCGACAATCCGGCGCAGTCCGGCATCTTCAACTGCGGCACCGGCGCGTCGCAGACATTCAATGAAGTGGCGGTCGCAACCATCAATGCGTTACGGCGCACGCAGGGCAAGGAAGCTTTGACGGATGTGGCGATGAAGGCGCAGGGAATGATCGAGTACGGCCCTTTTCCTCCCGGCCTGAAGGATAAATATCAGAGTTTCACGCAAGCCAGTCTCGATGATCTGCGTGGCGCGAAGTATTCCGCCGCATTCTCCGACGTGCAGACCGGCGTCACCCGTTATGTCGATTGGCTGCTCGCCAATCGCTAGCGTCGTTTAATCGTTTCAAAGCAGGATCACCCGTCCGCATGGATCGCAGTCCAGCCAGCATCCGCAAGACCCTCGATGATGTCGTTGGCAACACGCCACTGGTACGCCTGAAGCGCATTCCGGGGGCCACCAGCAACGTCATTCTTGCCAAGCTCGAAGGCAACAATCCGGCTGGCTCGGTAAAGGACAGGCCTGCGCTGTCAATGATCCGCAGGGCGGAGGAGCGCGGGCGCATCAAGCCGGGCGATACCCTGATTGAAGCCACCAGTGGGAACACCGGAATCGCACTTTCCATGGTCGCGGCGATGCGGGGCTACCGCATGATTCTGGTCATGCCGGAACACCTGTCGATCGAGCGCCGGCAAAGCATGGCGGCCTACGGCGCGAAATTTGTTCTGACGCCGAAAGCAGGGGGGATGGAAAAAGCCCGCGATGTGGCCGAGCGCATGCAGGCAAACGGCGAAGGCCTGATTCTCGATCAATTTTCCAATCCGGATAATCCGCTCTCCCACTACGAGGGTACGGCACCGGAGATCTGGCGCGATACCGATGGCCAGATCACGCATTTCGTGAGCAGCATGGGAACAACCGGAACGATCATGGGATGCGCACGCTACTTCAAGGAAAAAAATCCCGCCATCACGATTGTCGGATGCCAACCCACGGAAGGGTCGCAGATTCCGGGCATACGCAAATGGCCCGAAGCTTATATGCCGCGCATCTTTGATCGCAGTCGCGTGGACCGCGTGCTGGAGATCGCGCAGCAGGATGCCGAAGACATGACGCGCCGGATGGCGCGGGAAGAGGGCATATTCGCGGGCATCTCTTCCGGCGGGGCCTTGTGGGCCGCCCTGCAGGTATCCGCGGAAGTCGAGAACGCAACCATCGTTACGATCGTGTGCGATCGCGGCGATCGCTATTTATCCACCGGCGTGTTCCCTGCGGAATAGATTCAGATTCCGCAATCGCCGGCGATCTTCAGCGTGCGGACCAGGGACCCGGGGCCTGATCCAGGCCGGCGACCAGCGCCTCATGCCGGATCATCAATTCTTCCGGCAGGTGATTTTCAAGATTCCTGAACAGATCCCGATGCGCGGCGAACTCCTGCGACCAGGCATCGCGATCAAGCAGCATCAGTTCTTCGAAACGTTGCGGCGTCAGTCCAAGGCCACTCCACTCCAGATCCTCATGCCGGGGCATCCAGCCCAAAGGCGTTTCCCTGGCGCCTGCGCTCTGCCAGGTGCGTTCCACGATCCATTTCAGCACCCGCATGTTCTCGCCGTAACCCGGCCAGAGAAATTTGCCGCTTGCATCCTTGCGAAACCAGTTCACACCGAAAATCAACGGCGGATTGCGAATATTGCGCCCCATGGCCAGCCAATGGCTGAAGTAGTCGCCGATGTGATAACCGCAAAAGGGCAGCATCGCCATCGGGTCGCGCCGCACTTCGCCGACCTTTGCGGTCGCCGCGGCCGTGGTTTCGGAACCCAGTGTGGCGGCCATGTAGATACCGTCGATCCAGTTCGAACTTTGCATCACCAGCGGCACGGTCGTACTGCGCCGGCCACCAAAGACGAAAGCTGAAATTGGCACGCCCTGCGGGCTCTCCCAATCGGGATCAAGGGATGGGCACTGAACCGCCGGAACCGTAAAACGCGCGTTAGGATGCGCGGCCGGGCGACTGCTCCCGGGTGTCCACGCCCGGCCCTGCCAGTCGGTGAGTTGCTCCGGAGGCTCGTCAGTCATGCCCTCCCACCAGACATCACCATCCGCGGTCAACGCGACATTGGTGAATATGCAGTTGGCGCGCAGCGTCTTCATGGCATTCGGATTGGACTCCTCGGAGGTTCCCGGAGCAACGCCAAAGAAGCCGTACTCCGGATTGATGGCGCGCAGGCGTCCATCGGCATCGGGTTTGATCCAGGCGATGTCGTCGCCGATCGTTGTCACCTTCCAGCCGGCAAAAGCGCGCGGCGGAATCATCATGGCGAAGTTGGTCTTGCCGCAGGCGCTCGGAAAGGCCGCAGCGATATAACTTTTCACGCCTTGCGGAGACTCGACTCCGAGAATCAGCATGTGCTCGGCAAGCCAGCCCTGGCTGCGACCCATGCTCGAGGCGATGCGCAGCGCAAGGCACTTCTTGCCGAGCAATGCGTTGCCGCCGTAGCCGGAGCCGAATGACCAGATCTCCCGGGTTTCCGGGAAATGGACGATGTATTTGGTGTTGTTGCACGGCCAGCGTTCATCGGCCTGGCCAGCTTCCAGCGGCGCCCCGACCGAATGCAGGCAGGGCACGAACTCACCGGACTCGCCGAGCAAGTCCACTACGGCTTTCCCCA
>JANNTE010000355.1:0-26343 GCA_031403365.1 Betaproteobacteria bacterium | reverse complement strand
TTTTTATGCGGAATCCGGGTTACTTGCGGCGCCAAGTGGTGCCAGTCGGACCGTCTTCGAGAATGATGCCTGCCGCAAGCAACTGGTCGCGGATGCGATCTGACTCGGCAAAATTCTTTGCTTTACGCGCTACATTCCGATCATTGATGTACTGCTCAACGCTTTGGACGAGCGCGGATATTGGTGGGGTCCCCTGCGGAAAATCTTGTGGTACGCGTTGCGGCTTGGACGGATTTGGCCAATCCAACTGCGCAAACGGGATCGCTTGCAGGAAATCCTCCTGCTGCAGCAAGCCCAGCACCGCGCCGAGTGACTTGAGCAAACTGGCTGCTTGCAAGGACTTCGAGGTGTTCACTTCTCTGGCAAGTTCCTGCAGCACGGCCACCGCTTCAGGTGTATTGAAATCATCGTTCATCGCCGCCAAGAACCGCGCGGCATGGGGCTCGCTCCAATCTACAGCACCGATTTGCGCCGGCACCGCTTTCAGCGCCGTATACAGCCGGGTGAGCGCCGCGTTGGCGTCATCAAGATGCTGGTCCGAATAGTTCAGCGGACTGCGGTAATGCGCCCGCACGATGAAAAAACGCACCACTTCCGCACGGTATTTCTTCAGAATCTCACGCACGGTAAAGAAATTACCCAGCGACTTGGACATTTTCTCGTCGTCCACGCGCACGAAGCCGTTGTGCATCCAGTAGTTTACGAACACATGATCGTGCGCCCCCTCGGATTGGGCGATTTCGTTCTCGTGATGCGGAAACTGCAAATCCTGCCCGCCGCCGTGGATATCGAAATGCGTGCCAAGATAACGCTCGCTCATGGCCGAGCATTCGATATGCCAGCCGGGCCGGCCGCGGCCCCAGGGCGAGTCCCAGGCCGGCTCGCCGGGCTTGGCCGATTTCCACAGTACGAAGTCGAGCGGATCGCGCTTGTTGGTATCCACGTCGACGCGCTCGCCAGCCTGCAATTCGTCGAGCGATTTGCCGGATAATTTTCCGTAACCGTCGAATTCACGCACGGCGTAGAAAACGTCGCCGTTTTGCGCGTGATAGGCGATGCTTTTTCTCACCAATTGATCAATCAAGTCGATCATCTGGATAACATTGTCGGTGGCGCGCGGCTCGACATCCGGTTTCGCGACACCGAGCGCGGCGGCATCCTGGTCCATGGCCTGGATAAAGCGCTCGGTCAGAGCGCCGATGGATTCCTTGTTCTCAAGCGCGCGCCGGATAATCTTGTCGTCAATGTCGGTGATATTGCGCACATAGCTCACATCGAAACCCGCCGCGCCAAGCCAGCGCTTTACCACGTCGAATACGACCATGACCCGGGCGTGACCAAGGTGGCAATAGTCGTATACCGTCATGCCACAAACGTACATGCCCACCTTTCCGGCATGGATTGGGACGAAGACTTCCTTGGAACGAGTGAGCGAGTTGTATATCTTCAACATCAGGTCTGCCTGGAGGCAGGCTTTGGGCGCATTCGTCCCGAGCCAGAAGCAGGGACAAATCAGATTGTGAACGGAAGCGCGCTACTGGTAGAATCTGCCATTAATTACAATAGCCTACCGAATCTTATTGCGGTGGAGTTTAACATATGAGCCGAATCCCTCTCTTGGCGTTGAGCGTTGCGTTGTTGCTGGTGTTTCAGCTGCGCGTCGGCCTTGCGGCAAACGAATACGAAGATGCCAGCAAGTTGTTCCGGCAAGGTAATCACTCCGGCGCATTGGCGAAAATAGAAACGGTTATTGCCGGTAATCCACGTGACGCGCGGGCACGCTTTCTCAAGGGCTTGATTCTGACCGAGCAGAACAAGTCCGCCGATGCGATAAAAATCTTCAGCGCGTTAACCGAGGACTTCCCGGAATTGCCGGAACCCTATAACAATCTGGCGGTGCTCTACGCCTCACAGGGTCAGTTCGAGAAGTCGCGCAAGTCCCTGGAAATGGCGATCCGAACGCATCCCAGTTATGCGATCGCTCACGAGAATCTGGGTGATGTCTACGCGAAAATGGCGAGCGAGGCCTATGACAAGGCATTGCAACTGGACAGCAGCAACGCTGCCGCGCAGACCAAGCTGGCCCTGATCAAGGACCTGTTTTCGAGTGAAAGTGCGCCGGGCAAGGCATCACCACCGGCCAAAGTCCCCGTTGCTGCGGCAGCACCGGAAATCATGGATAAACCCACCCCGGCTCCTGCCTCGCCTGCCCCGCAATCCCCGCGAGCGGACACGGACGCGGTGCTGGCAGCAGTGACCGGTTGGGCCAAGGCCTGGTCGGACAAGAACTCCGATGCTTATCTGGCCTACTATGCCCCCGCGTTTCGGGTGCCCGGCGGCGAAGCACGCGCCAAATGGGAGGCTGCCCGCCGCGAACGCATAGGCAAACCCGCATCAATAGAAGTCACTGTCGGAGCGCCGGCGGTCTCCTTCGAATCCAGTGAGCGTGCGGTCGTGAAGTTTCTGCAAAGTTACAAGTCCGACAAATTGAGCACGTCGGGCAGAAAGATACTGACCCTGGTGAAAAGCAACGAGCGCTGGCAGATCATCGAGGAGAAAATGAACTAGTGGCCTGCCGAGCGCGCCACTTACAGGCCGGTTCCCGCCAGACGTTGACTCAGGCGCTGGTAGCTATCGTCGCTGCTGGAGCTTCCTACGCCTGGGCGATGAGCATCACTCCAGCCGCAGTTTCGTTTCGCGCCTCCGGGCCGGAGGCCACGCTGGTTCGCGCTTTGCTCGATATCCGGGAAAGCAATTTCTCCTCCGCGCTCGACAATATAAACAGTCTGCTGATCGCGAATCCGAATTTCCGGCTGGCGCAACTGGTGAAAGGCGACTTGTTGCTTGCCCGGGCGCGCCCGATCAACTCCATTGGCAGCCCTTCGGGAGGAAGCTCCGAACAAGTCGCGGACCTGCGCGACGAGGCCCGGGCGCGTCTGGTTCGTTCGCAGATCGCCCCGCCCACCAATATGGCACCGCGCTATTTGCTGCAACTGCCTGAAACAGAAAAATTTGCCCTGGTTCTCGACTCTGCAAAATCGACGCTGTTCGTGTTTGAGAATACGGGCGGGATACCGCGCTATGTCGCCGACTACTACATCACGATCGGCAAGAACGGCATGGACAAATTGCGCGAAGGCGACAAGAAGACACCGGTCGGCGTATATCGCGTCGTCAGCCAGTTGGAAAAAGACAAGATCACGGATTTCTATGGCAGCGGGGCCTATCCGATCAGTTATCCGAACGAATGGGATCGGTCGCGCGGCCGTAATGGTCACGGCATCTGGCTGCACGGCACGCCGCGAGACACCTACAGCAGGCCACCGCGTGCCAGCGACGGCTGTATCGTGCTGAGCAATCCGGACCTGGAAACGCTGGCCACGCGGCTTCAGATCGGCTCGACGCCGGTAGTTATCGCCGATTCGATCGATTGGGCCAAGCCGGAAGATGTCGAAACGCTGCGCGCCGGCCTGATCGCGGCGATCGAAAACTGGCGGCGGGACTGGGCAAGCCGCGACACCGATGCTTATTTGCGGCATTACGCGCGGGAATTCAATGCAAACGGCGCGAATCTGGCGCGGTGGTCGGCGCAAAAACGATTGATCAACAGCGGCAAGACCTGGATCAACGTTCGGGTATCCAACATGTCGCTGCTGCTCTACCCCGGCAAGGAACAAATGGCGGTCGCCACTTTCGAACAAGACTACCAGAGCAACAACCTCTCGAATCGAATGATGAAGCGCCAGTATTGGGTCAGGGAGAACGACCAATGGCGCATCGTGCTTGAGGGTGGTGCCTGACACAATTCAATCCGGAATTGTGTACCGCCATCGATTTCAACCCCGCTAATGGAAATGCAATGAAGAAAACTTTTGGTGTCACCTTTGCCCTCCTGTTGAGTACCCATGTTTTCGCCGCCAACCCGCAGGCCGAAATCAAGACCAACCTGGGAAACGTAACGATCGAGCTATTCCCGGAACAGGCACCCCGGACGGTGGAGAATTTTCTGGGTTATGTGAAAAGTGGTTTTTACAGTGGCACGATCTTTCACCGCGTCATCGCCGGATTCATGGCTCAGGGTGGCGGCTTCGACAAGGAGATGGCGCAAAAACCCACCCGCGACCCGATCCCGATTGAATCGAACAACGGGCTGAAGAACAGCGCCGGCACGATTGCCATGGCGCGCACGCAGAATCCGAATTCGGCTACAGCGCAGTTCTTCATCAACCTGACCGACAATACCTTTCTGAATTACAGCGCGCCCACCGTGCGCGGCTATGGATATGCCGTGTTCGGAAAGGTGGTCAAGGGCATGGACGTCGTCGAAAAAATGGTAACGATACCCACCGGAGCAGGCGGGCCGTTTGCGCAGGATGTACCCAGACAGCAGATCGTCATCGAAGACATAAAAATAGTGGAGGTAAAGTGAGCAAAGTCAGAATGCAGACGTCGATGGGCGATATCGTCATCGAACTCGATACCGACAAGGCGCCGGTAACAGTGGAAAATTTCCTGCAATATGTGCGCGATGGTTTCTACGACAATACGATCTTTCACCGTGTAATCAACGGATTCATGGCTCAAGGCGGCGGCTTCGAACCCGGCATGAAGCAAAAATCGACGCGTGCGCAAATCGAGAACGAAGCGGCAAACGGACTGAAGAACGACACCTATACCGTCGCCATGGCGCGCACATCGGACCCTCATTCGGCCAGCGCGCAATTCTTCTTCAACGTGAAGAACAACGATTTCCTGAATTTTCGCGCCGCTACCACTGACGGCTACGGTTATTGCGTTTTCGGGCAGATTTCAGAAGGTCGCGAGGTCATCGACAAGATCAAGGCGGTTGCGACCGGCAAGCGCGGATTTCATCAGGATGTACCCAACGAAGACGTCGTCGTCAAAAAGGCGGAAGTCCTTTGACCGGCGCTTGACAGCAATCCACCGCGCAGTTCGATAAGGTTGCGTTGCTGCGATGGGTCAGACCCTGTTCATCTCCGACCTGCATTTGTCTGCGGATACACATGCCGCGACCGGCGCGCTGTTGGGTTTTCTGCGCGACACGGTGCCCAGGGTCGATGCGTTGTATGTCCTTGGCGACCTGTTCGAATACTGGATTGGCGATGAAGGTCTCGATCAACCGCACGCATCGCAGATCGCCCTGGCATTTCGCGCATTGGCCGATGGTGGTGTGCGCACTTATTTCATGCACGGCAATCGGGATTTTCTGATCGGCGAGCGTTTCGCGCAGACCTGCGGCTTGCAAATCCTTGCCGACCCAACGCTGGTGAACTTATACGGCGTACCCACGTTGCTGATGCACGGGGACACATTGTGTACCGATGATCGGGAGTATCAGGCATTCCGTGCCATGGTGCGCGATTCCGTCTGGCAAAGTGCTTTCCTGGCGAAATCGCTCGATGAACGCCTGCGCGCAGCGCGCGACGTCAGGGCCAGAAGTGAGCAGGCAAAGCAGGTCAAGAACATGGCAATCATGGACGTGACGCAAGCAACAGTGGACGAGGTTTTTCGCGCCAACAACTATGCGCGAATCATTCATGGCCACACCCACAGGCCGGCGCATCACCAACACCGGGTCGACGCACGCGACTGCGAGCGCTGGGTACTGGCCGACTGGTACGAGCAGGGCTCTTACCTGATGTGCGACGACAACGGCTGTCGTGCCATGCGACTTGACTGATCGGACGAACTACGGAATTTTGCGCCGGATCATGCCTTCGACAGGCCGCGCGCCAGATCAGCCTTGATATCGCCGACCGATTCGAGTCCTGCGGCCACGCGTAACAGACCTTCACCGATTCCCGAGGCTTTCCGGACTTCCGGCGCCAGACGACCATGGGTGGTGCTGGCGGGATGGGTGATCGTGGTCTTCGTATCTCCGAGGTTCGCGGTAATGGAAATCAGCTGGGTCCCATCAATGACCTTCCATGCCGCATCCCGTCCGCCTTTTACGTCGAAAGAAACGATTCCCCCCCCGCCCTTTTGCTGGCGCCTGGCCAATCCTTCCTGAGGATGCGAAGAAAGCCACGGATAGTAAACGCGTTCAACTTTCGGATGATCTTCCAGCCATTGCGCCAGCTCGTGCGCACTCTGGGAATGCGCGCGCATGCGCAACCCCAGGGTTTCCAGTCCTTTCAGAATCACCCAGGCGTTGAACGGCGACAAAGTGGGCCCACCGCTGCGCAGGAAGCCATTCAGGCCTTCAAAAATCACCTCCCGCCTCCCGAGTACCGCGCCGCCCAATACACGCCCCTGCCCATCCAGATACTTGGTCGCCGAATGGATGACCACATCCGCGCCCAACTCGAGCGGTCGCTGCAGAATTGGCGTACAGAAACAATTGTCCACGACCAGCAATGCGCCTCGCGCATGGGCGATGCTCGCAATGGCGTCAATATCCGAAATCTCAGTCAGCGGATTTGACGGCGTCTCCAGAAACAGAATACGGGTATTGGGTTTGATCGCGCTGTTCCAGGCAGCAAGGTCGGTGCCGCGTACAAAAGTCGTCTCGACGCCGAAGCGGCCGAGAATGTTGTTGAATAATTGCACGGTCGCACCGAAAAGACTCTGCGATGCGACGATATGCTCGCCGCTTTTCATCAGCCCCATGATGCATGCGAGTATTGCCGACATGCCGGATGCGGTCGCGATGCAGCACTCGGCGCCCTCCATCGCCGCCAGGCGTTCCTGCAGGGCGCTGACCGTGGGATTGGTGTAGCGCGAGTACACCATGCCGGGGTCTTCCCCGGAAAAACGCGCTGCCGCTTCGGCGGCATCCTTGAACACGAAGCTCGAGGTCAAATACAAGGCCTCGGAATGCTCGTTGAACTGGCTGCGGTGAATACCCGCACGCACCGCCACAGTTTCGGGTTCCAGTTCGTCCCACCTCATCAATTCACCTCCATATGCACTGCCCTGGCCCAGAAAACAAAAACCCGCTTGAGCTGTTGCCAAGCGGGTCCGGATACCGACGCACGCTTTAGCCGTATTTATTAGGCGCCCGCAAGCTGTCGTCAAATCGGCGCAAGGTGGTCACGCTACTCCGGACCCGGAAGGCTGTCAATTGCCGGGCCGGGCTGAAAACACTACTCGGCAGTTGCCAGATTGAGATCCAGTTGGGTGACGTTGGATTCGACCCGGGACAACTCGTCATCGTTTCGCTGGGCCTCGACTCCCGCCAGGTATTCGGGAGTAACGTCACCAGTAACATAGATGCCGTTAAAGCAAGAGGTTTCGAAACTCGAAATTTCAGGATTGACGGAGCTGACATCATCGACCAGCGCGTCCAGATCCTGATAAATCAATGTGTCGGCGCCGATTTCGCGGGCGATCTCGTCATCGCTGCGTCCGGTGGCAATCAGCTCGCGCGATGTCGGCATGTCGATGCCATACACGTTCGGGAAGCGAACCGGCGGTGCAGCGGACGCGAAATACACCTTGTGTGCACCGGCGTCACGCGCCATCTGTACGATCTCACGACTGGTTGTCCCGCGAACAATCGAGTCGTCAACCAGCAATACATTTCTGCCACGGAATTCCATGGCTATCGCATTTAGTTTCTGCCTGACGGACTTCCTGCGTATCTCATGTCCCGGCATGATGAAGGTGCGCCCGATGTAGCGATTCTTGATGAATCCTTCGCGATAAGGCAGTCCGAGGTTGTCGGCCAATTCCATCGCTGCGGGACGGCTGGAATCGGGAATTGGAATGACGACATCAATGTCGATGTCGCGGTGGTCGCGCCGGATCTTGTCCGCCAGGCTTCTGCCCATGCGCATGCGCGTCTCGTAGACTGAAATTCCGTCTATGACCGAATCCGGGCGCGCCAGGTAAACGAACTCAAAAATGCACGGATTGTGCTGTGGATTGGCGGCGCACTGGCGGCTGTAGAAACTGCCATCCTGGTCGATGAAGATGGCTTCACCCGGCTCGACGTCGCGCACCAGATCAAAACCCAGCGTATCGAGGGCCACGCTCTCGGAAGCCACCAGATACTCAACGCCTTGTGCGGATCTTGCCTCTCCAACAACCAGAGGACGAATGCCGTGAGGATCGCGAAATGCCAGCAGCCCGTACCCGGCAATCATGGCCACCACTGCGTATGCGCCCCGACAGCGGCGATGCACACCGGCAACCGCGCGAAAGATGGCTGGAGGATCAAGCTGATATCCGGTCGCGGCCTCTTGTAATTCATGGGCAAGCACATTGAGCAGCACTTCGGAATCGGAGTTGGTATTGACGTGGCGCTGATCCTGAAGAAACAGCTCACGTTTCAACTGCTCGGCATTGGTGAGATTGCCGTTGTGTCCGAGCACGATGCCGAACGGAGAATTGACGTAGAGCGGCTGAGCCTCGGCGAAGGAGGAAGCGGAACCGGCGGTGGGATAGCGGCAGTGCGCGATGCCCATGTTGCCGACCAGGTGACGCATATCGCGGGTACGAAAAACATCGCGCACAAGTCCGCCACCCTTGTGCATCTGGAACTTTTTGCCGTCTGCAGTGACGATGCCCGCGGCATCCTGGCCCCGGTGCTGCAGGACCAGCAAACCGTCATAGAGCAACTGGTTGACCGGCGTCTTCGCCACGACGCCCAGAATTCCACACATCGCTCAAACCTCCACGCCCGTTTTCACCGGCCGGGGAGCCGGAAATTAACTGGCGAAAGTATAAGTCATTCAAAGCTGACCCGTCTGGCAATGTCTTCCGGCAGCAACGGCTTAACCCACAGCGCCGCGGCCTGCAGCGGTTTGGACAAGAGCGCCTGGCGCCAGTACAACTCGCGCGGCTCGGAAGTCATCCCGCCCAGCAGCACCAGGGTTACGACGATCAACAAACCGCGCAGCAAGCCGAAAATCGCACCCATTGCACGATCGGAATAGGTGAGTCCCGCCACCTTGACCAGATGAACAGTCAGCATGGTCACCAGACTTAGCAGCAATACGCTCACCAGCATGATGGCGACAAACCCGATCGCAATCCGCAACCCCTGGTGACTCCAGGAGGCTGGCAGCCAGCCTGCCACCACGACGGCAAACAACTTCGCCAGCCAGAACGCGAGTATCCAGGTCAGCAGCGCCAGCACTTCGCGCACCAGGCCGCGCCAGATGCTGAACCCCACCGAAATCGCAAACACCAGGACAACGATGAGGTCAAACGCCGTCATCGGCGGCGACGCTTACCGGGTTCAGTCGCATGGCCCGGGGTCGACCCGCGTCCGGCGAAGTCACTTGCTGGCATTGGCCGGCGGGCACCCCGGTCAGTCTTGCCGGACGACTGCCGCATCGCCGATGATGAGCTTTCTGACCTTCAGGCGTTCCCGCGCCTTTTCGGCGGACTCCCGCGAGGGGTAAGGCCCGACGCGCACCCGCGTTCGATCTCCGCTGGAGCTCTTGATGGTTTCGGTATAGGCCTTGAATTGATTGTCCTGCAATTTCTTCTGTAAGGCCTTGGCGTTGGCGGCGTTGGAAAACGCTCCGAGCTGGACGACAAAGTTCTCCTGACCGGAGCGAATCTCCTGACTGGAACGGATTTCCTGGCTGGCCGGAACGGATTTTTGCTCCGGCTCGGGTGCAGCCTCAAGTTCGGGCGCGGCGCCCGGCGCAGCAGGCGCGGGCATGCCTGCCACCTGCGGTTGCGGGGATGAGGCCGGGGCAGCCGGGAGCGGCCTGTTCGGTATCGACTCGGGATTGGGAATCGGCGGAATGGAAATGGCGACGTCTTCGTTCCGCGGCCGTGGCTCGCTGTCGAGAACCATGGGCAGAAAAACGATGATCAGAAGAACCAGTGCAATGGCCCCTACGAGGCGCCGACGCGCCCGCTTCTTCAACTGAAGTTCTTCGTCGCTGATTGCTTTCGCCATGACTTCCCTGACTTAGCCGCAGACTGCGCGGGCTGGCTGAAGGTTTACTCGCGTGCCCGGACAACCGCTCCAACCGTGAAAAACGAACCGAACACCAAAATTTTATCATCTTGTCCGGCCAATCCGACCGCACTTTGATAGGCACTGGTCACGGAATCGAAACCTCGTACCGGCGCGGTCACCCCGGCTGCCGCCAAAGCTTGTGCCATGCGCGCAGACCCAGCCCCGCGCGGGCCCGGCAACGAGGCTACCAGCCACTCATCGATCTGGTCCTTGAGCGCGACGACTACGCCCTCGATATCTTTGTCCTTCAGCATCGCGAACACTGCTATTGACCGTCCGCCCGTCGGCAATGAGCGCAGACTTTGGGCCAAACCACGGGCGGCATGGGGATTGTGGGCGACGTCAAGAATCACCATCGGTCTGCCGGGCAATACCTGAAATCTCCCCGGCAGTTCGACTTCGACCAGCCCGCGCCGGATGGAATTCATGTCCACCGGAAGAACGGCCTTAAGCTGATCGAGGGCGGCAAGAGCGGTCGCGGCGTTGGCAAGCTGGTACGCGCCGCGCAACGCTGGATAAGGCAACGCGGATCGATTGCCTGAAACACTCCAGTAGCGCCAGCCGCCGTTGGCGGCTTCAGATGCGTCGCCGTGGTCCGCTCGGAACCCGTAGTCCCGCCCGATCAAAAACAGCGGCGCGCCGATCCGGTCAGCATGTTCGAGCAGGGTTGCCGGAGGATCTTCGTCGCCCACAACCGCCGGTACGCGACTGCGGAAGATTCCGGCCTTCTCCCGCGCGATGCTTTCCCGGTCGAATCCGAGATACTCCATGTGATCCAGATCAATCGTGCTTACCACTGCACAGTTCGTATCGAAATCGTTTACCGCATCAAGCCGCCCGCCCAGGCCAACTTCGAGCACCGCAACGTCCACCCGTTCGCGGATAAAAATATCCATCGCGGCCAGCGTGCCAAATTCGAAATAAGTCAGGGAATCCGGGGCGCGCGCTCTTTCAACGCGCTGCAATGACTCTACAAGGGCGGCATCGCCAGTCTCGCGCCGGGCAACGCGCACACGCTCGTTATAGCGCAGAAGATGCGGAGACGTGTACAAGCCGACACGGTACCCGGCGGCGGACAGGATGCTTTCCAGCATCGCGCACACCGACCCTTTGCCGTTGGTTCCGCCTACGGTGATGATTGGAAACTCCGGCGCGAGCCCGAGTCGCTTTCGCACTGCGCAAACCCGCACGAGGCCCATGTCGATGGCCGCCGGGTGAACGCGCTCAAGATAGGCCAACCAGTCCGCAAGCGAACCTGGCGAGCGTGGGTCGTCGAGACTCAAGGTGCCGTCAAGCCAGAGGAACCCTGAGATGCTTTTACGAAGCAGCCGGCGCGCGCATCAGCAGCGTAATCAGGCTGACGAGTTTGTCGCGCATATGCCGGCGGTCTACGATCATGTCGATGGCGCCGTGCTCGAGCAAAAATTCCGCGCGCTGAAAACCTTCCGGCAGCGTCTGTCGTACCGTCTGCTCGATTACCCGCGGCCCGGCAAACCCGATCAGCGCGTTTGGCTCGGCAATGACCACATCGCCAAGAAACGCGAAGCTTGCCGACACTCCACCCATGGTTGGATCGGTCAGCACGGAAACAAACGGCAATCGAGCGCGCGCCAGTTGGGTCAACGCCGCCGTGGTCTTCGACATCTGCATCAAAGACGTCAGACCTTCCTGCATTCGGGCGCCGCCGCTCGCCGAAAAACATACGAATGGCAAATTTTGATCGCAGCAACTTTGCACTCCGCGCACAAAGCGCTCGCCAACCACCGAGCCCATCGAACCACCCAGGAACCGAAACTCGAATGCTGCCACAATCACCGGCACGTACTTGATGGACCCTTGCACCACGATCAGCGCATCGTCCTCGTCGGTCTCGGCTTTGGCCGCCTGAAGCCGCTCTGTATAGCGCCGGCTGTCAACAAACTTCAGGAAATCAACCGGCTCAACTTCGGCTCCGATCTCGAATCGACCTTCCGCATCGAGAGTCAGATCGATGCGTTCGCGAGCGGTTATTCGGTTGTGATGACCGCATTTCGGACAGACGTTGAGATTCTTGTCCAGGTCCGCACGATAAAGCACCGTTTCGCAGATTTCGCATTTGCTCCACAGCCCTTCGGGGACGGCTTTCTTGACGGTACCCGCGCTGCGCTTGATCTTTGGCGGGAGCAGCTTCTGCAACCAGCTCA
Organism: Betaproteobacteria bacterium; assembly: GCA_031403365.1. Lineage (GTDB taxonomy): Bacteria > Pseudomonadota > Gammaproteobacteria > Burkholderiales > JACQAP01 > JACQAP01. Next base: position 14,217 of record JANNTE010000355.1, on the reverse strand, counting down.
TCCACGTCTCCTCATCTGCTGACCGGAACAACGCCAGGGCGCCATGACAGTGCAGCCAGAACGCCGAGCCAGTATGCCATGGCCACCATTCTTCAGCCCTCGTCCATCGCCCGGCGAATGCCGCCGAGGAGATTCGTCAGATTCCCGATGATGCGATCCGGGCATGAAGATTCGATCTCCTGAACCAGACGGCTGCCGATGACAACCGCATCCGAAATTGATGCCACCGCCTTGGCGGTCTGCGCATCGCGGATGCCGAACCCCACTCCGATGGGCAGCTTGATGTGCGCGCGTATCTGAGGCAGTTTCGCACCCACTTCCTGCAAGTCGATGTTGGCCGCGCCAGTCACTCCCTTGAGCGAAACATAGTATATATAGCCGCTTGCCGTTTTACCGACCTGCGCGATGCGACGGTCTTCCGAAGTGGGTGACAGCAGGAAAATTGAATCGATCCCGCGCTGCTTGAGCAACTCAACCAGCGGTTCGCTTTCTTCGGGCGGATAGTCTACGACCAGCACACCGTCAAGCCCGGCCTGGTGCGCGGTGGCGGCAAAAGCTTCATACCCCATCGCCTCGATGGGATTTGCATAACCCATCAGAACAACAGGCGTCGCCGAATTCGAGCGCCGAAAATCGCTTACGAATGAGAGTACATCCTTCAGACTGACGCCGTGCTTTAGCGCACGCTCACTGGAACGCTGAATCGTCGGACCATCCGCCATGGGATCGGAGAACGGCACGCCCAGTTCGAGTATGTCGGCGCCAGCGGACACCAGTGCGTTCATGATCGGCACGGTCATGGCGGGCGTTGGATCGCCGGCGGTAATGAACGGGATCAGCGCTTTTCTATTCTGCGCCTTGAGATTCTTGAAGGTATTGGCGATGCGTGACATGACTTGGAGGCGATGGGCGAGGGACGAAAATTTTGGGGGCCAGGGGTGAGGCGGGGGCTTCGTGGTTTTGCTCAACCCCTGTCCTTCGCTCCCCGCCCCTACAGTTTGAGTCCCGATTTTTCGGCGACGGTATTCATGTCCTTGTCGCCGCGACCGGACAGGTTGACGAGCAGCACCTTGTCCGGCGACAGCGACGGAGCCAGTTTCATTGCGTAGGCGACGGCATGGGCCGATTCGAGCGCGGGCATGATGCCCTCCATGCGCGTGAGCATATGAAAAGCATTCAACGCTTCATCGTCTGTAATCGCGACGTACTCGGCACGGCCCGAATCCTTCAGCCACGCATGTTCCGGACCGACCCCTGGATAATCCAGGCCTGCGGATATGGAATGCGTCTCGATGAACTGCCCGTTCTCGTCCTGAATCAGGTAGGTCCGGTTCCCGTGCAGTACGCCCGGTTTGCCGGCGCACAGAGTTGCGGCATGTTTGCCGGACGCCAGCCCCAGGCCTCCGGCTTCCACGCCGATCAGACGAACATTCTTGTCTTCGATATAAGGATAAAAAACCCCGATGGCGTTCGAACCGCCGCCAACGCAGGCGAGTATGGCGTCGGGCTGGCGTCCGATTTCCTCCGGCATCTGCGTGCGCAGTTCCCGGCCAACAACGCTGTTGAAGTCGCGCACCATCATCGGATAAGGGTGCGGACCGGCCACGGTGCCAATGATATAAAAAGTATTTTCGACGTTGGTCACCCAGTCGCGCATCGCTTCGTTGAGCGCGTCTTTAAGCGTCTTCGATCCACTTTCCACCGGCACCACGGTGGCGCCCAGCAACTTCATGCGAAAAACGTTGGTCGACTGGCGCTTGATGTCTTCCGAACCCATGTAGACGACGCACTCCATGCCAAAGCGCGCGGCCACGGTGGCCGACGCGACCCCGTGCTGGCCGGCACCGGTTTCGGCAATGATGCGCTTCTTGCCCATTCTTCTGGCGAGCAGGGCTTGGCCGATGGTGTTGTTGATCTTGTGCGCGCCGGTGTGATTGAGGTCTTCGCGCTTGAGCCAGATCTGGGCCCCGTCACAATGGCGGGACAAGCGCTTGGCGTGATACACCGGGCTGGGGCGTCCGACGTAATGCTTGAGTTCCGATTCGAACTCCGCGACAAATTCCGGATCCTTGCGCATCAAGTCGTACTGCAGGCGCAGTTCGTCCAGAGCGTGCACCAGGGTCTCGGCGACGAAGACTCCGCCATAGGGTCCGAAATGCCCTTGCGCATCGGGAAGGTTGTAGGCCTTCAAAGCCTCATACATCTGCATTTCTGACTCCTTGGATGAATGCGGCAATGCTGGCCGCGTCCTTGACACCTTTCGACGCCTCGACACCGCTGCTCACGTCGACAGCCCACGGGCGGACGCGACGTATCGCGTCGGCGACATTTTCAGCATGCAACCCGCCGGCAAGGATCAGCGGCAGGGGAAGCTGTTTCGGTATGAGTGCCCAATCGAAGGTGGCACCTGTACCGCCGTGACTGCCCTCAACAAATGTGTCGAGCAGCAACCCTTTCGCGCTTTGGTAGCGGCGCGCGTATTGTAACAAATCCACTCCCACCCGAACCTTGGCGGCCTTGATATAGGGCAATCCGAAGCGCTCGCAGAATTCCCGGGGTTCATCGCCGTGAAATTGAAGCAGTTGCGGCTTGACCTCTGTAATGACGCGCTGCACTTCGCTTTCAACGGCATTGACGAACAGAGCTACCGGCGTGACGAATGCCGGCAGCGCGTTGACGATTCGTCGTGCAACGTCATGCGACACCAGACGAGGACTGCCTGGGTAGAAAATCAGCCCGATGGCGTGAGCGCCCGCGTATGCGGCGGCCAGCGCATCTTCCTGCCGGGTGATTCCGCAAATTTTGACGGCAGTAGCCATGACTTGAGTCGAATACCGTCAGGCGCCCGCGAGCACTGCTTGTTGGGCAGCTTCGACATCTGGCATCCCTGGCAACGTCCACACCGGGTCGTACTCCACCCCGGTCAAGTAAAGCCCCGCCGCCGAAAAAGTGGGCGCGGCGCGCGACCGATTCCTGGATTGCAGCACTTCGCCCATCCACGCGACGGGTTGCCTGCCGCTGCCCACATAGACCAGGGTTCCAACGATGTTGCGTACCATGTGCTGCAGGAAGGCGTCAGCGCCAAAATCGAAGCGGATCAGATCGTCCGTGCGGCGAATATCGATCCGACGCATAGTCTTGACCGGTGTTTTCGCCTGGCATTCGGCGGCACGAAAGGCGCTGAAATCGTGCTCGCCGATTAAATGCCGGGCAGCCTGCCACATTAGTCGCTCATCCAGCTGCCGGTAATACCAGCCCACCCGCCCGCGCAGCAATCCGGGTCGTTGCGGCCGGTTGAGCAGCCAGTAGGTATAGCGTCTGCCAGTGGCGCAAAACCGCGCGTGAAAGTCCGCACTGACTTCACGCGCCCAATTCACGGCAACTGCGTCGGGCAACAAGGCGTTGCAACCGCGGATCCAGGCACTGGAAGGACGAACTACTTCAACGTCGAAGTGCACCACCTGCGCCATGGCATGAACCCCGGCATCGGTGCGCCCGGCGCACACCGTGCTGACGCGTGCGCCCGCTACTTCCGACACTGCGCGATCAAGCGCGTCCTGCACCCCGCAGTCGCCGGGCTGCGACTGCCAGCCGCAGAATGCAGCGCCATCGTACTCGAGTCCAAGAGCAATTCTCAATGGATGATTTCCCGGGCAATTGCCAGGCTCAGCGGATTTACGCCGGCGCAATTACCGGCCTAGGCAGCCAGGACGGGATGTGCTGGCCGAAAAAAAGCAGACTTCAAGACAATTCGGACATTACCGCGAGTGCGGCAGCCTTTTGCTCCGTATCGCCTTCGGACATCACTTCCTTGAGAATTTCTCTCGCTCCATCTTTGTCGCCCATTTCCTGGTAAGCCTTGGCCAGGTCGAACTTGGTCTGTACGTCGTACCAGTGATCGTCTTTTCCTGAAGACACGCTTGCCGGCACGGCTTTGGGTTCCGCACCCAAGTCCAGGCTGATTCCGGACAAGTCGATTCCCGACACAGCAGCCGCCGGTTCCTTCATCGATGGCTCCGGTGCGCCCAGCGACAGGCTGCTGATATCAAAGTCGAGACCGGTATCTGCCACCGGCTGCGCAATGGCTGCTGAATCGGCGTCCTGGGGCTGCGCCGCCAGAGAATTGAGGTCGATGTCGAAATTAAGCCCGGACGTTGCTGCTTTCAGCGCATCCGGGGCTTCAATGTCCACGGGGGGCAGGCTGAAGTCCGCTCCCATGGCGGGAACCGCTTCAAACGATGTGGTGGATTCGGCCGCCAGCGAGGGGGCAACGTTGAGGGTCTGGGTACGTTCGAACTTGTCTTCGCTTGGTCCCAAATCGATGTCAGTGGCAGTGAACTTCGATTCTTCCTGGCCGGTACCCACGTTGAAGTCCACATTTTCCGCGGAAGCTGAGGACGTGACCAAGGAACTGGTGGTCGCGCCTGCGGCGGATTTGCCGGCCGCGTAGCGGGAATTGCCGGGATCAATCTGATAGCCGAGCACGCACGCCTGGTCCCAAATCCTCCCTTTGCCGTCAGTGGCCTGTTGCAGATCGCGCGCAACTTTCTCAAACGCCGCCACGTCCTTGCGATTGGCGTAAATCTGCAGCAACTTGAGGTGAATCTCGTGACGATGCGGGGACGTCTGCAGCGCCTCCTTTAACAGCTCCTCTGCCTGCGCATCGCGCCCGTAGGCGAGGAAGATCTCGGCTTCCGCGACTGGATCGACCTCGTCCGAGCTGGCTTGCTTGGCTTCGTTGCCGGCCCCGGGTTTGGACGTGGTTACCGGGGTGGCGGCTTCCGATTCGCCAGGTTCGACGCGTAACTTCGCAGCACTGGATTTTCCAGAACCGGCCTTCGCAGTGCCGCGGCGCCTGACGGTTCGCATTACCAGCGCACCGATCAGCACCAGCCCGCCGATGGCTGCGCCGATATAAGCGGGCTCACTCAGCAGTTGATCAATAATGCCGGGCGCCTTGGCTGGCGCTGACGCGGCTTTCGGAGTGGCAGGTTTCGGCTGCGCGGGTACGGCGGGTGGGGCTGGTGTCGCGGCTGGCGTATTCGCCGCCGGCTTTTCCGGAACTGGCGCAGTATTGACTGCGGGAGCCGCTGGCGTCACCGGCGGTGGTGTAACCGCCACGGCAGGCTTCCCGGGATCAGGCTTCTGAGCGGCGGGGGTTTGAGCGGGGGCGCCCGGCGGCGAGGCAGCGGATTTCTGCAGATCCGCCATCATCTTGTCCTTCAGCTCGACCAGCGCCCCCAATTTTTCGATCTGTTTTTCCAGCATGGCGACGCGGGCGTTTGCTTCCTTGACTGCCTTGTCGCGGGCTATTGCTTCTTCTTCCAGAGCACGAATTCTAGCCGCCGCAGCCTTGGGGTCACCGCCTGTGGAAGCATTCGCCTCGCCTCCAGATTCATTTTTCGATAACTTCAGGACTTCCTTCGGCGGATCCTTGACAGCGGACGCCTTGTCGTCAACCGCTGGTCCCACCTGCCCAGAAACGGCCTGCTCGGCGGGCTCCCCTGCGGCAACGGCCTGGCCAGCGGCAGCCGCCAGCTTTTCCTTGTAAGCCTTCCAGTCGCGAGCCTGAATTTTCACTTCGTTGCGCGCATCCGCTTCGGAAATACCGGCAAGCCGATCGGCCGAAGGCAACTGGAGAATTTTCCCGGTCTTGAGCCGGTTCATGTTTCTGTCGGAGAAAGCATCCGGATTGCTGCTGACGAGCAGCACCAGCATTTGTTCGAGGGTGACGTTCGCCGGCATGGTTGCGCGCGCGATTTTTCCCAGCGTATCCCCGCTCTTCACCGGACCGTAAGAGTTGTCATCTGTACCGGTACCGGTCACCGTCGGCGCACGGCTGGGCAACGCACTGCCCTTGTAATCGAGAAGGGTGGGTTGCGTTCCACCGAGTGTTTCTACGGGTGCCTCGGCCGGTGTCGATTTCTGCGAAGATGGCTCTTCGGGGGCAGGCGTTTCCGCCTTGGCCGGTGCTTCGGCGGTGGTCTCGGGCGCAGGCGCCTGCGCTTCGGCTGCTTGCGCAGTATCCGGTGTCGGCGCTTGCGCGGGCACAGATTCCGGCGTGGGTGTTTCAGCGGACGCCGGAGCGGGACGAACTTCGACGGTGGCGTCTTTCTGTGCTTTCAGTTCTGCCTGTTTTTCCCGAGCCTCAATCACCGCTGTCGGATCCAGGAACGCAGTGAACTCGCGGCTGATGCGTCCAGCCGACCATGACAGCTCGATCAGCAGGTCCACAAAAGGATCGTTGACGACCTGATTCGAAGTGATCAGCACGAAAGGCTCGCCGCCGGCGCGCTTCTCCATGCTGACCGTAACGCCGGTCATCAGACTGGAGTAGACCAGGCCCGCACGCTCGAAGGCATCCGGGCTGGCAAGGCGCACCACCAGTGAACCGACCTCGCTCTTGCTGGCGACCAGATCAATCTCGGCGTTCAGACGTTCGCCAAGCGCCGACTTGACGGAAATCTGTCCGAGGCCGGCAGCGTGCGAACCCGCGCAAATTGCAAATAACGACGCGGCGACTATCCACGCGCGTAGAGACGTGATGCCCAAAGCGCCCACCTTGAATCGTTTTTGTTGGAGGTATTTAAAATAACATCATGTATTTAGAGATGCAAGCTCATCTTGCATCTTACATTTACCGGCAAACCCGGGCTTTTTAAGGCTCTACAACCCCAAAAAAACCGTTTCTAGCTCTCCATCAAGATGCGTAGCATCCGGCGCAACGGCTCTGCGGCCCCCCACAGCAACTGATCGCCGACCGTAAACGCGGTGAGGTATTCGCCACCGATGGACAGCTTGCGCAGGCGGCCAATCGGAACAGCCAAGTTGCCGGTAACAGTCGCCGGGGTCAACGCTTCGATCGATTCTTCTTTCCGGTTGGGAATGACCTTGACCCATTGATTGGCTGCAGCCAGCGCTTGCTCAATTTCCGCCAGCGGCAGATCGCGCTTGAGCTTGATGGTCAGGGCCTGGCTGTGACAACGCATTGCGCCAATGCGTACGCACACGCCGTCAATGGGGATTGGATTCGCTTCGCGGCCCAGAATCTTGTTGCCTTCCGCCTGGGCCTTCCACTCTTCCTTGCTCTGTCCGTTGCCCAGGTCCTTGTCGATCCAGGGAATCAGACTTCCGGCCAGCGGAACGCCAAAATTTTTGGTCGGAAAAGCGCTGCTTCTCTGAGCAGCAGAAACTTTTTTGTCGATATCCAGAATCGAAGACGCCGGGTCGTCCAGCAGCGGCTTCACTACCCCGTGCGCGTGCCCCATTTGCGATAACAATTCGCGCATGTTCTGCGCGCCCGCGCCAGAGGCTGCCTGGTAAGTCATTGCCGTGACCCAATCCACCAATCCGGCCTTGAACAAGCCGTGCATGCCCATCAGCATCAGACTCACGGTGCAGTTGCCGCCAATAAAATTTTTGCCGCCCTGCTTGAGCGCCGTGTCGATCACGTCGCGGTTGACCGGATCGAGAATAATGACCGCGTCCTTGTTCATGCGCAGCGCCGAGGCCGCGTCGATCCAGTAGCCGTTCCACCCGGCGGCGCGCAATTGCGGATAGATCTCATTGGTGTAGTCCCCGCCCTGGCAGGAGACGATGATTTCCATCGCCTTCAATGCGGCGATGTCGCGCGCATCCTTGAGCGTGTCCGTGCTCCTGCCGATGGCCGGGCCTTCGCCGCCCGCCTGCGACGTGGTGAAAAACACCGGGTCAATATGGTCGAAATCGTTTTCCTGCTGCATGCGCTGCATCAGCACCGAGCCGACCATACCGCGCCAACCTACCAAACCTACTCGTCTCATTTCAATCTCCGTAACTCAGCGAACGGCGGCCGGCAAACGCAAACATCCCGATAAAGCGCCCCGGCTTGCAGCCGTTCGCTGCTCACCGAGCATCCGTCAACATCAGGCATGCAATGCCGCAACCACCGCTTCGCCCATTTCTTCGGTGCCGATTTTTTTCGTGCCCTCCTCAAAAATATCGGCCGTGCGAAAACCCTGTTTGAGCACGCGCTTGACCGCGGACTCGATGCGCTGGGCGGCCACTTCTTCGCCAAAGCTGTGGCGCATCATCATGGCCGTGGACAAGATGGTGGCAAGCGGATTGGCGATATCACGCCCGGCAATATCCGGCGCCGAGCCGTGGATCGGTTCGTACAAGCCCTTGTTGTTCGCATCGAGCGAGGCCGAGGGCAACATGCCGATGGAGCCAGTCAACATGGACGCTTCGTCGGACAGTATGTCGCCGAACATGTTGCCGGTCAAAATGACGTCGAACTGGCGCGGCGCACGCACCAGTTGCATGGCGGCATTGTCCACGTACATGTGCGACAGCGCGACATCCGGGAAGTCTTTGCCCACTTCGATCACCACTTCGCGCCACAGAATGCTGGTGTCGAGGACATTGGCCTTGTCCACCGAGCACAGTCTGCGCGCGCGCTTGCGCGCGATGTCGAAACCCACGCGCGCGATGCGGCGAATTTCCGATTCGCTGTACTTCATGGTGTCGAATCCCTCGCGCTCTCCGCCCGTGGTCTGGCGCATGCCCCGCGGTTGCCCGAAATAAATGTCGCCGGTCAACTCGCGCAGAATCATGATGTCCAACCCTGCCACGACATCGGTCTTCAGCGTCGAGGCATTGGCCAGCTCCTCGTAAACCAGCGTCGGACGCAGATTGGCAAACAGCCCAAGCTCCTTGCGTATGCGCAACAAGCCCTGTTCCGGGCGCATGGGCCGCGGCAGCGCGTCGTATTTCGGACCGCCAACGGCGCCCAGCAGCACCGCATCCGATGCTTTCGCCAGCGCCAGAGTCTTCGGCGGCAGCGGGTCCTGAGCGGCGTCATAGCCGGCGCCGCCGATCGGAGCCTGTTGCAGCTCGATGTTCAGGCCATCGCGCGACAGGCGCTTGAGCACTTTCACCGCTTGTCTGACGATTTCCGGGCCGATCCCGTCACCGGGCAATACTGCGATTTTCATGTTTCGATCTCTTAAAAAAACAACCGGGGCGCTTGCGTCTCGCCCCGGCTGGTGTTGGCGATGTGATGACGTCAACCGAACAGCCAGGGTTGCTCGATGCGGCGTTTGGCCTCGAAGGCCTTGATCTCGATGGCATGCTGCAAGGTGTGCCCGATTTCGTCCAGTCCGTTAAGCAGGCTGTGCTTGCGCGAAGCATCCACCTCGAAGCCAAACACCTGGCTGCCGTCGGAATAGGAAACGGTCTGGGCATTCAAATCAACCACCAGCCGGAAACCGGGAAACGCCGCGACATCGTGGAAGATGCGCTCCACCTGGGTTTCGGTCAGGACGATGGGCAGCAAGCCGTTCTTGAAACAGTTGTTGTAGAAGATGTCGGCGTAACTGGGTGCAATCACGGCGCGGAAACCGTAATCGTCCAGGGCCCATGGCGCGTGTTCGCGCGAAGAACCGCAGCCGAAATTCTTGCGCGCCACCAGAATACTCGCCCCTTTGTAGCGCGGCTGGTTCAACACGAAATCCGGATTGGGCTTGCGCGTGGCGAGATCCATGCCGGGTTCGCCGTGATCCAGATAACGCCAGGCATCGAACAGATGCACACCGAAGCCGGAACGCTTGATCGATTTCAGGAACTGCTTCGGAATGATGGCATCGGTATCGACATTGGCACGATCCAGCGGCGCGACCAGTCCTTCCATGCGGGTGAATTTCTGCATGGCTAGTAATCCGACCGCACGTCAACGAAACGCCCGGCAATCGCTGCGCCAGCCGCCATTGCCGGGCTGACCAGATGGGTGCGTCCGCCCGCGCCCTGGCGCCCCTCGAAATTGCGATTGGACGTGGACGCGCAGCGCTCGCCCGGCTCCAGGCGATCCTCGTTCATCGCCAGGCACATCGAGCAGCCCGGCTGGCGCCATTCAAAGCCGGCCGCGATGAATATCTTGTCGAGGCCTTCCTGTTCAGCCTGTGTCTTGACCAACCCTGACCCCGGCACCACCATCGCCAGGCGCACACTTGACGCCACGTGCCGGCCGCGCAGCACCTGCGCCGCGGCGCGCAAATCCTCGATGCGCGAGTTGGTGCAGGAACCGATGAACACCTTGTCGATGCGGATGTCGGTGATTTTCGTGTTCGGCTTGAGCCCCATGTAGACCAGCGCGCGCTCCATGCCCTCGCGCCTGGTTTCGTCTTTTTCCTGGTCCGGGTCAGGCACGCGGCCATCGACTGCCACCACCATTTCCGGCGACGTGCCCCAGGTCACCTGCGGCGTAATCTCGCGTGCATCGAGCCGCACGACGAAATCGAAACGCGCCTGCGGATCGCTGGTCAGCGTGCGCCAGTACGCGGCCGCCTTGTCCCACATATCGCCTTTGGGCGAGAAGCTGCGCCCGCGCAGGTAATCAACGGTGGTCTCGTCCACCGCGACCATGCCGGCACGCGCACCCGCTTCAATGGCCATGTTGCACAAGGTCATGCGGCCTTCCATGGACAGCGCCCGAATCGTGCTGCCGCCAAACTCCACCGCGTAACCGGTACCGCCGGCGGTGCCGATACGCCCGATCACGGCAAGCGCAATGTCTTTTGCCGTCACCCCGCGCCCCAAAGGGCCATCGACCGCGATCAGCATGCTTTTCATTTTCTTCTGCACCAGGCACTGCGTGGCCAGCACATGCTCTACTTCCGAGGTGCCGATGCCGTGCGCGAGACAACCGAAGGCGCCGTGGGTGCTGGTATGCGAATCGCCGCAAACCACCGTCATGCCTGGCAGTGTCGCGCCCTGCTCCGGCCCGATCACATGCACGATGCCCTGGCGCTGATCGAGGAAGGGAAAATAGACCTTGGGACGAAACTCGCGCATGTTCTCGTCGAGTGTTTCCACCTGCAGGCGCGAGATCGGGTCCTTGATCCCCTGTTCCCAGTTCTGGGTCGGTGTGTTGTGGTCGGCGGTGGCGACCACCGAATCCATGCGCCAGGGCTTGCGTCCGGCGAGTTTCAGGCCCTCGAAGGCCTGCGGACTGGTGACTTCATGCACCAGATGGCGATCGATGTAGATCAGCGCGGTGCCGTCGGGCTCCTCGCGCACCAGATGACTGGCCCAGAGCTTGTCGTAGAGCGTTTGCGGAAGCAGCGTTTGCGAATTCATGGTGCGACTTAAATGGCGGCACTCAAAGCGGGCCGAAATTATGACACAAGCCACGCGCTGACCAGCGCTGCTCGTGCGTCAGGCGCCGGAACGGGCCGGGAGCGGAACCGGTTTCCAGGCCACCACGATCAGGGCCAGTAGCGCCGCCGTGGCTGCAATCGTGAAAGTCCACTGGGAACCCAGGGTTTCCCAGGAATAGCCGGCCATCAGGATGCCCAGCGTGCCGCCCAGTCCGTAGCCCAGACTGGTGTAAATGGCCTGGCCACGGGCTTGATTTCGACCGCGAAAAATCTGATGCATCATCGCCACGCCTGCAGCGTGAAACGCGCCAAAGGTGATGGCATGCAGCAACTGCGCCGCCAGCAAGACCGGCAACGAGCCGACGCCCCAGGCGATCATCAGCAGTCGCACGAAGGTACACCCGAAACTGAACAGCAGTATCTGGTTCAGGCTATAGACGCGCAGCAGACGCGGCAACAACACGAACAAGCCGATTTCCGCGATCACCCCCAACGACCACAGCCAGCCCACCGCGGTTTTCGAGTAACCGGCCTCGACCAGGTGAATCGAGTAGAAAGCGTTATACGGCCCGTGCGCCACCTGCATCAGGAAAAACCCGGCCATCAAGGCCAGCACGTCAGGGCGCGCAAGAATAGTAAGTATGGATGCATGCTCGGCGTGTTGCGCAGGAGCGCGGTCGCGTGGCAGCAGAAAAGTGCTGGCCGCCATCAGCACCAGCGCCACGAGCACCATCGGCGCGAGTGCCCGAACGCCGAAGTAATCGAGCGCATAACCGGCTGCGATCACCACGGCGACGAAACCGACCGAACCCCATAAGCGGATGCGTCCGTAAGCACCGACGCTGGAACCCACCAGGCTCAAGGTCGCGGATTCGGCGAGCGGCAACACTCCGCACCAGAACACATTGAGCAGCAACAGCGCGGCCAGCATCCAGCCGAAACCGTGATTGAAAAACACGGCAGTGAACGTCACCGTGGTGCCCACGGCCGTAAACCGGATCAGGCCGGCGCGGGCACGATAGTGATCGGAGAGCCATCCCCAGAAATTCGGTCCGAAAATCCGCGCCACCGGATTAACCGCCAGCAGCAAGCCAATTTGAGCCGCAGAGTAGCCCAGAGATTGGAGATAAAGCGCGAAGTACGGCGCGAAGGCGCCAATGAAGGCGAAATAAGAAAAATAAAACCCGGATAGACGGTGAAAGAAAGAAGGGCGAAACATGGATTGTCTTTCAGAACTGCAAACGGCCTCGATGTCCCGCCGCCAGTGCCAATTCAGCCGACTCTACGAAGCAACCATCCCGCTCCCGGCGGGAATGCCGGCCATCAGGCTTCGTCGGGTTCGGGATCGTTAGCGGCGCGTCCATCTTTACGCGCCGCTTCCGCGGCTGTCCGCGCGGCAATTCTGGGCGTAGCGGTCCGCACGTCGGCGTTCTGAGCGCGGTGGCGCAGTGCGTGATCGATCAGCACAAGAGCCAGCATGGCTTCGGCAATAGGCGTGGCGCGTATGCCCACGCAGGGATCGTGTCGCCCGGTGGTCTCGACTATTGTCGGCGACCCGTTCTTGTCAATTGAGCGGCGCGGCAAACGTATGCTGGACGTCGGTTTTACCGCGATACTGACCACGATGTCCTGCCCGGTGGAAATGCCCCCGAGAATGCCACCGGCGTTGTTCGACAGATATCCCTGCGGCGTCATCTCATCGCCGTGCTCGGTGCCTTTTTGTTCGACCGACGCAAAACCGGCGCCGATTTCCACGCCCTTGACCGCGTTGATGCTCATCATGGCGTAAGCGATGTCGGAGTCGAGCTTGTCGTACACCGGTTCACCCCAGCCAACCGGAACGTTCTGCGCAATCGCGGTAATGCGCGCGCCACAGGAATCGCCGGACTTGCGCAGCTTGTCCATGAAGTCTTCGAGCTGCGGCACGATGTCCGGATCGGGCGAGAAAAACGGATTCTGATTCACGCAGTCCCAGGTCTTGAAGCCAATGCGCGTCGGGCCGAGTTGCGACATATAGCCGCGAATCTCCACGCCGTGGTGCTCGCGCAACCATTTTTTTGCGATGGCGGCGGCGGCAACGCGCACGGCGGTTTCGCGGGCCGACTGCCGGCCGCCGCCGCGATAATCGCGGATGCCGTATTTTTGCCAATAGGTGTAATCAGCGTGACCGGGTCGGAATGTTTCGGAAATGGCGCCGTAATCCTTGCTGCGCTGATCTTCGTTGCGGATCAAGAGCGCAATCGGCGTGCCGGTGGTACGGCCTTCAAATACGCCGGAGAGTATTTCGACGGTATCCGATTCGCGCCGCTGGGTGACATGGCGCGAGGTGCCGGGCTTGCGGCGGTCGAGCTCTATTTGGATGTCGGCTTCGGACAGCGCCAGCCCGGGAGGGCAGCCATCGACGACACAACCGATGGCCGGTCCGTGACTCTCGCCGAACGAGGTCACGCAGAATAATTTGCCTAGAGTGTTGCCGGACATGTCGGGGGTGCCATTCGGGCTGCCTTGATTTCTTGCGGGTAAGCACGGTCGCCCCACAGCGTTCTCGCGCCATGAGAAAAACCTTTACCTCACCCTGCCCTATCCCGGAGGGAGAGGGTATTGCGCGCCCTTCTCCTCCCGGGAGAAAGGCTGGGGATGAGGGAGATTTTCCGCGTCCGCCGCCCGCAAAAAAGCTGAACAAACCAACCAATGATCAAAGCCGAAGTCTATCACGCACCCTGAGCACGTCCTCGCGTGTGCGCATATGCCAATGCCGCGACGCTGCCTTAGAATGCCGGTTGGGCAACAACACTTTACTTTCCGATGCACCAATACCTCGACCTGATGCGTCTCATTTTCGAGCACGGTACCCGCAAGGACGACCGCACCGGCACCGGAACGCTCAGCGTCTTCGGCCCGCAACTGCGCTTTGACCTCGCTGCCGGTTTTCCGCTGCTCACGACCAAAAAAGTGCATCTCAAATCCATCATTCACGAACTGCTGTGGTTCCTGAAAGGCGAGACCAATACGCGCTATCTGAAGGAAAACGGCATTTCTATCTGGGACGAATGGGCGGACGCGAGCGGCGAACTGGGTCCGG
>JANNTE010000354.1:0-1612 GCA_031403365.1 Betaproteobacteria bacterium | reverse complement strand
CAATCCCAAGGCCATCCCTGGCGTCATCCTGGCCTATACCGTGCGGCTGACCAATTCCGGGCCCGGGACGGTGGACTCCGGTACTGTGGTTATTACCGATGCGTTGTCTAACGATCTGGATTTATTCGTGGGCGATCTTGGTGGGCCGGGATCAGGCCCGGTGATCTTCACCGATGGCACCCCGGTGAGCGGTCTCGCGTGGAGCTTTACCTCGCTTGGCAGTACCACCGACAGCGTTGAATTTTCCCAGAACGGCACCGTCTGGACCTACACGCCGGCGCCGGACCTGAACGGATTCGATGCCACGGTACGCCACATACGCTTAAGGCCCACCGGCGCCATGAATGCGGCGGGCGGCGGCAATCCAAGTGCAGATCTGCTGTTTCGGGTGCGCGTTCGGTAACCATTTCGGCGGATGATCAAGAACGGCTGAATCAGACCCGGGGCCGCGTTCGGCTGCGCAACCCCCGCATGCAAGCAACGCAGTTCTTCCTCCGCGTTTATGCAGAGCGCGCCTCAGGATGCCTCTTTACCCCAAAGCTCTTTGACGCGGGCGTCACGGCCGCAGGATGCGCGGTAGTACTTGTAGCGCACCGGATTCTTCTTGTAGTAGTCCTGATGGTATTCCTCGGCGGAATAAAAAGTGCCGACCGGGATGATTTCGGTATGGACGTTGGCGAAGCGCTTGCTCTTCTCCAATGCCGACTTGCTGGTCTGGGCCACGGATTTCTCGGCATCGTTCTGGTAAAGGATGGCGCTGCGGTACTGGCTGCCGCCATCGCAGAACTGGCGGTCTTTCACCGTCGGGTCGATGTGCCGCCAGAAGTAATCCACCAGTTGCTGGTAGCTGACCTTCTTCGGATCGTAATACACGCGGACCACTTCGGTGTGCCCGGTTCCACCCGCGCTGACTTGCTCGTACGTGGGATTTTTAAGTGTGCCGCCGGCATAACCCGATTCGGCATCGAACACCCCGGGCAGTTTCTCGAAATCCGCTTCGATGCACCAGAAGCATCCGCCGGCAAACACCGCCGTCGCAGCGCCATGCGGTCGCGGCGCGGAATTGTCGGCCGCGATACTGGCGCCGGATAGCGCGAGGCTGAACAGGAAAAAGGCGAGCGAGTGTTTCATGGCGGTTTACCTTTGCAGGAGATTGATGAGGCCTATACGTTGCGGGGTCGAAGATGGATGCGCCGGGTAACCATCTCACACGGGATCAACTCGGCGTTGGAAGCCATTGTGGAAGACCAGCCGGCCGGTCGAATGGCTGCCCCTGTCTGGTTTCATGCAATGCGTTTCTCCGCATTCAACGGCATTCCTTTTCCGCGTAACCGTGCAATCCAGCGTTGCGCGGCCTGGACAAAATCATCCACAAAGGTGAACACGACCGGAATCACCAGCAGGCTTAGGAATGTCGAGGTGATCAAACCGCCAATGACCACGATGGCCATGGGCGAGCGAAAGCTCGGATCGGTGCCGTATCCGACTGCAATCGGCAGCATGCCCGCGCCCATGGCGATGGTGGTCATGACGATCGGACGCGCGCGCTTGTGGCAGGCATCGAGCAGGGCGTCCCAACGGCTCATGCCGTGGTCGCGCTGCGCCATGATGG
>JANNTE010000353.1:0-2150 GCA_031403365.1 Betaproteobacteria bacterium | reverse complement strand
ATGCTTTTGGATGAGTTCCGCAAACGCCAACCCAGCATGCTCAATGATCAAGCCAGCATCGTGAACGCTCCTAACACCCGCGATCGAGCCCTTGAATCGGACATCCTAGCCGCCGTTGAAAATCTGCAGGATGAGATGATCGGGCTGGCAATGAATTTGGTGCGTTTCCCTTCGCTGAACGGCCAGGAGTCGGACGCACAGGATTTCATGGAACAGAGCTTCGACGGTGCAGGACTCATGACCGAGCGCTTCGAAGTACGTGACTGCGACTTGAAGCACCTGCCCGGCTATTCTCCGGCTGTGGGTCACTGGAAGCAGCACGACAACGTGGTTGGCACCCATCGCCCGCTTACCCAATGCGGCCGCTCGCTGATATTGAACGGCCACATCGATGTGGTTCCGGTCGGCGCGGAAGAGCTGTGGTCGCGTCCGCCGTTCGATCCGGTAGTGCGCGACGGCCGGATTTTTGGGCGCGGCAGCGGCGATATGAAAGCGGGCATTGCTGCGTATGTGACGGCCTTCCGCTCGTTGAAAGCACTTGGGTTACAACCTGCCTCACCGGTGTACATGCAGTCGGTCGTTGAAGAGGAATGCACCGGCAATGGATCATTGGCCTGCCTGGCGCGCGGCTACACCGCGGATGCGGCGATCATCCCTGAGCCTTTCGGACACAGCATTCTGAGCGCACAGGCCGGGGTCATGTGGCTGTCGGTGGAAGTATTCGGCAAACCGGCGCATGTGCTCAACGCGGCGCAAGGCATCAGCGCCATCGAAGCGGCATTCGCCCTGTGGCAGGGTCTGCGGGAATTGGAAGCACAATGGAACCAGACAGGCAACCGCCATCCGGAGTTTGCACATCTAGATCACCCGATCCGGTTCAATCTCGGGAAAATAAACGGCGGCGAATGGGCATCGTCAGTGCCCACACGCTGCGTCATGGATTTGCGTTGCGGTTTTTATCCCGGCCTGCCGGCGGCGCAGGCCCGCGCCGCCATCGAGGCCCGCCTGGCCGACACCATCAGACGCGATCCGTCCCTTGCCGGAATCACGCATCGGGTGCGCTATGCCGGATTTCAGGCTGAAGGCTTCGTGCTCGACAGGACGGCGCCGCTGCTCGGAGCTCTGGCGCAAGCGCATTTCCAGGTAATGAACAAGAACGCGGATTGGTTCGCCAGCTCAGCGACGACCGATGCGCGCGTGCTTAATCTGTATGGCAACATCCCGGCCACCTGTTATGGTCCGGAGGCAGACAATATTCACGGAATCGACGAATCGGTATCGATCGAAAGCATGTTGCGCGTTGCCCAGGTGCTGGCCTTGTTCATGGCGCAGTGGTGCGGCCTCGAGAAAGTATGTTGACGCGACATTGGATGGCGGCATCATCGGGCATGATCGCGCTGCTGGCGGGTTGCTCCGGCGCTCCGACGAGCCCACAACAGGAAACGATACGCGCCAGCGACGAGCTCGCGCTTGCGGCGACGTCCCACGCGCGGGAAATGATCGGAAAACCCTATCGCTACGGCGGCGACAATCCGTCCGGTTTTGACTGCAGTGGACTGGTCCGTTACAGCTATGCCCGAGCCGGCATCGGCATGCCGCGCGCCACGCCGGCGCAGCGCAACGCGACAACTTTGATTTCCGTACGCAGCCTGCGCCCCGGCGACCTGCTGTTTTTCGATCAGGAAGGCAAGAAGGCCTCGCATGTGGGCATTTATCTGGGCAAGGATCAATTTGTCCACGCACCGTCTTCAGGCAAGCGCGTGCGCACCGACAGCCTCAGATCCGACTACTGGAAAAAACACTTTGCGGAGGCACGTCGCGTCTAGCAGCTATCACTGCAAATCACGCACGACGACAGTCCCGCTGCGAGTGCGCAGAGGAAAATCGGCCGGCATGGCATCCGGCCAAGCCGATTCGCGAAGCTAGCGTTTCAGGCTGTCCCGAATCTGACGCAAAAGCAACACGTCTTCCGGCGTCGGTGCGGGCTCAGCGGGGGCGGGCGGAGCCTGGCGCTTTAGCCGGTTCATCTGCTTGATCATCATGAAAATGATGAACGCCAGGATAATGAAATAGATCAGCACGGTGATGAAGTTACCGTAGGCGAACACCGCACCGGCTTTTTTCGCGTCGGCAAGAGGCAGGCCCGCAGG
>JANNTE010000352.1:0-11072 GCA_031403365.1 Betaproteobacteria bacterium | reverse complement strand
CGCCGGCGTGGTTTTGTCGCAGCCGGTGGTGAGCACCACGCCGTCGATGAAATAGCCATAGAGCGTTTCCACCAGGCCGAGGTAGCACAGGTTACGGTCGAGCGCGGCAGTCGGGCGCTTGCCGGTTTCCTGAATCGGATGTACCGGGAATTCAAAGGCGATGCCACCGGCTTCGCGTATGCCCTCGCGCACGCGATGCGCAAGTTCGAGGTGATGGCGGTTACACGGCGAGAGATCGGAACCCGATTGGGCAATGCCAA
Organism: Betaproteobacteria bacterium; assembly: GCA_031403365.1. Taxonomy (GTDB): domain Bacteria; phylum Pseudomonadota; class Gammaproteobacteria; order Burkholderiales; family JACQAP01; genus JACQAP01. Next base: position 10,812 of record JANNTE010000352.1, on the reverse strand, counting down.
TAATGGGTTTTCCCGCTTGCAATTCTTCGCGCTTCAATCCCCAGTTCATGTAGCGCTCGAGATAGAGCGCGGTCATGTTCGGATTGTCGGGATTCTTGAACCACTGGCGCGAACGCAGTTTCTCGGGATCTTTCTTGACTCTGGCCATGATGTGTTTCTCCTCTGGGTTGTCTTGGCCTGGACAATGGTCGGCCGTGTTTGAACTTGAATTACTGCCGGGATTCTACCCGACGGAAAAGCTGCCTGCGCGTCAGCGCGACTTGCGCAGATGAGGATTGACCTTGTCGATATCGGCCTGCACCTGGATGCGGCTGCGTTCGTAAATCAGCTCGCGCCCCATCGCGCTGCCGGCGTAACCCATGCCGTTTCGGGTCGGTGTCAGATCGCATTTGACGTTGTGAATGCCCTGGCCAAGCACGATCTGGATGCAGTCCGCGCGCTTGTTCAGCACGACCACTTCCAGAATCTGGCCGCTTTCGGTGACACGCACTTTGATTTTCTCGTCGATCATGATTTTTCCCCGTATTGGCAGATTACATTGCGAAGACTCAGGTTCCGGAGATCCAGCGTTGCAGCACCAGCGTAACGACGAACGCGGCGACTGCCAGCCACGCGAACAGTACATGGCCGGCCCCGGCCAGCAGAATCGCATCGAGTAGTGAGATGCCCGCGATCAGGCTTACGACCGCGCGCGGCACGTCGCCCGGCCCGCGCCTGCGCAACAGCCACAACGCCCAGGCTACCCACACGGTCAGCGAAAGCAGGGGCAAAACAACTGCTGGCTGTGTCCGGGCGAGATGGATTCCGTAGAACAGTGGAGCGGCCAGAAACAGCAGCGGCCAGAAGCTGTCCAGGCGATCAAGGTGTTCTTTCTTCGCCGCATAGGTCAGGCCGATCAGATAACAAAGCAGAACCCCGGCTGCCACGATGACCGGCCACGCCATGACCGCGCTCACCGCCCACGCGGCAGTCAGGTAAACGAGCATCCGGCACGCGCCCATGACCAGCGGGCTCAAGGGGTTGTTCTTGTGATGCCAGTTGTAGTACACGATCGCGCCGCCAAGCACGATTCCCGCAGCGACCGGACGCCACTGGGTCAGCGGTTCGTGACGGTATCCCACCCAGGCCAGCAGCGCGAGCCCGAGTGCCATCATGCCGAAGCCGAACGCATGCACCTGCGCTGCACTCACCTGGCCCGATGGTATCGGGCGCTCCGGCCGCGCTTTGGCATCGAAGCCGTGGTCGAACGCATCGTTGAGAAACATGCCGCCGACGTAGAACAGCGACAGCGAAAATATCAGGATGGCCAGCCGCGCATCCGCCACGGCGGCGCCCGCCAGCGCCGTCCCGGTCAGCACGTTCGACCATACCGTGGGCAGATTGGACACGCGCCCGAGCTTGAGCGCGATCGCGAGCTTCATGCGGCGTTGAGTTCCTGTTTGACCCAGTTCAACTCGCGCGCGATGGCCTGCTCCATGCCACCGGCGCGCAAATGTTCGGGCAGAACGTTCCATGTATAGGTTTCGACTTCCAGATGCGCTGACACCGGGTTGAGGCGGTGAATGCCGAGCACCTCGCTGATGAAGGAGCGCGTCGATGAAAACGCTCCCAGGCTGTCCATGAAAATTGGCACATGAAAGTGCACGCGCCATTCGCGTCCGTCCGCCTTGCCGGTTGCCGTGGCCAGGGCCTGCGGCAGGTCGGCGTAACGCCGGATGCCGGCCGGACCTTGTTCCACGACCTGATGCAGATAAACGGGATCATCGAATTGCCTCAATGCGCTTACCGCGTCCGGCGTCAATTGCGCAAGGCGAAGGCCGGCGCTGATCTGGAGTTTGGTGACGCCGATCCCGGCGTCGCGCAGTTCGCGAATGCAGCCCGCCGGATCTTCGAACTCCACCGCGGCGTGACACAGATCCAGGCACAAGCCGATGTGCGCGCGCAATGCGCTTGCCGCGGCTGAACTGCCCAGCCCGGCGAGCTCCCCGAGGCGGTGTATCGCGCCGGCGCTGAATAAATGCGTCTCGAAAAACCGCACACTCTCGTCGATGGTTTCCAGAAAACAATGCGGCTCCGGTTCGAGCGCCAGAGCGATATGGCGGCCGCTGCCACGTTTGATCTCCACCAGAGTGGCAACATGCCGCAGCATATTGTCCGCAATGCGTTCCACATCGGCGCCACCGCGCATGGCCGGTTTGAACGCGCCCGGAACGGTGCTGATGCTGCCATCGACGCCGTCCGGCAGCAGTTGCGCCAGGAGTTGCGCCAACTCGTCGGTATAGCGCAGGCGCTCGTCGTCGCGCCAGTCGGGGAGATAGACCTCCTCCTTGACGCGCGTGCCATGAAACGGTCCGTAGGGAAATCCATTGATGGTAAAAACGTAGAGTTGCTCACGCGCGAGCCAGTCACGGAATCCGGCCAGCACCCCTGCGGCTCCGAGCTCGCGCGCCGCGCGCGCCGAAAGGCGCAAGCCGATTCCGAATGGCGCGCCGGGTGCCACGTGGCTGCGCACCGCCGGAAAGTAGCGCTCGAGGTTGGCGCGGACTTCAGCCCAGGATTCGCCTGGATGGATGTTGCTGCAATAGGTCAGATGAGCGCCGTGCGCGCCGATTCTCACTGTCCGGTTTCTTTCCGGCGCAACCATGCCATCGCGTGATGGATCTTGTCGTTCTCCATCGCATGCACTTCTTCTCCACGGCCGATCTCGCGCAAGAGTGTGATGGTCAATTCGCCTCCGAGGTGCTCGCGAAACTCCTCGATGCCACGCAAAATCATCAAACCGCCCTGCGCATCGCGCGTTTCCATGGCCGGATGCCACAGGTGAAATCCAAGGCGCTTGAGCAATTGGTATACGCGCTCCTCGCCGCCCTGCGCCAGCATGCCGATCTGCACCGAGTAGCGGGTGTCAAGCGCCAGACCGATGGCCACCGCTTCGCCGTGGCGCAGTTCGTGGTTGGTCAGACCTTCGAGTTTGTGCGCCGACCAGTGGCCATAGTCCAGAGGGCGCGCGCTGCCGGTTTCGAACGGGTCGCCACCATGTGCGATCTGACGCATGTGCAGTTGCGCGCAGCGCCGGATCATGCGCCCCATGGCTTCCGGCGCACATTCGCGCAGGGCTTGTGCATTTGTTTCCAGCCATTCAAAAAACAAGGCGTCCCGAATCAACGCGACTTTCACCGCTTCGGCAATTCCGGCAATCTTGTCGCGCGGGTGCAGCGTGCGCAGAAAGTCGGCATCGTTCAACACCGCGAACGGCGGGGCAAAGGCGCCCAGCAGATTCTTCATGCCAAAGGCGTTGACGCCGTTCTTCACGCCGACACCGGAATCGTTTTGCGCCAGAACCGTGGTGGGCACCCGGATGTGGCGAATGCCCCGGTGCGTGGTGGCGGCCACAAAACCGATCAGGTCAAGGAAAGCTCCGCCGCCGATGCCGACCACGAACGCATGACGATCGATGTTGAGTTCGACCAGACGGCGCTGCAGGGTGGTGACAAACGCGGCATCATTCTTGACGTGCTCGCCACCGGCGACGATTTCCGGGTGCGAAACCAGATCGATCGACTCGGCATGGGCTTCGGCATAAGAGTATATGTCGTGCGCGAGCGCCGGCCAGCTTGCCGCGACATTGGAATCCACAAACACCAGGACGCGATGGCGCTTGGCCGGCTCCAAACGCACGATCGTCTGCACAAAAACCGGGTTGGTGCGCGCGAACAGGTGCTCGGTAAAATGTACCGGATACTCGTAACGAACCGAGAATTCCTGGTGGTAAACCGCCTCCATGCCGGGTTCAGTACCAGTTTCGGTGGCAGGCTTGACCAGTTCAACGCTCATCGGCCTCTCCTTGGCTGCGCTTGCGGATGTTCGACTGCGGGTGGTGACTGGCTATTTGAAAACTACGGAATCGCTGCGCCCGGTTGCAGCGGGCTCGCCTACGTGCGGAGCCTGACCGCGCAGCACCGAATTGCCTTCGAACAGCATGCGCTGGTCGATCGGCGCGGGTTTGAGCCAGTGCTCTTCCTTCATCTGTCCGCTCTGGCCGAAGGCCTTGAGCGCATTGCCGTAGCAAATGGCCTCGACGTCGCCCTTCGGGATGCCGCGATCGAGCATCAGCCGCGCGGTTTTCGGCACCGCCAGCGGATCTGACACGCCCCAATCCGCGCTGGAGTCGATGAAAATGCGATTGGAGCCGTACTGGCGCGCGATTTCCACCATGCGTTCGTTGCCCATCTTGGTGTTCGGATAAATCGTGAACGCGGCCCAGAACCCACGATCGAGCACTTCGCGAACGGTTTCTTCATTGTTATGGTCGATCACAACGTGTTCGGGTTTGACGCCCATCTCCACCGCAACTTCCATGCTGCGAATGGTGCCGCTTTTCTTGTCGCGATGCGGCGTGTGCACCTGCACCAGCATGTCGAACTCCGTCGCCAGCTTGAGCTGGGCGCGGTAATACTTGTCCTCGACCGGGGTCTGGTCGTCGTAGCCGATTTCACCAACCGCGACCACGCCTTCTTTCACCAGATAACGCGGCAGCACTTCGAGCACCTGCTCCGCCAGCGACTCGTTGTTGGCTTCCTTGCTGTTCAAGCCAATGGTGCAGTAATGGTGGATGCCGAACTGCGCGGCGCGAAAGCGTTCCCAGCCGACCAGGCTCGACAGGTAGTCGATGTAACTGCCGACCTGGGTACGCGGCTGGCCGAGCCAGAACGCCGGCTCGATCAGCGCGACGACTCCGGCCGCAGCCATGCGCTCGTAGTCGTCGGTGGTACGAGCGCTCATGTGAATATGTGGGTCGATGAATTGCATGATAAATCTCCAGAAAATCGCTACAAGTCAGGTGGAACCGGCCAGCGTCTGCCAGCTTAATTTCTTTCCGCGAACGGCATTCGACAGTTCAGGATACGCCTTCAACAGCCCGGCCGCAGCCGGATCGGGCGAACCCGCCAGCGCCAGCGCCGCGGCCTCGCGTTCGGGCAGCGTGCCTTGCGCCAGCACGCGCTCAAGATCGCGCAACATGTCGCCGCTGGCATGCGGCCCGACGCAGCGCCATAACTCGGGACTGATCGGACGTCCCGCGGCCCAGCGCTCGTGCGCATAGTCGCAGAGCATGCGCGCCAGAACCGGATTGGCGCGCCGGTCCAGGCCGACAACAGGATGCAGCGTAGTGCCGATGAACAGCGTCTTCAGCACCATCTGATTCCAGGCTGGTTCCGGCAACTGCTCTGCCGGATACGGATTGCGGTGTGCCACCGCTTCGAACACCGCTTTCATATTGCTGCGAATGCCTTCCGCGGCGCGCAACACATAACGCGCCGGCTCCGGATACAACGGTAAACCGCGATAGAAGGCAACCAGTTCGCCAACGTCGGCGGTATTGCACAGCTGGTCGAGCCGGCGCAGGAAGGTCGCGCCGTCCTGCCCGGATTTGAGCAGCAGATAAATGCGCGCTGCCTGGTCCACGCTCCAATCGGATGGGTCCCAGCCGGCGCGTGCCGCGGCAGCCTGGCTAAGCTGCGCGGCGCCGGGCGCCAGATCGGCCTTGCCGAGCTTGCGCGTAACCAGGCTCACGCACCGGTACAAATCGGCGTCGCTGCCCCCGCTCACGGTGTGCGCGGCATCGGCGAGCCAGCGCCGGGCATCGCCAGAAAGTCTCGCATCGAGCCATTGCTCAAGCAGCGTCACGGGTGTCATGCAGCGGCCTTGTCCTGGTGATTGCGCCCGCGCGCGCTGAAAACGTGTTCGAGCAGCAGGTGCTTCACGTCGGTCGCAGCCACAGGCCCGTCTTGCAGTAAGTCCGGCGCGGAGGTGATGAACAGCGGGCCTTCGTCGGGGTTGTCGGTCGGCCGGCCATGCGAGCCTTTGACCAGTGTGGCGTCGAGCGAAATGACGTCCATCAGATAACGAAACCCAAGCTTCTTCTGCACCAGTTTCCAGGCGATGCGCGCCTTGACCAGTGGCTGCGCGGGATCCAAAAAAAGTTCGACCGGGTCATAGCCCGGTTTGCGATGGATATCCACGGTGCGCGCATAGTCGGGCGCGCGCGCGTCGTCCAGAAAATGGTAATAAGTGAACCAACTGTCGGCGCGCGCGATCGCCACCAGTTCGCCGGAACGCGGATGATCCAGACCGCATTCGCGCTTTCCGGCCTCGTCGAGCACGCGCTCGACGCCAGGCAAGGCACGCAGCAGGTCGGCCACCTTGTCGACCAGCTCCGGCCGGGCCACGTAGATGTGCGCGATCTGGTGATCGGCAAGCGCGAACGCATCTGATGCGCCGGCATCAAGCTGATCGCGCCCAAGTTCATCACGAACCCGCAGCCAACCCGCCTGGCGCAGCGCGCGGTTGATGTGCACCGGCCGCGATACTTCGGTTATGCCGTATTCGGACAGCGCAACCACATGCATTCCGGCGCGCCGCGCGGCATCGATCAACTCGCCGCAGACTTCGTCCACCTGGGCCACGTCGCGCACAATGGCCGGATGCGCCGGACCGAGGCGCTGCAGGTTGTAATCCAGATGCGGCAGATACACCAGCGTCAGTGTCGGCTGATGCTTCTTCAGCACATGCAGCGCCGACTGGCCAATCCAGCGCGTGGAAACAATGTCGGCCGCCGGCCCCCAGAAGCGAAACAGTGGAAACTGGCCGAGTTCTCCCTGCAATTCGTCGCGCAATCCGGCCGGGTGGGTATGGATATCGGGCAGCTTGCGCCCATCGGCCGGATACATCGGCCGTGGCGTGATCGCAATATCGGCGCTCGAGTACATGTTGTACCACCAGAACAACTTGGCACAAGTGAAAGCCGGATCGCGTGCGCGCGCGGCGTCCCAGAGTTTTTCTCCACCGACCAGGCGATTCGACTGGCGCCAGAGCCAGACTTCGGACAGATCACGGAAATACCAGCCGTTGCCGACGATGCCGTGTTCGCGTGGCAGCGCGCCGGTGACAAAAGTGGACTGTACCGTCGTCGTCACCGCCGGCACCACGGTGCGCAATGGCCGCACTGCGCCCTGCCGTGCCAGCGCCGCTAGATTCGGCGCATGCGCGAGCAGGGCGGGTGTCATGCCGACAACGTTGAGCACCAGGGTGCGATTCATGAATGATTAACTTGCATGCGAAGTCCGGAGTTTAGCGTGCACGGTTAAGTTTGGGGGTCGTGAATGATGCATTGCGGTGCATCAATCGGTCTCGTCGCGGGAAGCTTGTGTTTCAGCATTGCCCGCAATAAGGCCATGACTCAACGCGATGCGCACCACCTGCGCGGTATTGCTCACATCGAGCTTGTGCTTGATGCTGGACTGGTAGTTGGCCACGGTCTTGTATGACAGGAACAGAATCTTTGCGATCTCCGGCAGCGAATGGCCGGCTACCAGCAGGCGAAATACTTCGAACTCACGCGCCGACAGCGCATCGATGGGCGTCTCCCTGCCGGGCAGCATCTGCGCCGCGAGCTCCCGTGCCATTTCATGGCTGATGTAGAGCTTGCCCTGCGCGACAAGGCGCACCGCCTCGACCAGCACCTCCGGTGCCGCCGACTTGGTGACATAGCCGCGCGCACCGGCTTGCAACGCGCGCGAGGAGAACACCGTATCTTCGTGCATGCTGAACATCAGGATCTTTGCGTCCGGTGAATGCGCGACAATGCGGCGCACCGCTTCGATGCCGCCAACCCCGGGCAGATTGATGTCCATGACAGTTACGTCCGGCTGCATGTCGCAGACCACGCGATAGGCGTCCTGGCCATTTGCCACTTCGGCGATGACCGAAATATCCTCGGTACGTTCCAGCAGACGCCGGTAGCCTTCGCGCACCACGGCGTGATCGTCCACCAGCACGACGCGAACCGGTGCCATCTTCGACTTCATGGCGTTGTCCTCACCGGGATCGAGGCGCGAATGCGCACACCCTGCCCGGGCGCGCTGTGCAGTTCAAATTTTCCATCGAGCGCCTCCACCCGTTCGCGCAGGCCGACCAGACCCAATCCCCGGCGCCGCAGGCGCGGATCGAAACCGCCGCCGTTGTCTTCAATGCTGAACCGCACCAGTTCCGCGCCGTCCGCGCCGGCCTCGCGTTCAAGTGATATTCCAACCCGGGTGGCTTGCGCATGCTTGTCGACGTTGGTCAGACATTCCTGAGCCAGTCGGTACAAGGTGATGTTGATCTGCTCGCTGAAATCGTCCAGTTCGCCTTTCGCGGAAAAGCCGCAAGCCACCGCCGGATGACGCTGCTGCCACTGTTGCACGCCGTATTCCACCGCCGAAAGCAGACCAAGTTCGTCCAGCGCGACCGGGCGCAGGCGCTGCGTCAGGCGGCGCACGGCATCATAGACTTGGGCCGACAGCTCGATGATCGCCTTTGCGCTGCGCTGGACTTCAGCCGCGTCCGCGCTGCGATCGCGTATCGTCACCGCATCGACCTTGATTGCATTGAGGCTCTGGCCCAGTTCGTCGTGTAGTTCGCGCGCAAGACTGCGCCGCTCTTCTTCCTGCACCTGAATGGACTGCTGCGACAGCCGGCGATTGTCCTCCAGCGCCCGCGCCAGTTGCGTCTGCACTTGCTTTACCTGCTTCGTGCGGCGCCAGGAAAACCAGATGAGCCCGACCGCCATGGCCAGAACGGTCAGCGGCAATTCGTCGAGTTGATACGCTTCCAGCGGACCGGTCAGCGCTGCCATCCACTCGTTGAGCTCCAGCACGCTGAACAGCACGAAGATTCCCAGCGTGAATACGGCAACCACTGCCAGGTCGCGGCGCGATGATGACTGCACGCCAGAGGGCGGCGATCCGTCGGGTACGTTTCGGAAGACACTCATGAATTGGGAATCAGCCGCACAAAGCGCATGAACGAACTATATAGCGCAAGCCTTCCAGACCGACAAGAACAGATTGGGAATTTTTCCCGACACAGCGCAAATCCGTCTTCGGTCATGGCAAACCAGCGCGCATTGCTTTAGCCTGCTACGCCGGTGCGCTGCCTAAACCCAACCGGCAGGATCATGTAAAACAAACCAATAAAGGAAGAGAACCCAATGTTCGCCCACGCATTTCCGATGTCCCATGCACGTCGCGCTTTCTGTTCGGCCCTGCTTCTGGCGGCCATACCGGTTGCCGCCGCCGACAATCCCGCAGCCGAACTCGAAGCGCCGACCATCGAAGTCATCGGCACGACGCCGGTCCCGGGTATCGGCGTGCCGGTAAGTCAGGTGCCGTCGAATGTGCAAGCGGCGACCGGATCGGACGTTCAGAAGCAGAAAACGCTGGATCTGTCCGAGTATATGGATAACAACCTCGGCAGCGTATCGCTCAACCATGGACAGAACAACGCCTTTCAACCGGACGTGAATTTTCGCGGGCTCACCGCCTCGCCCCTGCTCGGCACCGCGCAAGGGCTGTCGGTATTCGTCGATGGCGTGCGGGTCAACGAACCCTTCGGCGACGTGGTGAACTGGGATCTGATCCCGCAAAATGCCATTTCCACGATTACGCTGATTCCCGGATCCAATCCGGTATTCGGACTCAATACGCTGGGCGCCGCCTTGTCGGTCAGCACCAAGTCCGGCTTCCAGTATCCCGGAGCATCGGTGTCCCTGTCCGGCGGCTCCTGGGGCAGGAAGGCCGCCGAGGTCGAGTACGGCACGCATGGCGAGCTGACGGACTTCTTCATCGCCGGCAACTTTGCCGACGAGAATGGCTGGCGGGATTATTCGCCCAGCCGCATCAAAACCGTGTTTGGCAAGGCCGGCTGGGAGCGCGAGGACTCCGATCTGGACGTATCCCTGATGCTGGCCGACAATCAGCTCGAAGGCACCCAGGCACTGCCTCTTGGCTGGCTGGACACGCGCGAGCAGGCCTACACCTGGCCGGATCGCAACGTCAACAAGACCGCTTTTCTGAATGCGCGTGCCAGTCACTTTTTGTCCGCGGAACAACTGCTGGCGGGAAACATCTATTTCCGCCGCTACACCAACGACAACTTCAGCAGCAACGTCAACGACGAATGCGAAGGCCTTCCGGGTAATTGCGTTGGAGGGCTCGGCGCGGGCGAACCGCAGGCCATCAACGATCGCAGCAAGATCGAAACCAGCGGTTATGGCGGCTCGGTGCAGTTGAGCTTGCTTGGCGACCTGGGCGGCAAAAAGAACACGCTCACCGTCGGTGCCAGCGCCGATATCGGCCGCACCCAGTTCACCCAATCGGAAGAAGAGGCCGATTTCACCAGCGCGCGCGGGACTGCGGGCACCGGCATTGTCGAACTGGAAACCGATGTCGATACCAGCAACAACTATTACGGGCTGTACTTCATGGATGTGTACTCGTTCAGCGAGCGCCTGCACCTGACGTTGTCAGGTCGCTACAACTGGGCAAACATCACCATCAAGGACAATACCGGATTGGAGCCCGCGCTCAACGGCGACCATACCTTCAAGCGCTTCAATCCGGCGGCAGGTCTGAATTTCAGTCCGAGCGCCGCGCTGACCACGTATGTCTCCTACAGCGAAGGCATGCGCGCACCGACACCGGTCGAGCTGACCTGCGCTGACCCGGCCGCGCCTTGCCGCCTGCCGAACAATTTTCTGGCCGATCCGCCGCTGGAAAAAGTTGTCGCCAAGACCAGTGAAATCGGCGCGCGCGGAAACTGGACGGACCACTTCAAATGGAGCGCGGCTCTGTATCGCACCGACCTGAACAACGACATCATTTTCATCTCCAGTGGCGGCGCCGTGAATGCAGGCTTCTTTCAGAACGCCGGCAAAACCCGCAGGCAGGGGCTGGAGCTGGGGATGAAGACGCGAGTCGATAAGCTGAATCTGGC
>JANNTE010000351.1:0-8150 GCA_031403365.1 Betaproteobacteria bacterium | reverse complement strand
CCGCGCGTCGGCTTCAGCCCGACCACGCCGCAGCAGGCGGCCGGTGCGCGGATGGAACCGAATCCGTCAGAGGCATGCGCCATCGGCAGCATGCGCGCACCGACGGCTGCGGCCGCCCCGCCGCTTGAACCGCCGGAAATGTGCGCGAGGTTCCACGGATTGCGTGTCGGGCCGTAAAGCTGGGGTTCGCAAGTCAGCGAGAGCCCAAGCTCGCAGGTATTGGTTCGCCCGAAAATGACCAGCCCTGCACGCTTGAGCCGTTGCACATGCTCGCTGTCGGCCGGAGATGGCGGTGTATCCGAAAAGAAGCGCGAGCCCCGCGTCATGCGCACCCCCGCAACCGGCGAGGTCAGGTCCTTCATCAGAAACGGCACGCCACGAAATAGCCCATCGGGCAATCCGTCCGCGATCGCCCGGCGTCCGTGGTCATAGAGCTTCATGATCACGGCGTTGACCGCAGGGTTGCGCGCTTCGATGCGCTCGATCGCCGCATCAAGGAGTTCGTCCGCCGTCACCTCGTTGCGGCGCACCAGATCGGCCAGTCCAAGAGCATCGTATTGTTCGTACTCGGCAAAGGTGCCTATCATGATTCCTTCTTTCCCAGTTGGATGATCGATTTCATCAAACTACAGTTTTTTGTAATTTTGCTCCTTCATTGACACAACTTTGCACGACCGGCCGTGATAACTCGCGACGCGAATACCTGTTTATTGGCGATTGACGATTGACGATTGCACACCGTAACAATAGATTAAACTTTCAGCCGTTGACATAGCGAGCTGGCAATCCAATCAGCGAATTACATCATGCCGAGTGAATCCTCGATCCGAGTGTACTGCATGGGGCACTTCCGCATCGAACGGAAGAACAATGGAGCGCTCTTGGATCATGCCCAACAGAAACCACTTGCGTTGCTAAAGACGCTCATTGCGCTTGGTGGGCAGCATGTACCGCAGGATCGAATTGTTGACTCTCTGTGGCCGGATTCGGATGGCGACGCGGCGCAGACCACGTTTACCAGCACTTTGTATCGCCTGCGGCAACTGGCCGGACCTCGCGCCCTGGTTTTGCGCAATCGGCAGTTGAGCCTCGATCCAGAGTACATTTGGTGCGACGTTCACGCATTCGAGTCGGTGCTCGACGAACTGGGTATGCGCTCTGGCGCCGGGTTTATTCAGCCGCTTGAGCGATTGATCAATTTGTACCGGGGGCCATTTCTGGCCGGAGAGTCCGAACCGATCGAAATTCTTGCTGCGCGAGATCGATGGCAAAACCGCTTCTTGCGTGCAATCTGTGACGCCGGTGCGGGGCTGGAGAAAACCGACAGCTTGGACGCCGCGATAGATGCTTACGGCAAGGCTTTGGAGGTACACCCGCTCGCGGAAGAGTTGTGCCAGAGACAGATGCGCGCGCTAATGAAAATGGGGCGCAACGCCGAAGCGGCGAATGTGTATCAACAGCTACGCCGCAATATGATTGAGCAGGGCGGTGCCATGCCTTCACGGCAGACCGAGGCCATACTCGCCAGCGAAACTCCAACTGCGCAGGCCTTGCATGGTCCCCAGGCAGTCGAAGAAATCGCCAAACCAGCAACAGCGACATACTTGGCGCCACACATCATCGAGGCCACGTCCGCAACATCCGAGCCGGGGCCGCAGCAAGGGCGCAAGCGGGTTCCGATCCGCTGGGCGAGCGCGGTATTGTCGTTGTTCGTTCTGGCCTTTGCCGCGTTCGTCTTATGGCCGGAAAAGCAGCCAAAAAATTTGGGATTACCACCGTTAGCCTCCGGGCCTCCCAAGGTGCCAGAGGGGCCATCGATCGCGGTCCTGCCCTTCTCAAACATGAGCAACGATCCCGGGCAAGAAGATTTTACCGATGGCCTCACCGACACGCTAATTACGGATTTATCGCAGCTGCAGAAGATCCTCGTCATTGCCCGCCACTCGGCTTTCGCCTACAAGGGGCGCGCCGTGGACGTCAGACAGATCGGAAAGGAGCTGGGAGTGCGCCATATTCTGGAGGGCAGCGTGCAGTCATCCAACAATCGATTGCGCATCAATGTTCAGTTGGTCGAGGCGGCGACAGGTTCCCATGTGTGGGCGCGACGCTATGACCGCCCGCTCAAGGACATTTTTCTGATCCAGGATGAGATTGCGAATAGCATCGTGGAGGAACTCGATGTCAGTTTGGTGTCAGGTGAACAGGCACGCATGTGGCGGAGGATGACGAAAAACCCCCTGGCGTACTCGGAAGTATTGGTGGGCCGCGCGATGCAAAACCGGGACCATTCCGTTGAGGGCATGATTCGTTCGCGCGTGCACTTCAGGCGCGCGTTGGAACTGGACCCTCATTTCGCATTGCCATGGGCTTACATGGTTTCCATCTACCAGCATCTCACGGACAATGGTTACGTCTCGGAGCCTGATGTGTCCTATCAAACCGCACTCAAATTTGCGGATCACGCCGTCAAATTGAATCCCGACTTGCCAATCGTTAGAGCCTACCGGGGTTCTATTCTTCAGCAGGTGGAACGGTATGACGAGGCTGCCCAAGAATTCAAACTTGCTGTAGAGAAGGGGCCGAATGCCGCGGAAAGTCTCATGCTTAGCGCGTGGGGTATCGCGGCAGTGGGTGATGCGGCCGAGGCGCTACCGTTGGCCTTGCGGGGATTGCGCTTGGATCCTGTGCCACCGGGCTGGTACTGGGGCGCACTGGCCGATACCTATTTGCGAATGCAGCGCTGGGAGCAATCCATTCCCGTATTCGAGCGATGCTTGGTCGAATCCACGGATCTGATCTGGTGCCGCGCCGGCCTCACGGTGGCCTACGCGCGTTCAGGACGCATGAAAGATGCGCGCCGCAGTGCCCAGGATTGGCGGAAAATTGATCCGAAGATCAAGGCCCGAGACAATTTCTATTTGCTCGCCTGGCGGGATGCGGATTTCAGAAAGATTCTGGCGCAGTCGCTCACCGAGGCGGGACTCTGAGGGCTGTCAACCCGCGCGGCAAATCGAGAATTCGAGTTGCCGCGCCGAGCGGTCAGGGTGGAATCTTCAGGGCTTGCGCACCGGAGTCGTGAAGGACCAGGCGCCATTTTCCCATTCGACCGCGTATGCGATCGGTTTTTTGCCTGGCTGGAGCGCCGCCAGCGGATCGCCAGACGGCACCCGCATCTGCACACTGGATAGCTCCACGTCGCGAATGCACAGGGTGTTGGGAATGCGATTGATCAAAATCGCCCCCGATGCAGACTGTCCAGACCAAAGATCGAGGGCGCGATGCGGTTCGCAATTGCCCGCCTTGCGCTTGACGCGAACTTCAATCAAATCCTTGCCGTTTGCCGATCCGGTCCAAGTCCATACCGGTCCGTTGTTCTGTGCGCGCGCGGAACCGGCGCGCACCGGCCAAGCGTAATACTCCCTCAGCGCTGCTGCGACTTGCTCGGATGGGCCATAGTAACCAATCAGCATCCATCGCCCTTTTCGTCCATCGGGCATGTCCAGCCCCTCCACATCCACGAAGACGTTGAATGCCGAATAGGGAGTGATTCCATATCCTTCCGGGCTGATGTACAGCTCGAACCCGCCGGTCATTTCCTTTACCGGCTCGATGCCCTTGGGCAGGAGGCGCCGCACGGTCGACTCATCCAATGCGTAACCCACTTCGATCCCATAAGTACCAGACATCAGCCACGGCGGTTCGGGTACCTCCTGCGCCTTGGCGGTCAGTGCAAACATTGAAATGGCGAACTGTACTAATACGATAGCTTTCCATCGTTTGGTCATGATCTATTCTCCGATGAAGTGGTTACGCGCCAAATTAGCGCGCGCTTCAAATCTAATGAGAAGAGGCATTCCTCCGGATGACGCCAAACTGACGAATCGCTGACAGCGTGGGATATTGATTGGAATGCGCCGATTCGCACTTCCTAGCGCATGCTTCGTACCCTCAAGTGCTTGGGAATGGCAACTGGGCGCTTGCCGTGCGCATCGCTTTTGCTACGCTGCTCGCTCGCAGCTTCGAGCAGTTCAGCCGGAGTCACCTCCTTGCGCCGCACCAGTCCGGCCAGCCCAAGCGCATCGTATTGTTCGTAGCCTGCGAACCCGCTCATCGCGCTTGCTCCCGAAACAGGCGAGGTTAGCGGTGAAAGATAAAAGGGGAAAGCCCGGGGAAGGGGAGCCGCTGTACTTCCGTCACGGAAGGGGAAAATAGCGGATTTGCGCCGGCACTTTGCGCTTTATGGCCGCCGGTCACAAAGCCCTATTACCTTCCCTCTCGGTTTGTCCCCCTTGTTTCCTCTGGCCGACGACGGCTCAGCTTTCCAGCGTCGCATCCATCGTGATTCTGGCTCTCAGCAGCTTCGACACCGGGCAGCCAGTCTTCGCCTTTTCCGCGATTTCGCGGAACTGCGCTGCGCTCGCGCCGGGTATTTTCGCGGTCACGCTCAGGTGGCTCGCGGTGATCTCGAAACCCTCGCCGATCTTGTCGAGGGTCACGTCGGCATGGGTTTCGATTTTCTCCGCAGTCAGGCCGGCTGCGCCCAGCATCAGTGACAATGCCATCGAAAAGCACCCTGCATGGGCCGCGCCGATCAGTTCTTCCGGATTGGTGCCTTTGCCGCCTTCGAAACGCGCTTTGAAACCATAAGGCGCTTCCCTGAGCACGCCGGTCTCGGTGGAAATCGTGCCCCCGCCTTCCTTGATGCTGCCCTTCCAGACCGCCCACGCCTTCTTGATCATGATGGCTCCTTTGCATTGGTGACAATCGAATCGACCTGACGACAGAAGGGTTCCATGGCATTACGCGCATGCGCATATTGCAGCCCTTCGGTTCGTCCATGTAAGTTTCCATGCGGGCGCAACGGGAGATCGCGAAGCAGCCCGGAATCCCTTCAGGATCAAGGATTCCGTGATGAGCTTGAAGTTCCCGGCCATGGGCCAGCCGGCCCCTGAGACGCGGGCCGTAGACTACTTCTCGAGTTCAAGTGCCTGCCGGTGGCGTTGACGTGCCGCCTCTTCCTTCACCACATCGTCGATTTCGCGAATCACGCTGTTGACGTCGACGGGGACTTCGCTGCGCACAAAGCAACCGGTCAGCGCGACATCAGGCTGGAGCGCGCCACTTTCGTAGATCGACCAGATTTCACGTCCGTAGTCGGTGCCGCGCAGTTCCGGGGCGAAGCGGCCGAAGTAAGTGGCGAGGTTATCCACGTCGCGCAGGAGCATGGCTTGTGCGCTGTTGTTGCCGGCCGCATCCACCGCTTGCGGCAAATCGATGATGACCGGGCCCTCGGTTCCGACCAGCACGTTGTATTCGGACAGGTCGCCGTGCACGATGCCCGCGCAGAGCATGCGCACGACCTGCAGGATCAATATGCGATGGTATTCGCGCGCCAGTTCCGGTGTGAGTTCGAGATCGTTCAGCCTCGGTGCGGCGTGACCGGCGCTGTCTTTCACCAGTTCCATCAACAGCACGCCGTCGAGAAAATTGTACGGGCGCGGGACGCGCACACCGGCAGCGGCGAGCCGGTTCAGGGCATCGACTTCGGCATGTTGCCAGGCGTCTTCCTGTTCCTTGCGTCCGAAGCGCGAGCCTTTTCCCATGGCGCGGGCGCGACGGCTGTTCTTGACCTTGCGGCCTTCGGTGTATTGCACGGCCTGGCGGAAACTGCGCTTGTTGGCCTCCTTGTAGACCTTCGCGCAGCGGATATCTTCCCCGCAGCGAACGATGTAGACCACCGCCTCCTTGCCGCTCATGAGCTGGCCGATGACTTCGTCGACCAGACCTTCTTCGACCAGCGGCAGGATTCTTTTGGGGGTTTTGATGGGCGCCTTTTCCGCCCGGCTTGGGCGCTGGATGATAAGAGGGGGCCAGTGTAATCAAATGTCGCGGCAGCCGCAGGAGTTGCCCATCTGACCCCACGCGGACGCGCAGATCAGGCACCGGCCTGGCACGGATTCGGGTGCTTGTAGTTCGTCTCCCGTTTGCTACACTGGCGGCTCGCAACTTTGAAAGGAGGTGATCCCATGAGAGACAACCAAGGCAGCACCGGTCAGCGGCACTCTGGAACTGGATCTACCGCAAGGTTCAGGAGTCTGGCTGGCTAAAGGCCGGAATGCCTGCAAGAAAAAACGCCCCGTTCGCGAAAGCGAACGGGGCGTTTCGTTTTCGGGACGGCAGCGGGCTCAAGTAACCAAGTTTCCTGCCGTTCCTGTTAGCGATGAAAAAGCGACTGCTTCCCCTCGGCATCAAGAATCCCATCAAGACCGAATTGCCGGCGCTGGTCGGGCTGCAAGCCATCGGCAAACCCTGGTTCAACGACAGTCATCGCAGCGATCTGCTGGCGATCGCACTGGTATCCCAGGCGATGGCGCCCGAGGGAAGTTTTATTCACACCATTGCCGGAGAACTCATTGTTCTTCTGCAATCCAGCGAACTGGAAATCGAACAGGTTCGACCATTGGTGCTGGATATCAGTGCATGGCTTCAGGTTCAGCCCAATGGGCGCGTGGATACCGCGATTGCCGCATTACTGAATTCAAAACACTCTTGCCCGAAATCGCCGACCGTTGAGTAAAGCTTCGGAACCCCGCGGTAATTATTGCGCCTGTTCCACCCGGCTGGGCGAAACAGGGCGGCACGATATCGATTCAGTGAAAACGTCGAACAGCTGGACCGGCAGAATCAGCCTTGGCAATGGCTGCTGTCACGCCTTGGCTGGCTAGACCGCCTCAGGGGTGACACCGCGCTTCGCCCCGGGCTTGGGGCCGGTGGCGCGCGGTGGGATGAAAGCAGACAGGCGACAGCTCACCCCTTCTACTGGTTTTCCACCGTGGTACCGCGTCACCCGGCAGCAAATTACTTCACCGGCTGATGAAAGCTGCGCAATATGGCTTAAAACCAATGCCTTGGGAATATGAAGCGCCTTGGCGATCTCGGCGTCCAGTTGTTCGCCGTTCGCTCTCAGGTGGGTAAGAATTGCCTTCTGCATGGAGATAGTCCTGGCCAGTTTTCAAGTAAGGCCGCGTAGTGTGCGCTACCTAAGGGCATTGGATCAAGTCCGAAGTTGCGGTTTGCAGGCAGTTGAATCGAAGTTTTCTTCATCAGAATATGCACTTAAGTCTGGGTTCTGGAATTTGACTACCCTGGCCTGATCGGATCATCAGGGAGGGTTTTCGGATCGCGGCCAACGACTGATTCGTACAGTTGACAGCGGCCATCGCCGCGCTTTAAGTTGCTCTCTGGCATTGCGCAGCCTTCGGAAGCGAGAATGAACATCCACCCCGTTACAGAGAATTTTGCCGCGGAAATCGGTGATCTCGATCTCGCACAACCACTGCCGGGCGACATCCATGCCGAGCTCGAGGCGGCTTTCAACCGCTACTCGGTCCTGATCTTTCCCGACCAGCACCTGAGCATGGACCGGCACCTCGATTTCGCGCGGTATTTTGGCCCGCTGGAGACCTCCATCCACGCCGTGCGCAGTGATGCGAAGTTGCGCGTGCGCGCTGAAATCGCGGACGTCTCCAATCTCGATGCCGACCAATCCATCTGGGGCGAAAATAGCCGCAAACGCATGTTCGAGATGGGCAACCGCATGTGGCACACGGACAGTTCATTCAAGCGCTTGCCCGCGAAAGCCTCGCTGCTCTACGCGCGCAGCATTCCGCCCGTCGGTGGACAGACCGAATTCGCCGACATGCGTGCCGCCTACGATGCGCTGCCGGAAGACATGAAGCGGAGCCTGAAAGGACTCGTTGCCGAGCACGCCATCATGTACTCGCGCATGAAGCTGGGCTTTACCGACTTCTCCGACGAAGAGAATCAGGCTCTGCCGCCGGTCCCGCAGGCGCTCGTGCGCCGCCACGCCGGGTCCGGGCGCATGGGTTTGTATCTCGCCTCTCACGCCGGGCGCATCATCGGTAAGAGCGAAAAAGAAGGGCAGGCGCTGTTGCAGCAACTCACCGATCACGCCACCCAGCGCCAATTCGTCTATACGCATCGCTGGCGCCTGTACGATCTGGTGATGTGGGACAACCGCTGCACCATGCATCGCGGCAAGGGCTACGACGATTTGCGCTGGCCACGCGACATGCAGCGCGCAACCGTGTCGGATGTGGCGCCGACCTGCGAACAGGAAGGCCTGCCGG